>VXSY01000296.1 GCA_009837725.1 Gammaproteobacteria bacterium | reverse complement strand
CGTCTTCGGGCGCGTGGGGGGGGCGGGGGCCGGGGCCTTGGGCCCCGGCCCGTGGCAGCCGACCTTGCGAGGCACGCTGGCTGACGCAACCGTCACCACCGACGAGCTTGCCGCGCACCTCGACGCGGTGACCGTGATCGACCTGGGACCGAGTCCTGCCTACGAGCAACGTCACATCCCCGGAGCGCTGTGGTGCGTCCGCGACGATGCTGGACGCCAACCGCGAGCCCGGCGTTGCCGGCCGGCAGCGCGAATATGTCACCGGCAGCGGCAGCTTCCCAGACGAACAGCTCACGCTCGTTGAAGCTCTCGGAGTCCGCGATGAACCATTCGATGACATCATAGGTTTCTGCGCCGGGTGCTTTCACGACATTGCCATCACTGTCCACCCGAAATGCCGACGCATGGCCGGAGTTCGAATCGAACGTGTCGAGGTAGATGTCTGCAGCAAACGGGCTCCAGTAGTAACAGTTACCAGTCCCCGGAGCGGTACCGGGTCCGGGTCCGTCGAAGCGGACATCGCAATTGCTTCCACCGTAGCCTTGCAGCGCGTACTGCAGCCGCAGCAGATGGGTGTCGCGGTCGCGCTCCGTTATGCGGTCCCACGAGTACTGTCCCGAGACGAACATGCTCCATGTCGAGAGCATCTCCCCTGCCAGATACTGGCCGAAGTCGAGGTTGTAGGTGACGGCGAAGCGATGTGACTGAAAATCGTCCTCCTGACGGGCGTCGACAGGTGAGTATCGGTACGCATTGCCGAGCGGGCGCCCTGTCCAGGGAATGTCCTGATTAAAGGGATTGAGCGGGTTGCTTGCCGGAACGATCGGACGGCCGTTGGTCATCGGTACGCTCGGCGTGTACTCCGCGGCCTGCTCCGTCCATCTCATACTGTATTCGAGCTCGATGTCCTGACCAGGGGCGAGGTCGAGTCCCCAGTTGGTGTAGGCCACCACAATGTCTTCCTCAGGTGTGATCGAGTTGCTCGGCTGAAAGGAGTATAGACAGCTGCCTACGCCCCAAGGCGCACCGCCAAACGCCGGGCTGAACTGCCCGCCGCCGGGGACGACGGCACCGAGTCGGCCTGTCGTGGGTGGTGAGGAACCGTCGGCATTCCACTCCATAACACGTCCGCCTGGAAAGTCCTCCACGATACCGGGAATACAGTGCGGATCGGCGACCCGAAGGCTGGTGACCGGCGCCTGCCCCGCAAACGGCCCGGACGCGATGCGCCCGTCTGCGTCGAGGTTCGACGTGTCGGTGGCTTGATCCCACAACTGGGTGTAGTTAATGACGCGCTCGCTATTGTTGACCACGAGATCGCTAACGCCGTCGTCGGCGAGCGGTCGCTCGTGCAGCGTATACGTGCCGGGACTGCCGTTGCCGGAGGTATTGTTGATTAGCCGAAACGGTCGCTCGTGGTTTCTTAGCGGATCCTGATGGGTGAAACCGATCGCGGCCATCCCGCGCACCCGGTCGCCTCCGACCCCCGCGATCATCTGGAACTCGACCTGGCCGGAACCTTCGATATTCTTGCTGCCGGCGCGCATTTCGAACCCTTCGAAGTTTTTGCGCGGTATGATATTCACAACCCCCGCAACGGCATCGGATCCGTATATCGCCGCGGCGCCGTCGAGCAGCGTTTCCATACGATCGATCGCGATTACCGGCATTAGCGCCTTGATATTGGTCATATCGTCGTTGATCGAACCCTGGCCGTTTGATGCGACACGTTTGCCGTTCTGCAGGACTAACGTCGATCCCGAGCCAAGCCCTCTGAGCTCAATACCTCGCTCCGCGCCGCAGCAAGTGGACAGCAGTCCGGTGCGCCGCTAGAGCTGGTATTGAACGTAAGGGTTTCGGCGATGTCTTCGATGCTGGACCAGCCGTTGGCGGCGATGTCCTCCATGCCAACCACGTCGATTGGCGATGGCACGTCGGCCTGGTTTGTCCGCTTGATGTGGCTGCCGGTCACTATGACTTCCTCGATTTCGCTTTCTTCCGCGAAAGCGGTCTCGGGAAACAGAAGTGACATGCTGGCGATCAAGCAAAACCCAATGATGCTTCTTGCCATTTCTTCCTCTCCATTCCTGAACTAAAGACAAGCGAGTACGCCGGATGTTGCGGCGCTCTCCCCAATTGAAACCAAGCGGGGCATACTTCTGCCCTTCATGAGTCTCTCCTCGGGTCCGGTTGGCCCCGCCGATCGACTATCGGCGGCGGCATCTCGTTCTATACGCTGAACCGGGCCGCCGTGGGCGGCGTCGGCGGTTACAACGACACGCTGGTCGTCGAGACGAAGAACTTCAAGGAGCGGACCGGGCTCTACGGGGGGGACGCTGCCGACGACGGGAACCGCCAACAGCGCGAGCACTTCGTCCAGCGGCTCCCGAAGAACGGTAAGCCCGCGTGCTTTCCTCGACTCCCGGTTCAGGTAGCCCTTGCGCACGAGCTGGTTGGACCTGGTCACGGACGCTCGGGCCCGATAGCCCGAGGATGTCCGCGAGTTCCTTGAGCGTTGGTGAAACCCCCGCCGGTTGATGAAGCGGCGTAGCTCGCTAAGCGTGCGCCGCTGCGGAGCGGCGATTTCCCCGATGGGTCGTCTTCCTCTCGCCTGGCTGCTCATGGCAGAGCCTCGCTTCAAGGGAGGTCCGGATAACGCTGCATCGTCGACCGGGGAGGAGCCCGGTTGCGTGTCATCGAGACCAATATACGCGCCTGTAATATGAGAGGTCAAACAAGTGCGCCGTGCCAGACGCGCAGGGTGTGCAGCATAGCAGGCCCGTGAGCAGCGCCCCGTACTTGTTGCGTACCCCCGCGTCCGCCGGCGAGACCGTTCCGGCGGAGCGTCTCCTGTACCTGCTGCCACACCTCGGCGTCGACGATGGCGTCGTGTTCACCGTCGTAGAGCGTGCCCTCGTACCAGGCGAGCACTTGCGCAGCCGCAGCCAATGCATCGTCGTCCGCAAACGAGGTCTGGTGAGAAATGCTAGCCGTGATGTCCATGAATGCCCTACTGTGGACGATCCCTTCAAAGGTCATCCAGCGTTGGGGTGTCGTGAAACTCCCGTCACCGCCGACGTGCGGCTCGTCCGAACGGTCAACGGGGCAGCGGTCATTTCCGGCCGCTGCTGCGCCAAAGGCCGTTGGGGAAGGCGTCAGTCGATCAACGCACCATCCCAAAGCCGTCGGACGAACTCCTCCGCTGGCAGTATGTCGATGCCATCCGAAGTTCGGCGGCGCCGCTCTTCCAAGCAAACCGCCACGCGGCGCGCTTCAGGGTGATCTTCGGCAAGCTTGCGCAGACCTTTCAGATGTCGGTTCGACAAGTTAGCACTAGCTTTCGCCTCGACCGCCAGCGCCATGTTGCCGAGGATGAAATCCACCTCCAGCCCGCCAGATAGACGCCAATACGCGAGAGAGCCATCGAAGCCCGCGTATTGAACGAACGCCCGGAGCTCGTGAAACACCCAATTCTCGAACGCCTTTCCGTACAGTTCCGAGCCGCGCGATATCGTGCTCCGACGAGCCAACCGATTTACCACGCCAACGTCCGCGAGGTAGAACTTGGGTGCGACGACCAAGCGACGCTTCGTTCGTGATCGCCACGCCGGCAACCAATGCCCGATGAGCGTGTCTTCGAGAATCTCGAAGTATCCCTTGATCGTCGTTGCCGAAATCCCGCAGTCGGACGCCAGATTGGTGTAGTTGACGATCTCCCCATCGGTGAGCGCCGCAGCCTCGAGGAAGTTCGCAAACGCCGGCAGGTTCCGTGTCAACCCCTCGGCGGCAATCTCTTCCCGAAGATAGTCCGCCACATAGGAGTCGAGCAGGCGCTCTGGATGGCGGGAGGTGTAGATGCGAGGCAGATAACCAACGTTCAAGAGCCGATCCAGATCGAGTTCCTCGCCCAGTTCCCGTGCCGTCAAGCCGAACAGTTCGAACCGCAGCGCGCGTCCGCCCAGTAGGTTTGCCGCACCCCGCCGCACCTTCCGGGCACTCGAACCACAAAGGCAAAACGCCTGCCCCCGGTTCTCCATAAGCCAGTGCACCTCGTCGAGCAACGCCGGCACCTTCTGAACTTCGTCGATCACCACCTGAAGTGGCGGAATGTCCGATGCGTCAAGCTCCTGACGCAGCGACTCAGGCCGCACCGCGTAGCGCCGCAGTTCATCCGCCTTCAGGAGATCAACCCAAAACGCATCGCCAAAACGCTGCCGAAGCAGCGTGCTCTTGCCGGTCTGGCGCGGCCCCCAAAGAAAGAACGTGTCGGTGCCGGCCGCCGGCAGCGCCAAGGATCGTGCAAACATAGCGCCAGAATATCATGTAAATCCCAATCTATCTTTGGGATTTACACGATATTTCGCTGGCTCACCGGATTGACGGCGGCATGCCCCGCGTAAGGTGGCAGGTGATTTCCTACGCTGTGTAGGACGAAATGTCTGTGTGTCGCGAATACGAGGTTGCTTCCGGGACGAGGCATCCTGCCAGCGCTCCCGCAGCGCGCGGTGCGCTCGGACAAGGGCTAGTAGCGTGGTGGCTCGATTCCGTCGGTCATGATGCCGGTGCCCCCACAGCCCCTGGCTGTTTCGTCGCCGCACCAAACACGGATTTGTGCATCGCGATCCATGGAGGTTTCGTGCACCCCTTCCTCGTCAAACAGGCATGTGAGCGAGGTCAGGTGTGTCCCGGCCGCCTTGTTCCGGTTGCAGCTCACGCCGGTGGCCCCTCGGCCGTACTTCGAGCGATACCTGCCGGCCACGACCTCTAGTTCAGCAACGTAGCGCTCCGGAACAATCTTCCAGATCTTCTTCGAGTAGCGCCGGATCCACGGCAGCGTCTCGGGCGCCGCGGCCACCGACAGCCAGCCGATGCCGCGCACCGGGTCGTAGGGGATGCCGCCAAGACCGTGCAGATAGATGTAGCCGAGCCGGGCCTGGGCGGTCTTGAACCCACGCTTGGCGGCGGCGAGCAAGTGGGGATAGGCGCGAGCATAGTCGCGGCGGCGAAAGTGCTTCACGCCTTGGCCCTGTGCCTCGTAGGTGTCGCGCATCTCGATGAGCGAGGGAACGGGAAGCCGCTCGGCGCTGACTACTACCTCCTCGACATCATCCGGGTCTGCCACCGCGATCGGTGGCTCGTCTGCGGCCAGCACAAATTGTGTGGCGGGGACCACGACCGCCAGCATGCCGACGAACTTCCGCATGTCGCCCCCTCCGTTGCGTGGTTTGCTGAATTGTGAAACCGGCATTTTCGGCTTGCAAGGTCCCGCGTATGTGTTGGGGAAGGGCAGACCGTGCCTGCTGTTAGCTCAGTCGATGCCAACCTCCGCCAGGAACCCAGCCACTGCCCGCCGCTCTGCCTAGTTACGCGCTGCGTCTCGACACATAAACATCTCGTCCTACACAACGTACGCTGTTTCCTACGGCACGCCACCTTGCATGGACCACCGCCGCGCAGGCGATTCGTGGTCTGCACGTCTGCCGTTCGGACAGCACGTCTGGCTTGGAACCCGCAGATGGGGAGATCGGTTGTGGGAGGCGGCCTACGCTGTGTAGGACGAAATGTTTGTGTGTCGGGAGCGACCGATGCGCCGACCGGCACGCCGGCCTGCGGCGGTTCGTGGGCCTTCCCGTACCGGAGCCTGACAACGTACCAAGCTCATCCTGACTGGGAAGTTTCCCTTAGCAGGATGAGCGTGGTACGCAATCAGGAAGAGGCAACTGACGACTCGACGGCTTCTCCAGTTTGGCCGAGGGCGTTCCGACGAATCTCGGGGGTCCTGAAATGAAGCCGCTGGCCGGCGATGGTAGGGTAGCGGCGATGAGCAAGGCGAAGCGGGTGGCTGCGCCGAGAAGGGTCGCCATCATCGGCGGAGGGGTTTCGGGCCTGGGGGTGGCCTGGGCGCTCGACCGTCACCCCGACCGGTTCGATTTCCGGCTGTTCGAGGCACAGGACCGGCTCGGCGGCAACGCCATCACCGCCGACATGCCCCAGGACGACGGCACGTCGATTCCGTTCGACATTTCCGTCACGGCCTGCATTCCCTCGGCCTACCACCACATCCTCCTGTTCATGGAGCAGCACGGCATCGACCTGGTCGATACCCGGTTCAGCTACAGCGTGCGGTATCGCGGCGGCATCTACGCGCACGATTTCGATTCCGACATCGGGCGTGCACTGCGGCCAGAAATCGTGAAGTTCCAGAAGCTCGTGCGGCGCCTGAAGTGGTTCGGCCGGCTCAACCGCACGCGATCGAGGCTGTTGCATGCGCTCAACCCGTTCAACTACGTCAGCATGGGCACGGTGCTCAACTTCGGCCGGTACTCGGGCGACTTCCGCTACAAGGTTCTGAAGCCGATGTTCGTCAACTTCCTGATGGCGACGAACGTGTTCGACATGCCGGCGTCGCTGTTCGCGCGCTACCTGGAGTTCTTCGACATCGAGAGGGCGACGCCGATGCGGACCTGGGACGGCGGGAGCCGGCGCATCTACGAGGAAATGTCGGCGGACTTCCGGGACAAAGTCCACCTCGGCCAACGGGTGCGGAAGGTGTACCGGCGCCCATCGGAGGTCGTCGTCGAGGACGAGGACGGCAACACCGAGACCTTCGACGATGTCGTCTTCGCCTGCAACGCGAACCAGACGCTGATGATGCTGGACAGGCCGACCCTGCTGGAGGGCTGGCTGCTGTCGTCGATCCGCTACGAAAGCGAGCTCCACAACCACACGATCGTCCACTCGGACGACTCGGTGCTGCCGAAGAACAAAGCCCGGCCGCTGGAGACGCGGAGCAACCACATCGAGCAGTACGGCGCCCGGCCCGACAACTACGAGATCACCTACATCATGCACAACCAGCAGCCCTGGGCGAAGGGCTCGGACAGGCCGTGTCTCGTGACCTACAACCCGGCGACCCCGATCGACGAGGCGAAGATCGTCCTGAGGCACTGGTTCCAGCACGTCGTCCACGACGTGCGCCATGTGGCCCTGGTGGTCCACCTGTTCCGCTTCGTCCAGGGCAGGCGGCGGAGCTGGCATTGCGGCGCCCACACCCTGATCAACGCCCAGGAGACCTGTTTCGTCACCGGCCTGGTCACCGCGCGGCAGTTGGGGGCGGACTATCCGTTCGAGGACTCCGAAGCGCGCAAGTGGTTCAACTTCTACGGCCGCATGATGTACGGCTGGCGCCTCAGGAAGGCGTGAACGTGGAATTGCTCCGCATGGTCGAAGACGTCAAATCACCGATAGCGCGTCCGACGCCGCCCACGCTCGCCTGACCGCCTACAGCATCTTGCCGACGATGTGGACTTCCTCGGAGGCAAGGGGCTCGACTCCGATACTACGAGAAACGGCGACGTAGGCAGCAAGTTCACGCGATAGAGGGCCGGTGTCGTCGAGAGCTGCTGCGTTCGAGGACTCTTGCTTTCTCCCGGAAGGCGCGGACGGCGGCAATCCGCTCCCGCACTCGAGTTCCCGCAGCTCCCTGTAGGCGATGATGAGGAAGTTGCCGCAGCCGCAGGCCGGATCGAACAACCGCAGGCCGCTCAACTTCTCAGGGCGTCGGCGGCGCCAGAGGCTTGCAGCGGCCGCCCGGCACGTACCTTGCGCCTCGTGGCGCGCGCAGAACGTACCACCGAGGCGCTCCTTTGTCGCCCCAAAATACCACTAACACAGGTAGTAATCCGAACTGGAAAACGGCCAGTAAATCAAATTGTTGGATTCGGTCTGCCTCGGACAAGCCCGTCCCCTACAGAGTCGTCACAACGACCTGATCTGTATGCTCCACGAGGGGGTCAGTTCACGAAGCGTTCGCCCGCATCCGAGGGGTCGGTGCCGCCACTGATCTCGGCTTCGTGGCGGCGCTTGGCTTCGGCGTACAGGGCGTCGAAGTTGATGGGAGCCAGGTTGAAGGCGGGGAAGGTGCCGCGGGAGGCGAGGGAGTCGATGGCTTCGCGGGCGTAGGGGAAGAGGATGTTGGGGCAGGCGACGGCGAGGGCCTGGCGCAGGGGGTCGTCGGTGAGGCCCGTGATGCGGAAGATGCCGGCTTGCTGGAGTTCGATGATGAGGAGCGACTCGCCGTCCACCTTGGCGGTGAGGGTGAGGGCCAGGACTACCTCGTGGCGGTCTTCGCCCAAACCGTTGTTCTTGGTGTTGATGTCGATGTGGATTTGCGGCTGCCATTCGGAGCGGAACACCGCCGGCGCGCGGGGCGACTCGAACGACGCATCCTTGAGGTAGATGCGCTCGATGGCAAGGCCAGGTCCTGGTGCGTCTTCGGCCATCAGCGTGCCCTCTTCCTGCCGCCCTTGCTGCCGGCGCCCTTGACCACCGGCAGGTTCTGGTTGCGCCATTCCATGATGCCGCCCTTGAGTCGGGAGACGTTCTCGAAGCCGGCCTTGCGCAGCACGGTGCCCGCGGTGCCGGCATGTTGCCCCATCTTGCACGTCACGACGACGGGCTTGGCCTTGTGCCGTTCGATCTCCGCGAGGCGGGCCGGGAGTGCGGCGTGGGGGATGTTCACCGCATCGACGATGTGCCCCTCGGAGAACTCCTTCTGGTCGCGCACATCGACGATGAGTGCGCCGTCGCGGTTGACGAGGTTGACGAGTTCCTGCGCCGTCACGCCGCGGCCGCCACGGGAGACTTCGTTGCGTACGAACAGGCCCAGGACAATCAGGAATGCGCTCACCAGGAACGGGTGGTTCATGATGAATTCGAGCAGTCGTTCCATCGGTTAAGCCTGTCAGGACGTGTGCGTTCGGCGCGATGGAGGGCGAGACGCCCTCCCTCCAGAGAGGATACTAGGCAAGTCCCAGCACGTCTTCCATGCCGTAGAAGCCCGGTTCCCGGCCATGCACGAACTGTACGGCGCGCAGGGCCCCAGCGGCAAAGTTCTCGCGGCTGCCGGCGCGGTGGGTGATTTCGAGCCGTTCGCCGGTGCCGGCGAAGGTGACGGTGTGGTCGCCGACGATGTCGCCACCCCGCAGGCTGTGAAAGCCGATCGTGCGGCGCTCGCGCTCGCCGGTTTCGCCCTCGCGGCCGTACACGGCGTCGGTGGTGAGGTCCCGGCACAGCGCCTTGGCGAGGATCTCGCCCATGCGCACGGCGGTTCCGGAAGGTGCGTCGATCTTGTGGCGGTGGTGGGCTTCGAAGACTTCCACGTCCACATCGTCGCCCAAGATGCGCGCTGCTTGCTCGACCAGCATGAAGGTGACGTTGACGCCGACGCTCATGTTGGGGGAGAGCAGGATGGGGATGCGTTCGGCCGCCTTGCGGATCGTGGCAAGGCCTTCGGCGTCGAAGCCGGTCGTGCCGATGACCATCGCCTTGCTGGCTTGCGCGCAGAGGCCAACGTGCCGTAGGGCGGCGGAAGGGATGGTGAAGTCGATCAGCACGTCGAAGGCGTCGAGGGCGGGGCCAATGTCCTCGCTGATGGTCACGCCTAGGTCGCCGACGCCGGCGAGGCGACCGGCGTCTTCACCCGCCTCCGGAGCGCCGGGGCGGTCGGCGGCGGCGGCGAGGTGCAGCCGTTCGTGGGCGGCAATGCCGGTTACAAGCGTGCGACCCATGCGCCCGGCGGCACCGGCGACCGCGACGCTGATTGCGTCATCCATCAGAGCATCCATGCTCGGAGGCTCAACTGCCGAGTCCACCGACGAACTTGCGCACCGAATCGAACCAGGAGCTCTCGCGGGGGGCGTGTTTGCCGCCGCCGTTGTCGAGGCTTTCCTTGAACTCGCGCAAGAGGTCCTTTTGCTGTTCGGAAAGGCGCACAGGCGTTTCCACCACCATGCGGCACAACAGGTCGCCGCTGGCACCGCCGCGCAGGGCTGGCACGCCACGGCCGCGCAGGCGGAAGAGCTTGCCGGTTTGGGTTTCGGCGGGGACGCGCACGTTGACGCGGCCGTTCAGGGTGGGCACTTCGATCTCGGCGCCTAAGGCCGCGTCCACGAAGGAGATGGGCACGTCGCAGAAAAGGTGGCGGCCTTCGCGCTTGAAGATGTCGTGTTCGGCGATGCTGATCTGCACGTAGAGGTCGCCCGGCGGACCGCCATTGATGCCGGCCTCGCCCTCTCCGGTCAGGCGGATGCGATTGCCCTCGTCCACCCCAGCGGGGATGTCCACCGACAGCGTCTTGCGTCGTTCGACACGGCCGCCGCCACCGCAGGTTCGGCAGGGATTGAGGATGACCTTGCCGGTGCCGCGACAGCGCGGACAGGTTTGCTGCAGGGAGAAGAACCCTTGGGCGACGCGAATCTGGCCGGCGCCGTTGCAGTCGGGGCAGGTGGTCGGCGAGGTTCCCGGGGCGGCGCCGCTGCCGTCGCAATCGGGGCAGGTGTCGAGCTTCGGCACGCGGATTTCGACGCTGTCGCCGCCGACGGCCTGCTCGAGGGTGAGGTTCAGCGGATAGCGCAGGTCGGAGCCGCGGCGTACGGAACTGCGGCTGCGGCCGCCACCGCCACCGAAGATGTCGCCGATGTCGCCGAAGACGTCGCTGAAGATGTCGGCGAAGTTGCCGGTGCTGAAGCCGCCGGTTTCGAAGCCTCGGCCGTCCACCCCGGCGTGGCCGAAGCGGTCGTAGGCCTCGCGCTTCTCCTCGTCTGAGAGCACTTCGTAGGCTTCGCTCGCCTCCTTGAAGCGCTCCTCGGCGTCCTCGTCGTCGGGGTTGCGGTCCGGGTGGTACTTCATGGCGAGACGGCGATAGGCCTTCTTCACGTCGCCTTCGGACGCGCCCCGTTCGACGCCTAGAACGTCGTAGTAATCGCGCTTTGCCGCCATGGCTGCCTGCCGCCAGACTCCGTGCTACTTGTCCTTGCCGGACTTGTCGTCCGATTTCCTGTCGGCTTCCGATTTCCTGTCGGCTTCCGATTTCCTGTCGGCGTGTACTTCCTCGAAGTCGGCGTCCACGACATCCTCTTGGCCGCCGGCATTCGCGTTCGGCGCCGCACCCGCGTTGGGGTCGGCGCCCGCGTCTGGGCCAGCGGCCTGCGCCTCGTCAGCATACATCTTCTGTGCCACCGCACCGGTCGCTTCGGTGAGGACATTGAGCTTGGCCGAGATGTCCTCCTGGTCCTCACCCTGAATCGCAGCTTCGAGGTCGGCGGCCGCCGCTTCCACCTTCTGCTTCTCTTCGTCGGTGATCTTGTCGCCAGCCTCGCTCACCATCTTGCGGGCGGAATGAACGACGCTGTCGGCTTGGTTGCGCAAGGTCACCATTTCCTCGAACTTGGCGTCGTCCTCGGCATGCGCCTCGGCGTCGCGCACCATCTTCTCGATCTCGTCGTCGGCGAGTCCGCTCGACGCCTTGATGACGATGGACTGCTCCTTGGCGGTCGCCTTGTCCTTGGCGGAGACATTGAGAATGCCGTTGGCGTCGATGTCGAAGCTCACCTCGATCTGCGGCATGCCGCGCGGCGCCGGTGGAATGTCGGAGAGGTCGAAGCGGCCGAGCGACTTGTTTTGCGCCGCCTGCTTGCGCTCGCCTTGCAGCACGTGGATGGTCACCGCGGTCTGGTTGTCGTCGGCGGTGGAATAGACCTGCTGCTTTTGCGCCGGGATGGTGGTGTTCTTCTCGATCAGCGTGTTCATGACGCCGCCGAGCGTCTCGATGCCGAGGGAAAGGGGCGTCACGTCGAGCAGCAGCACGTCCTTGACGTCGCCCGACAGCACCGCGGCCTGGATGGCTGCGCCCATGGCCACGGCTTCGTCCGGGTTCACGTCGCGCCGTGGCTCGCGGCCGAAGAACTCGCGCACCTTCTCCTGCACCAGCGGCATCCGCGTCTGACCGCCGACGAGGATCACCTCGTCGATGTCGCCTACCTTGAGGCCGGCGTCGTCGAGCGCCGTGCGGCAGGGGGCCATGGTGCGCTCCACAAAGCCCTCGACCAGGGATTCGAGCTTGGCGCGGGTGAGCTTGATGACGAGGTGCTTGGGCCCGGTCTGGTCGGCGGTGATGTAGGGCAGGTTCACCTCCGTCTGCTGGCTGGAGGAAAGCTCGATCTTGGCCTTCTCCGCCGCCTCCTTGAGGCGCTGCTTGGCGATCGGATCGCCGGTCAGGTCGACCTTGTTCTCGGCCATGAACTCCTGGGCCAGGTAGTCGATGATGGCGAGGTCGAAGTCTTCGCCGCCGAGGAAGGTGTCGCCGTTGGTGGAGAGCACCTCGAACTGGTGCTCGCCATCGATCTCGGCGATCTCGATGATCGAGATGTCGAAGGTGCCGCCGCCCAAGTCGAACACGGCGATCTTGGAATCGCCGCGCTGCTTGTCCATGCCGTAGGCGAGGGAGGCAGCCGTGGGTTCGTTGATGATGCGCTTGACGTCGAGGCCGGCGATGCGGCCGGCGTCCTTGGTGGCTTGGCGCTGGGAGTCGTCGAAGTAGGCCGGCACGGTGATGACCGCTTCGCTCACGTCCTCGCCCAAGAACTCCTCGGCGGTCTTCTTCATCTTCTTCAGCACTTCCGCCGAAACCTGCGGCGGCGCGAGCTGCTCGCCGGCGCCCTCGACCCAGGCGTCGCCGTTGGCAGCCTCGACGATTTCGTAGGGCACCATGTCGATGTCGCGCTGTACCACCTGATCCTTGTAGCGACGGCCGATGAGCCGCTTGACGGCGAACAAGGTGTTGGCCGGATTGGTCACCGCCTGCCGCTTGGCGCTCTGGCCGACGAGAATTTCGTCATCGGTGTAGGCGATGATGGAGGGCGTGGTGCGGTCGCCCTCGGAGTTCTCGATGACCCGCGCCTCGCGGCCGTCGAGCACGGCAACGCACGAGTTGGTGGTGCCGAGGTCGATGCCGATGATCTTGCCCATGATGGTCTCCGTTGTCCTGCGTGCAGTTCTTTCGGTGGTTACGTTAGGAAATTGGGTCGAGCGGGCGATTAATCAAGCAGTTGCGGTGCTATTCGGGTGCCTTGGCCACCAGCACGCGGGCTGGACGCACGAGCCGCTCGTTCAAGGTGTATCCCTTTTGCACCACTTGCAGCACCGAGCCGGGTTCCGCATCGGGGTTCGGCACCATGCTCATGGCCTCGTGATAGGAGGGGTTGAAGGGTTCGCCGACGGGGTCGATGGCCTCGACGCCGTGGCGACCGAGGGTTTCGTTCATCAGGCGCAGCGACAGTTCGATGCCCTCCACGGTGCTGCCGGCGGCGTCGTTCTCGCTCGCGAGGGCCAAGGCGGCTTCGAGTGCTCGCTCGAAGCTGTCGATGACCGGCAAAAGATCGCCGGTGAACTTCTCGAGGGCGAACTTGTGGGCGTTGGCGACGCTGCGGTCGGCGCGCTTGCGCACGTTCTCCACCTCGGCGGTGGCGCGCAGGGCGCGGTCGTTCAGGCTCTCGATCTCTTCCTGGGCAGCCTCGAGGGCGACGTTCAGCGCGACGATGGTGGTTGCCGGATCTTCAGGCTGTTCTTCCGCCGGCGCGGTGGCATCGGCATCGGACGCATCCGTCTCGGTGCCCTGCTCCGGATCGGGCGGCGTCGTGGCGGCCTCGTCGCCAGCACCTTCGCGGTCTTCCGCGACACGATTCGTCGCATCAGCGCCTTGTGCCGGCGCGTCATCCGGGCAGGTCTTGTCGGTTTGCATGGGAAGCGATGGATTCGTGCGGTGGTGGAAGGGGGGTAGATGGCGACGATGGCGCCGGAATTCAACCCTCTGGGGATCGGTGATCCATCGCGGCGCCGAGCAGGCGGGCGGTCACGTCCACGACGGGGATGACCTTTTCGTAGGCCATTCGGGTGGGGCCGACGACACCGAGCACGCCGGCCACCTGGCCGTTGGCCTGATAGCGCGCGGTAACCAAGCTGTAGTCGTCAAGGGCGCGGTAGCCCGACTCTTCGCCGATGAATAGCTGGATGCCGTCGCTGTCGAGGCAGCGGTCGAGCAGGTGGACGATGGCGCTCTTGTGGGCGAAGGCGTCGTACAGCTCGCGCACTGCCTCGATGCTCGGCAGCGAATCGAGCAGGTTCGTCTCGCCGCTGACGACGCAGCCGTCCTCATCTTCCTCGCCTTCGCTCGGGAATGCTTTGCTCGCGACATCGAGCGCCGTTTCCATCAGGGCGTTGAGGCGATCCTTGTCGCCGCGCATGCTGTCCAGGATGCCGGCCCGGATGCCGCTTAGGGACTGGCCGAAGAACTCGGCATTGATGTAGTTGGCGGCGCGCGTGAGCTCGGCTTCGGTGTAGTCGCGGTCCGGATGGATGACGCGGTTTTGTACTTCGTGGTCGTTGACGACGAGGATCACCAGCACCCGTCCGCCCGACAGGTGCAGGAACTCCACCTGTCGCAACGACACCTGTTCGGGCCTGCGCACGGTAACGACGCCGGCCATGTGGGTGAGGTGCGAGAGCAGTTGCGAGGCGGATTCGACGAGTTCGGTGGGACCGAGGTCGGGGCTCAGTTCGCGGTGCAGGTGCCGAACCGCATCGGCTTCCATGGGGCTCACCGAGATCAGGCTCTCGACGAAGAAACGCAAGCCCTGATGCGTCGGCACGCGCCCGGCGGAGGTGTGCGGAGAGGTGACGAGGCCGCGGGTCTCCAAGTCCACCATGATGTTGCGGATGGTGGCGGAACTGACGGTGATATCCCGCGAGGCCGCGAGGGTCTTCGAACCGACGGGATTGCCGTCCTTCAGGTAGTGCTCCACCAGCATCTTGAAAAGATGCTGTGCCCGCTCATCGACGTTCTCCGGCAACTGCCTCACCTGGCGCATTGCTTGGCTCCTCAAGGCGACGCTGCTTCACGGCCGCGGTCAACCTATTCCCGATGGGGGGATTGTATTGCAGCAGCGCAGGTTCTACGCAGGTTCGGGCGACTGCCTGCATCGCCCGTTGGGGCTTCGCTAACGCACTCTCGGCGCGCGCTCGCGTTCGCTCGCAACTGCGGTCAGCAGCATTCGCACTTCGCCGCTACGCGGCAAAGTCCGACAGCCCGTAGACCAGCAGTTGCGAAGCAACTGCCGACGCGCTCGTCGAGCGCGCTAGCGGCTCAGCAACACCAATATGCCGGTGGTTGGGCCGTAGTGGAGCAGGAGGTCGTCCTTGCCGTCTTCGTTGAGGTCCTTCGCGTCCGTGCGGATGGGCGTGGCGTCGCCGAAGGGTCGGTCCAACTCCACCTCTTGCGGACGCCTCGGGAACAGGCGTTTGCTTGGCTCCCCGAGCGCGACTTCCAAGCCGTCTTCCACAACCTGCACCATGTCTTGGCGACCGTCGCCATTAACGTCTGCGAAGGTCGGGCCGGGACTGTTTTCCCCCACCTTCATCTTCCGGGTTGCGGCGGCTTCGTCGTCGAAGCCCTCTTCGCCCAAGAGGTAAATCGCGGCATCGAGGGAGATGGAGCCGGTCATTATCGCCATTGCGATCTTGCCGACGCTGAATTCGCCGGCGAGGGCCACCACGTCCTCACGACCGTCGCCGTCGATGTCCACCATTTGGATGTCGCCGAAGGAGCCGGTGGCGACGGCGGAGGTTGGTTCTTCATCGAACACCGTGGCGCCGTCCTGGCGGCGGCCGAAGTGAAACAGCGTGGCGGTTTCGGCCTCCATCGGGCCTTGGCCCATGGCGGTGGAGATGGTGATGTCCGCAATGCCGTCGCCGTTGTGGTCGGCGACGTCGCGCAGCGTGCGCGTGGGAGCGTCGTCGTTCAGGGGTCGATCGGCGCTGGGGTCCGTCAGGCCGCCCGGGATGGCGATCGATTTCGGCTCCGCTCCGGGGATTGCGTCCTTGAAGATGATGAGTTGGTCGTCCTGTTGAACGGCCAAGTCACCGCGACCATCTCCGTCGTAGTCGAAGGCATGCATCGGCGGTACGGTAAAGGAGACGCTGTTGTCCGTCGCCCGAAGCAGTGGCGGGATGGGGAGTTTGTTCGATGGGTGGAACCCGCCGCTGGCGTCTTGGAGCGCGATCCAGATGCCGTCGAAGTCGAGCAGCACGAGATCGTCGGCATCATCGCCGTTGACGTCGCGGCCCACATCCGACACGACAACGGTGCTCGGCTTGCCCCGGTAAAGGGAGGACTCGGGCCGAATGTCGAGTCGCTTGAACCGCCAGTCCGCGGGGTCTAGCCAGGAGAAGTGCGTGCCGTCGAAGATGACGAAGCGGTCGCCGCCCGCGATCGACATGCTGTCGGCGAGCACCGTGCCGTCCGGAAGCACGCTGCGATGCACTTCGCTCCAGCCCTCGTCGCCCAAGGCATGGACGGCGCATTCCGTCGCATCGTCTTCGCCGCCGACGAACAGAATGCTCGGAACGTCGGCAAAGTTGCCGGTCAGCGCTTGCTGCACCTGGAACGGCGCTGCGATGGCATGTTCGTCGAACGCCACCGTCTGCGCCGTCGCGGACGCCGCAACGAGCAATCCAACGCAGCAAGGCGGCAAGGCCCTGGTCATGTCCATGCGCCCCTCCCGGCACATTCGTGCAACTTGCCAATTGTCGCAGGCCCGCAAGGGATGGTTTGCACGAACTGCTGACCTTCGCTCCTTGGGTGGATATGCACCACCAGCGCCTTTGCCGTAGTCTGCCGCTTCCGCATCGCGCAACCTTGCATTACGCCGGCTTTTTCGTGCTCAAGGCCCTGACTGTTCGCAACTT
Source organism: Gammaproteobacteria bacterium (assembly GCA_009837725.1). GTDB lineage: Bacteria > Pseudomonadota > Gammaproteobacteria > Pseudomonadales > Azotimanducaceae > VXYL01. Next base: position 1,130 of record VXSY01000296.1, on the reverse strand, counting down.
CGTGCTGGTGGATCGGCTCGACATCGAGTTCGGCGCTGGCCTCACGGTGATCACCGGCGAATCCGGAGCTGGCAAGTCCATCCTGCTCGATGCCCTGTCCTTGGTGCTCGGGGCACGGGCGCGCAGGGCGCAGATTCGTCCCGGAACCGCAGGCTGCGACGTGAGCGCGGAGTTCGACGTTTCCGGCCAGCCGCAGGCGCTGGCGGTGCTGGCGGAACAGGAAGCGTTTGGTGAGGAAACCGAAGGCCACTGCCTCGTGCGCCGGGCCGCAAGCGCCGAGGGGCGATCACGAGCCTTCGTCAACGGTGCCGCGGTGACTGCCGCGGTGCTTGCGCGCCTGGCGGAGCCACTGATCGACATTCACGGCCAGGACCAGCACCGTCTCATCATGCGACCGGACCAGCAGCGCCGCCTGCTCGACGACTTCGGAGCGGACGCGACCCTCGTTGCCGCCGTGGCCGACGCCCATCGACGTCGAAGCGACGCCTCGGCGGCACTCGAGGCGGCTCGTGCCGATGCCCAAAGGCGGCAGGAACGGCGTGCTCTGCTCGCCTACCAAACCGAGGAACTCGGAGCCCTGGGGGACGACATCGCCCGCTTCGACGAGATCGCGGCAACGCATCGGCGCCTGTCCCGCGCCCGCGAGATCGTCGCCGCGATCGGTGCGGCGACCACGGAGATCCGGGACGACCTCGGCAGTCGCGCCACCCACATCCTGCGCGCCATCGAGGAGGCGCAGGACCCGCACGAGAACCTCGCCCGCGCCGGCGAACTCATGGCGTCCGTGCAGGTGTACCTGGAGGAGGCAGGCGACGAGTTGCGTCGCTATCTCGACAGCTTCGACGCCGCCGACGAAACGCTCTCGGAGGTCGATGCGCGGCTGTCCGCGCTGCACGAAGTGGCGAGACGCCATCGGGTGCCACCGGCGTCCTTGGCCGAGCATCTGGCCACACTCAATGCGGAGCTTGCCGAACTTGCCGACGAGGACACCCGGGTGGAAGCGTTGGAGGCTGCGGCCAAGCGCGCGGCGACGGAGTTCGGCGAACGGGCCGAGCGGCTGTCCGCCCAGCGGCGCCAAGCTGCGGCGCCGTTTGCCGAGCGGGTCACGGACGCCATCCGCGAACTGGGCC
>VXSY01000108.1 GCA_009837725.1 Gammaproteobacteria bacterium | reverse complement strand
TCCGTGGGTGCCTGTTGCGTCCACCTTGAGCCGCGCGCCTGTCGGCGCGTGCGAGAGCGGGACGCCCTCGCCCCCAGGGCCCTCGCTTCGAGTCGAACTCGGCATATATCCATGGGTTACGCGGTTTGTTCCATACGATGGAAGACATCCTGCCTTCCCTAACGCCGATAGGCGTTTTCGGCAGACGCAGACAGCGCGCCTCACGGCGCAGGGAAGGCAGGATGCCTTCCCTCCGAGGAGCCGCCCATTGCCAAGTCCGAGAGGTCGCTAGCGTCAGGTAATGGGCGGTCCTCCCCGAGCAGGCCTGATGCCATTGCGGCGGTTCTACGGCGCGAGCTACTGGTTCACGCGCGTGTGCTTGCGTTCCGCTTCGGCGACGACCTCGCGCATGCCGTCCCATTCGTGCCACATGTTGCACATGGCGTATTTCGACCGCTGCCAGGGGTCGTTGCCTCTCTCGAAGGTCAGCCACTCGCCGCGCTGGCCGCGGTCGGGGTGGTCGGTGATGCCGTTGACCAGCACATTGGGCTGGCGCTTCTTGTTGCGCAGGCGGAAGATGATGCTCTGGCGAGGTTCGGTGCCTTCGTTGCGCGTGCCCGAGTGGGGAATCTGGTAGATCGTGATGCAGGCATCGCCGGGTTCCATCAGGATCTGGGTCGGTCGTGGCCAGCGGCGGCCGTCTGGGGTCGATTCGGAGTCCTCGTCGAGGAACTGCTCGCGCACGGCCTCGGGCAAATAGATCAAGCCGCAGCGGTTCGGCACCGTGTGGTCGAGGCGCGGCCAGCCTGGGCCTTCGACGCCAAGATGGTTGTTCACGTCGCGCTGCCAGCGGAAGAACCCCTCCACTGCATGGTGCGCGCCCCTTAGGAGAGCCGTCTGGCCGCGCCCCGGAACCGTCTGGTCGTTCAGGCACACGAACACGAAGGCCGTGAAGCTGCCGAGGCCGAGGGTCATGTCCGGATCCTCGAACATCGGCACCATGTTGTGGCCGATGACGTCGGGGCTACGCCCCAAGTTGCCCTTGGGACCCGAACCAATGTAGCGGCGATAGATCTCGTCCGGCGTGCCCTCCTGCACTTGCTGCGGGATTCGGATGGTCATGCTGCCATCGACGTGCGGCTCCGCAGCGTAGTAGGGCATGTCGCGTTCGCGGTAGCCGAGGTTGTTGAAATGACCCCCGGGCTCGCTCACGGGGCGGACGCCTACTTGGCAGGCGATGGGCGCATCGAACTGCCCCATGGCCTCGTGCAGGATCGGCGTCACGCTCGATCTGTTGACGAGGTCGGTCATTGCCGGGGCTTTGGAGAGCAATCCCTCGCCGCCGTCGATGCGTCGCTTGGCCGCCGCCACCAGATGCTCCGGCACGGCATTGCGGACGATCACGTAGCCATCTCGGTACAGGGTGCGTTTCTGTTCCAGCGTCAGCGCTTCCTGCATAGCTGTCCCCGATGGCCCGTCTCGCTCGGCAAGCGGCCTAGCCTATCACCCGGTCGGGCTTCGCTGTCCCCGGCAAGGCATCCGCCACTCAGGCAACGTAGCCTTGGAAGTCGTGCCAGTAGTCGGCGTAGGTCTTCGCTACGCAGTCGGGGTCCTCGATCTCGCAATGGCCGATGCGGCTTGCCAAGACCGACATGGCCATCGCCATGCGGTGGTCTTCGTAGGTCGCGAAGCGGGCGGGGCGAAAGTCCCTCGGGGGATGCACAATCATGGCGCCCTCGAACTCCTCCACGGCAACGCCGGCGCGGCGGAGTTCGGTGCAGCCGGCAGCAATGCGGTCGCATTCCTTGATGCGGAGGGTTGCGAGGCCCGTGATGTGGGTCGGCGTGGGCAAGAATGGCGCGATGGCCATGAGCGTTGGTGCCGCGTCGGGCATGTTGCTCATGTCGATGCTGCCCAAGGGGCGGAGGGCCTTGGCCCCCTGAATGCAAACCTGCTCGGGTTCCCGTCGAACCGTTGCGCCGAGGCGTTCGCAAAGGCCGATGAAGGCGTAATCGCCCTGCACGGTGGATTCGCCGAGGTTGGTCAGCGTCACCGACCCTCCATGCAGCGTTGCGAGGGCGGCGTGATAGGTGGCCGCGCTGGCGTCGCCCTCGATGCTGGCGTCGCCGCCGGTGTATTGCGCTGGCGGCACCACTAGCGTCTGTTCATCCGGGGCGAGCACCTCGACACCCCGCCGCGCCATCTCCGCCGTCGTCAGAGCCACATAGGAGGCGCTCGCGCGTTCGTCCTCTAGATGGATCGTCAATCCTTGCGGAAACGCTGGCGCAGACAGCAGCAGGGCAGAGAGGAACTGGCTGCTGACGGACGTGCGGAGCTTCGTCTCGGCGCCGAGATGCGAAGGCCCTCGCACCGTCACCGGGGCAAAGCCGTCGCTGCCTGCCGACACCTGACAGCCGAGGTGCCGAAGCGCGTCGAGCAAATCCCCGTTCGGTCGCCGCGAAAGCTGCGGGTGCCCGCCGATTTGCGTGGAACCGGTGTTGAGTGCGGCCCGAGCGATCAGGAACCTGAGCGACACGCCGCTCATGCCGAGGTGCAGGGTCACGTCTCGGGGCGTCCGCGGCGGCGGCGAGATCGACGCAATGTCGCCATCGCGTTCCACGGTCCCGCCGAGCCGCCCGATGGCGTCGAGCATCGCGTCCACATCGTCGCAGCGGGGAATGCCGCCGAGCCGCGTCGGCACCGGCGCGAGCGACGCAATCAAGAGCTGGCGCAAGGCGATCGACTTGCTGCCAGGCAATGCGAGCCGAACGTCGAATCCGGCGCTGAGGCGCGGAATCGCCCGCACATCGGCTGCAGCGGCATGGGCAAGATCGGTTGGCATGGGTGTAGGCGGGTGCTTTGCGCGCCGGGAAACCCGCTAGAATACGCCGCTTTCGCGTCGAACCTAAAGCCAAGCGACCACGAAGGGGGAACCGATGGCCGAAGCAGCCGTGGCGGATCTGCAAAGTGACCTGAACAATCTGGTGATGAGCGACGAGGTGGAGCCGCTCTACCTTGCGGTGAAGAACTTCATCGATACCGAAATCGAGCCGCAGACGCCAGCCTTTCAAGAGGCCGCTGGCGAGCACGGCGACCGCTGGAGCCTGTCGCCGCGTCAGGAAGACATTCTGGGCGGGCTGAAAAACAAGGCCAAATCCAACGGCTTGTGGAACTTCTTCCTGCCGGACGCCGACACCGGCGAGGGCCTCAAGAACCTCGACTATGCCTTCATCGCCGCCGAGCTCGGCAAGAACCCGATTGCCTCCGAGTGCCTCAACTGCAGCGCCCCGGACACCGGCAACATGGAGGTGCTCGAACGCTACGGCACCCCCGAACAGAAGGAGAAGTGGCTGAAGCCGCTCCTGAACGGCGAAATCCGCTCGGCCTACGCGATGACCGAGCCAAACCTCGCCTCCTCGGATGCCAAGCAGATCGCCACCCAAGCCCGCCTCGACGGCGACGAGTGGGTGCTGAACGGCGAGAAGTTCTACATCTCCGGCGCCGGCGACCCCCGCTGCAAGATCATGATCACCATGGTGCAGACGGATCCCACCGCCCCGCGCCACCGGCAGCAGAGCCAGATTCTCGTGCCCCGGGACAACCCCGGCGTCAACATCATCGAGCCGATGACGGTGTTCGGTCACGACGACGCCCCCCATGGCCACATGCACATCAAGTTCGAAAACTGCCGGGTGCCGAAGGAGAACATGATCCTCGGCGAAGGCCGGGGCTTCGAGATTTCCCAAGGCCGCCTCGGGCCAGGCCGCATCCACCACTGCATGCGGTCGGTGGGGCAGGCCGAACGCGCCCTCGACCTCATGGTGCGGCGCGGTATGTCGCGGGAAGCCTTCGGTCGCCCAATCGCCCAACTCGGCAAGAACCTTGAGGTCATTTCCCGCGCCCGCATCGAGATCGAGGCCATGCGCCTGATGGTGCTGAAGGCCGCCAAGGCGATGGATGTCCTTGGCAATCAGGAAGCGCGGGTCTGGGTTCACATGGTGAAGGCGATGGTGCCGGAGCGGGTGTGCCAGATCATCGACCAAGCCATCCAGATTCACGGCGCCACCGGCGTGTCCCAATGGACGCCGCTCGCGGGCATGTACACCGGCCAGCGCACCTTGCGCATCGCCGACGGGCCGGACGAAGTGCATCACCTCGTGGTGGGCCGCGCGGAGCTGCGCAAGTACGATCCCGACGTGGGGCGCAATTGAGCGCAGCGTTTGCCCAAGGCTCACAAGGACTGCTCGCGGCCCTCCCCTGGGTGGCCGCCGGCGGTGCCATCGGTGCGGTGGCGCGCTTCGTCTTGGTGGCCTTGCTGCCGGGGTCGGCGGCAGACGCGTTCTCCTGGGGAACCCTCACGGTAAACGTCGCTGGCTGTCTCGCCATCGGTGCGTTGGTGGCGTCGTCGGCGGGCAGCCCCTGGTTTGACTCCTTCGGGCGCCCATTCCTCGTGGTGGGAGTGCTCGGCGCCTTCACCACCTTCTCCGCATTTTCGATGGACGTGCTGAACCTCGCGGCCCATGGCCGCATGGCGTTGGCAGCGTTCTATGCTGGCGCGACGGTGGTGCTGTGCATCGCCGCCGCGGCCGTCGGGCATCGCCTCGCAGGAATCTGGTCGTGATCGATCCGCGCCTGCTGCGACGCGACATCGACGCGATTGCCGAACGGCTTGCCGTGCGCGGCTTTGCACTGGACGTTGCACGGTTCCGAGAGATCGAAGAACGCCGCCGACGGTTCCAGACCGAAACCGAACGCCTGCAGCACGAACGCAACATCGCCTCGAGGCAGATCGGCAAGGCGAAGTCCGCTGGCGAGGACATCGCGCCCCTGGTAGCGGCGGTGGGAGAGCTCGGCAACGAACTGGACGCCGTCAAGGTGCAGGCCGAGGCCGCGCAGGCGGAACTGGCCGACTTCGCGTTGGCCGTGCCCAATGTTCCCGACCGCGATGTTCCCGCCGGCGAGGACGAGAGCGCCAACGCCGAACTCGGTCGCTGGGGCGAGCGGCCGGCGTTCAACTTCGACCCGCTCGACCACGTCGCCCTCGGCGGCGCGCAAATCGACACGGCCGCGGCAGCGAGGATGTCCGGTGCGCGGTTCTCGGTGCTGCGCGGGCCGGTCGCCAGCCTGCACCGCGCCCTCACGCAGTTCATGCTCGATATGCATACCGGGGAACATGGCTACGAAGAGGTCTATGTGCCCTACATCGTGGGCCGCGACGCGATGACCGGCACGGGCCAGTTGCCCAAGTTCGAGGACGACCTTTTCGCGGTGGGGCAGGACGGCATGTACCTGATACCCACGGCGGAAGTTCCGGTCACGAACCTCGTCCGCGAGAGCATCCTCGGCGAGGACGAACTGCCGCTCAGGTTCGTCGCCCACACTCCCTGCTTCCGCAGCGAAGCGGGCTCCTACGGCAAGGACACCCACGGCCTCATCCGCCAGCACCAGTTCGAGAAGGTGGAACTCGTGCAGATCGTGGCTCCAGAAGAGTCGGAAAGGGCGCTGGAGGAACTCACGGCACACGCGGAGGCGGTGTTGAGGCGGCTGGAACTGCCATACCGCACCGTCCTTCTCTGTGGCGGCGATCTCGGCTTCTCTGCCGCCCGCACGGTGGACCTCGAAGTGTGGCTGCCGGGCCAAAACCGCTACCGCGAGATTTCCTCGTGCAGCAACTTCCGCGACTTTCAGGCCCGGCGCATGATGGCGCGCTATCGAGACAGCGAGCGAGGAAGGGTGGAATACGTCCACACCATCAACGGCTCGGGCCTCGCGGTAGGGCGAACGCTGATCGCTGTGCTTGAGAACGGCCAAGACGGCGAGGGCGTCGTGCATGTGCCCGACGCCCTGCGCGACTATCTCGGCGGCACCACCCAACTCGACCTGCGCGGACGCGCCGACGGTCAAGCCGCTTAGGAGCTTTGCGCCCTGGCGCGGCGCGTCCGCAGTTTCGCTGGCGCTCTATGTCTGGCGCCAGCCACCACCTACCTATAGCTTGCGCCGTAGAATGACCCCGTCGCGCCATTTCTACGGCGCAACCTCATGGGAGCGACCAAACGGACATACTGCCGCTGGCCTTGGACCTCACGGACCGGTCCTGCCTCGTGGTAGGCGCCGGCCCGGTCGCTTTGCGCAAGATCGAGCTTCTCGTCGCTGCCGGTGCCCGGGTTTCGGTCGTCGCGCCGGCGATGCATCCCGACACGGCGGCGTTCTGCGCCGAACGCGCTGTGCGGGTGGAACGCCGCCGCGTGCAGGATTCCGATTGCGACGGTCACCTCCTCGTCGTTGCGGCAACGGGAATCGCCGAAGTCAACGAGTCCGTCAGCCGCGCCTGCCAGGCACGCAACACGCTCGTCAACTGCGTGGATTCCCCGGGCCTTTCCAACGCGCTTTTCCCCGCCCTCGTAGATCGTGGATCGGTCACCGTTGCCGTCAGCACCGGCGGCGCATCGCCAACCCTGGCGCGCAGGCTGCGCGAGCGCATCGAAGCGACGCTACCGGCGGGCGTCGGCACGCTCGCGGATTACCTCTCGGGAAAACGCTCGCAAATCCGTGCCGCCCTCGGTTCGGTGGCGGAACGACAGCGGTTCTGGGATCGCGTTCTCGATGGCCGGTTGCCCGACCTGCTCGCTCGCGGCGACGCCGCGGCCGCGGACGCCCTGTTAAGCGAAGAGCTTGCCCGCACCGGGCCACCCGTGGGTATGGTTTCGCTGGTCGGCGCAGGGCCGGGCGACGCGGATCTCTTGACCCTCAAGGCCCTGCACTGCCTGCAACGGGCAGACGTGGTGCTCTACGACAACCTAGTGGGCGCGGACATCTTGAACCGCTGTCGGCGTGACGCCCGCAAGATCCACGTCGGCAAGCGGCGCGCATTCCCCGGCACCCGCCAGCAGGTCATCAACGAGATGCTCGTGAAGGAGGCGCGCAGCGGTCACCGCGTGGTGCGTCTGAAGGGCGGAGACCCGTTCATCTTCGGCCGCGGCGGAGAAGAGACGGAAGCGTTGACCGAAGCGGAGATTCCATTCGAGGTCGTGCCCGGCATCACCGCTGCCCTAGGCTGCGCGGCCTACGCCGGCATTCCTCTCACCCACCGCGATCTGGCCCATTCGGTGCGCTTCGTCACCGGCCACCGCACCGGCGGCGAGTTCAACCTGGACTGGCCCGAGCTCGCCGCCCCTTCGCAAACCCTCGCGATCTACATGGGCCTCGAAGCCTTGCCGGCTCTCTGCACCCAACTCATCGCCCACGGCGCACCTCCCGAAACTCCCGCCGCCGTAGTCGCCCGCGCCACCCTGCCAGAACAGAAAATGCACTTGGCCACAATCGGCGAACTGGCTGATCCGACTAGGGAAATCCCCGTATCAGCCCCCGCCATCACTATTGTCGGTGAGGTTGTCGGCCACGCAAGAAGCAGTGGGACGCAGTAAGGCCTGGATTCACTTTGAGGTCCGTAACGGGAATCACGTCCTCGGAGAACATCGTGCGTATCGTTCGCGTCTGGCGCGGCGAGTGGCTGCTGGTGCTTCCGGAGAAAGGGAACGAGGGCCTCGGCTTTCAATGCCCGTGACCTAGATTCATTGAACGCACCTTAAGTTTCAGGGTCTTCCTTGCGTTTGCGATGGCCTCGTAGGGGCGGGGCTTGTCCCAGGGTTTGTCCCCGCCCGTGTCTGGCGCTGCGACGGACCGGGCGCGGGACGGGACAAGCCCGTCCCCTACGGTCGCTCGACCCCAACGGCGAGGGGAGCGAAGCCTGTTCGCCGGGTGCGCTAGCGGCTTGGCCGGAACACCTCGTCGAGCGAGTTGGCGTCGAGGACCCGGTCGACCCAAGTCGCGAGATCATCGGCGGATGCCCGACGCAGCCGTTCGGCAACGCGAGGAGACAGGAGCCCGAATCGACGCTGAAGCTGTCGCTCCAGAACGGTCCGCGTTCCTTCCTGTCGGCCCTCGTCGCGGGCTCTTTGGATGGCTCCTGCCATGGCGGTGCTCTCCTCCGCGTAGTCGCGTTCGTAGCGCCGGTATTCGTCCTCGTTGAGGCCGGCGTAGGCGTCGATGAACTCCATGTATTTTGCCCTCTTGTCGAGGTCCGTTTCCACTGCCGCGAGGCCCCGCAACGCGTCCGCGTAGGCGTCCACGCGGTGCCCTGCCGGAACGCGCATGTTCGGCAGGTTGACGAGCGCCGCCACGTTGCCGCTGTCGCGCCAGTCCTCGTAGGGCGTCTCGGCGAGTCGGAAGGCGAGGTGGCGGAACGCGAGGTAGGTGTTCCGCTCGGTGCCGAGCGCGAGCGATTCCGGCGCCGCGCCGGTGCCGCGCAGGAAGATCGTCACCGGCACCACGCGGTCCGTCTTGTACATCTGCGCGAGGTCCAGGCAGTAGTGCGCCAGCCGGTATGGTGAGAACCGCCTCGGCTGGGTTTCCTCCTCCACGACGAACAACACCGCATCGCGGCGGCCGTCGGCCCAATGCACCAGCACCGGTGCGTCGAGTTCGCGGAAGCGGTCGCCGAGGCGTTCCTTGAGCTGCTCCTGGCGCAGCGGCACGACTTGCACGTCGTCCCCGGGCTCCGGCGCCTCTTCGGCGGCGAAGAAGGCCAGGGCGTCGCGGGGATAGTCGACGATGAGGTTCTTGAAGTTCTGGTCGTGGCTGACGTTCGCCATGGCTCGCGCCTTGTGTCCGGCTGGCGCAAATGGTGGCTCGAACGGGGCGTTCCCGGATACGGCAGATGGCTGACACGGCGCGGGCGGATCTCCTACAGCGGAGGCTGCAGTCGTACTGGCGTGCGGCACGAGGAAGCCGGGATGCGCGCCTTGCGGCACGAATGGAAGGACTCGCCGTTGGGCTGCTTTACGTGCTGGGCGGAGGTGGTGGGACTCGGTTGGGCTGACGAGCGGCTGGGTGAAGTGGACTTCTGCGGCTGCGGACTCGGTGGGGTTGGCCGGGGTGCCCCGGGGAGAGGTGCGGCGCCACCAGGCTTCCGAGGACGAGGGCGATGAGGATGCCCCGCCGGCGTACGGCTACGGCGCACGCCTCGTCGGTCGGAGCCTCCTTAGTCGTAATCCCCAGGGAGAGTCCACAGGGCGCCCAGTTCGGACGTGCCGCTCGGGCGCGCTGGCAGTCCTCAGCGGCAGCCTTCGGGACAGGGCAGGCCGGCGATGCGCGCCACAGAGCGCGGCGTGCCGTTTGGGCGGCGAGACGGGAACAGCCGCATGAGCGCGATGCTGGAACCGAGCCTCGGCCCCAGCCGTTCGCGAACCAGCCGCACGAGCGGACGCATGGGCGGCGCGAGGCCAGTCTCTGCGTGGAATGCGCGCACCGCCTGAATCACGGCGTCGTGGTCCGGCGTGAGCCGGATCCCGGCGTCGGCGGCGAAGTCTTGCGCCAACGCAGGCGACCACTTGGCAGTGTCGGCCAGATGCCCGTCCGCATCCAGTTCTGGCGTTGCCGCACTCACGACCACGTGACGCTCGAGCCCGTTTCCAGCACCAAGGCGACGAATTTTGCGTAGTCGGCTGCGGCGTCTGCCGGCAAGCCAACGCCCCGCTCCGCGGCATCCTCTGCCAACACCCAAAGACCATGCTCCTCCGGCACGGCACCGATGCCGAAAACGCCGTCGCCAATCAGCAGGATCGCATCCCCGGCGGCATGGGCGCGCAAACACGACGCGATCGCCCGAGGGTTGGTCACAACATGCAAAACAGACACGACGCGTCAATCCGTCAGCACAATGTCGTGGCTGGCGATCAGCTCCCTCAGCGCTGGCGCGTCAATCGGCGCCACCGCGAACGAGGCAGCATCGAGGCTGATGCCCCGATCGGCAAGGCTCTGGGCATCCGCATACAGCGACTCGACCTCGTAGGTGGGCAGTGCCTTGAGCGGCGACTGTCGCGCATCGAGGCCAGCAAGCTGCAGCACGCCGTCGTCCACAAACACGACCGCAGTCGCCTGCTCGAAGACGCCGGACACCAGCATCAGGTCCGTCGTTTCGTCCGCCAGCGGCCCCGGCGGGCGCCGCACGAGATAGAGCACGCTTTTCATCAGCCGAAGGTCACTACCCGGTCGGAAGCCTCCATCGCCTCCACCATCTGCCCAAGCCCCACCACTGCGAAGCCCTCCGCCAAGGATTCGCCCTCGACAATGCCGCGCCGCTCCGCAGCCGCCACGCACACGGCCAGCTCGAATCCGTGCTCGCCCGCCAGCTTCGCCCAGGCCCCGGCGGTGCCATCCTCGTCGCGGGCGAAGCGGCTCGCCGCATAGATCGCGTCTTTGTAGAAGAACACCCGGTGCACCACAGCCCCCGTGTGGATCGCCGCGCGGGCGAAGGCGAGGGCGGCTGCATCGGCACGGGTGGCGCGAGGCGCCCCCTGAACCAGGAGCGTGATGCGCGCTGCCTTGGCCATGCTCTCCGACTCGGTCATGTGCCTATGATAGTGTGCCGGCTCGCAAAATCGTTGACATGACGTAGCGCCCGACGCCGTCCGAGAGTCCACCGTCACCGCTTGACTCCAAAGGCGGCACACCTCCACTTTCCAGCATCGTGCGGCTTCAGGTGCCGTCGAGTCCGCCAACGCAACCCGGAGACGGACAATGGCGACCGGACCCGCGACACTCGGTCACGTAGCCGGAGGCACGCTTGCCGCAGGATCGATTCGGATATCCGCTCACCACAACCTCCGCCGAGGCTGCGGCGATCTACGTCGAAGCCTTGGATCGCCTGTTCGCGCTGCACGAAGAGGTGGTGCCCGCTATCGACCGCGCCATCGACCTGGACCCAGACTTCGCGCTGGCGCACAGCGTCCGCGCCAGGGGCCTCGCCATGATGGGCGAGGCAGCCGAAGCCCGCGCAAGCGCGCTCCGGGGCCACCAGCTCAGCGCACATGCCACCCCTAGGGAACGTCGCCACACCCACATCGCAGCCCTCGTCGCGGAGGGTAGAGGTGCGGAGGCGCTGCCCCTCGTCGAGGAGCACGCGAGCGATTACCCACGCGACGCCATGCCGCTTTCCTACGCGCTGGGCGTCTATGGCCTGCTGGGCTTCGGCGGCTTTCGGGATTTCCCCCAACGCCAGTGTCATTTGCTGGCACAAGTGGCGCCCGAATGGGACGACGACTGGTGGTTTCTGGCGTCGTACGGCTGGGCATTGGTCGAGGTGGGCGAGTGGAAGTCCGGCACTGCCATGCTCGACCGCGCCCTCGAACTCAAGCCCGACAACGCCAACGCCGTCCATGGCCGCGCCCACGCCTACTACGAATGCGGCGACGCCGGTGCCGGCGAAGCCTTCCTCAGGCAATCCCTGCCGAGCTTCGCCCGCAGCCATCCGCTGCATGGCCACCTGTCGTGGCACCTGGCCTTATTCGCCTTGCAGCGCGGCGATGCGGACGAGGCGGTCTCCATCTACCGAGACGCCATCGGCCCTGCCGCTTCCCAAGCCCTGCCGATGTTCACGCTGATCGACAGCGCATCGTTCCTTTGGCGCAGCCTCATGCAGGGCGCCGTCCACCGCGCCGAAGCGTCCGAGCTCTCGGCGTACATAGCCCGTCACCAGCCGGCCGCGGGCTTGCCGTTCGTGAACGCCCATCTCGCGATGGCTTGCGCGGTGCTGGGCGACAACGGCGCCGCAGTAACATTGCGCGAACAGGTGGAGGAGCGCCTGACGGACGGCAGGCAAGCGTCTGGCGACGTCGTGCTTCGCGTCTGCGAAGCCATCACCGGCGTGTTGGAAGATCCCACCAGGGCCGCTAGCATCCTAGAGCGCGCGCAGATGGACCTCGCGCGACTCGGTGGCAGCAACGCCCAGCGCGACGTCTTTCTCGACACCCTCGCCTATGCACACTTGCAGGCCGGCGATGACGATGCCGCCCGCAGCACCACGGCCACACGCGCCGAGTCCCGCGCCCAACATCTCGACGAAGGCTGGCTCGGCCGCCTGAGCCCCGCGTGAGACGTGCCATAATCCCGCCAATCCGGAGGGATGGCTGAGCGGTCTAAAGCACTGGTCTTGAAAACCAGAGAAGGTTCTCCTTCCCAGGGTTCGAATCCCTGTCCCTCCGCCAAAATTGCCTTCAGGCCCAAGGAACTTGCGGGAGATTTTCGGGAGCCGAGCGAATGGCGGTGGTGACGGAGTTTCTGGCCTTTCTTTGGTCGTCGTTCCTGCTGCTTGCGCCGATGCTGCTCTTGGGGCTCCTGCTCTCTGGGCTCATGCACGTGTTCATCTCGCGGCGGGCGATTTTGCACTGGTTTCGGGACGACGGGCTGAAGTCTGTGGCCACCAGCGCGGCCATTGGGGTGCCGATGCCGCTTTGCAGTTGCTCGGTGGTGCCGGTGGTGGCGGAGATGCGGCGCAAGGGGGCGTCGCGGTCGTCTTGCCTTTCGTTTCTCATCACGGCGCCGGAGACGGGCGCCGACTCGATTCTCGTGACCAATGCCTTCTTCGGCCCGGTGGTGGCGGTGGTGCGTCCGGTGGTGAGCTTCGTCACGGCGGTGGTTGCCGGAATCCTCTGCATGGGGCTGGTTCGGGATGCACACGAGGGGTCGCCGGCGCATCGCGCTGGGGCCCGGGGAGACGAGGGCGACTGCGATAGCTCCGACCACGACCACGACCACGGTCACGAGACCCACAAGGCTCTTTTCCCCGACGACGAGGATTGCTACGTCCGCCTTTCGCAACTGCGTGTGCTTGCCAGCCGGTGGCTGGTGAGGGCGGGCATGGCGCCGACGCGCTACGCCGCGCCCCAAGCCCCGGCCTTCCATCGCGGTGCCGTCCGCACGGAGGGCACGAGTTCTTTGCCGGCTAGCGACTCGCCAGGGACCGAAGAGCCGGATTTCCCCACCATCATGCGGCACGTATTTCGCTACGGCTTCGTCGAAGTGGCGGATGACATTCTCGTGCCGCTGCTGGTGGGCATCGCTCTCGGTGGCCTGCTCTACCTCGCCATTCCGGCGGACTTGATGGCGCACGAGCACGCCCGCTGGCTGTCGTATCCGGTCATGCTGTTGGTGGGTGTGCCGCTCTACATCTGCGCCTCCGCCAGCACGCCCATCGCCGCCGCACTGGTGGCGAAAGGCGTGAGCCCGGGTGCCGCGCTCGTCTTCCTAATGACGGGCCCAGCCACCAACACGGGCACCATCGCCATCATCGTCAGCCAGTTCGGTGCCCGCTTCGCCTCGGTGTACGTGGTGGGTGTTGTGGTCGTCACCGTGGCCTTGGGCATCCTCATCGATCTCGCCCTGCTGGCGGCGGGCATGTCCATTGCCGTGAACCTCGATGCCTCCGACTCCCCCGCAATCCTCACCTTGCAGTGGGCCGGCGCTATCGGCCTCGGCGCCCTCATCCTCTGGCGCCTGGGCGCTGGAACCCTGCGCGTCAACGCCTTTTCTTCGACGTGACCTTGATGGCGTTGCGGCGCCCTTGCGCGAGCCTCCGGGAGTTCCCTCGTTGGTCAGAGTCTTCCGGCCACACGAGCAAAGCGATCCTGGATTTCCCATTCCGTCAGCCAGTGCTTCAGGTAGTCCTCATCCATGTCTGGGTCGGCGCGGAGGATGTCTTCCACATCCGCCTCATCCTTGAAGCGACCGGCGATCATCTTGTGAATGAGCACGTCCTCAACCGCAAGAGCCCGCAATGGGACTCCGCCAAACCGGGTCAATCTCGCACGGGAGAGGGCCGTGCTCTGGTACTCGGTCTCCGCCGCGATTATGTCCACTGCGCCGAGCAGAGGATGCTTAACGCGCACGAGCCAGTCGCCATTGGGCATGGAACGGATGCTCCAGCCGTCCTGCACCATGGCATCGGCAATCGTGCGCATCGAACGCCCTGCCGCGGCCACCAGCACGTCTGTGTCCACGGTCGCGCGCGTTTCGGTACGGTATAGGTTTGCCGCATGCCCGCCGATGACGGCCCAATCCGACGAGGTGCCGAAAAGCTCGTGCAGATACCGTGCCAAGGCTTCGTCGAGCATGGTTGAGGGCTTCCTCGTAAGACCATTGACAAACCGCTCACGGCAGGCACGCTAGAGAACATGTGCCGTTGGAACGACGTCCAGCCTATTGTGCATGGTCTGTGGGGCGCAGATGACAGTTTCCGAGCGAGACCGACGCTACTTTAAGGGGATTGGTGAATGGAAGGCGACGTTGCCGCCCAACTCGCCGCCCCCGCCGCGCACGTTCGACCAGGTGTACGAGGTGCAGAAGGTCATGCAGCGCGGCTTGTCCCCGTTGCCCCTGCATGGTGACGACGAGGCTGCGGTTTCACGCCTCACCGAGTTTCGAGAACGGCTGCTGCGCAAAGGCCGGCGTGGTGGTGGTGGCAGCGGTGGATAGGTCCGCAAATCCTGTTGACGCACGCCAATTGTGCTTTATGGTGGGCGTGCAAGCCGGTTGTGGCTGGCGGCGATGCCGAAGGGCGTTGCGGCGGGCTGCGATTCGGCGGCTTTCGATCATGGATCAAGGAGAGATCAAACAATGTCGAAGACGAACCTGAAGCCCATCGCGGCTGCCATCGGTGCGGCAATCGTCGCTTCCCTGTCCGGCGCTGCCGCGCTCGACCAAGACCCGTTCGAGGCCCGCGATGTCGAGCCTGCCTACAAGCTGTTTGCAGACGCCCACGGCGGCGAAGGCAAGTGCGGCGAAGGCAAGTGCGGCGAGGACGGGGACAAGGAAGGTGACGACGACGCCGAAGGCGAGGGCGACGGCGACGAAGGCGGCGACTCCACCGAGGAGTGATCGCTAGCGGCTCAAGGCACTTTCGGCATGTTGCGGTTCGCGCCCGTTGCGGGCGCGGGCCTCGGCCTTCGCCGAGGCATGCTGGAGGCGCTTGAGCAGCACACCGATCGAGTGGCTCGGGAGGTCGACTTCATCGAGGTCGCTCCCGAGAACTGGATGGAAATGGGCGGGCGCTTCGGCCGGGCCTTTCGGGCTTGGACGGAGCGCTTTCCCGTCGTCTGTCACGGCCTGTCCCTTTCGCTGGGCGGTCCCGAGCCCCTCGACATTCCCTTCCTGAAGCGCATCAAGGCCTTTCTTGAGGCGCATGGTGCCCGGGCCTACACCGAGCACCTGTCCGCTTGCAGCGACGGCGGACACCTCTACGATCTGATGCCCGTGCCGTTCACCGAAGATGCGGTGCGCCACGTCGCCACCCGGATCCAAACAGTTCAAGATGTGCTTGGCGCCCGCATCGGCGTCGAGCACGTGTCCGCGTATGCCGAGCTTGGTGCCGAGATGTCCGAACTTGCCTTCATCAACGCCGTGGTGGAGGAGGCGGACTGCGAGCTGCTGCTTGATGTCAACAACGTCTATGTGAACAGCTTCAACTTTGGCCATGACCCGGCCGAGTTCCTGCGCGGCCTGCCCGGGGAACGCGCGGTGTATGTGCATGTGGCGGGGCATTCGGTGCGCTCGCCGACCCTGCGCATCGACAGCCACGGCGCGCCGGTGATCGAGCCGGTGTGGTCGCTGCTCGAGCAGGCATTTGATCTGTTCGGCCCCCTGCCGGCGCTGATCGAGCGCGACTTCAACTACCCGCCGGTGCCCGAGTTGCTCGGTGAGGTTGGCCGGGTTCGTGCAATGCAAGCGGCCGCGGGCCGAGGCAAGGCGGCTGCGGTCGTCTGAGCCCGCCATGGACTTCCGCAGTGTGCAAGGGCACTTCGCCACCTGCATCCGGGGCGGCAACCCGGAATCGCCCCCGCCGGGGGTGCAAGGTGAGCAGATGGCGGTGTACGCCGACCTGTTCCGGCGCAACATCGACGGACTCCTCGGCGGGATGTTGCCCGTGTTCCGGCAGGCGATGGGCGAAGCGCGCTGGCAGGACATGGTTCGCGACTTTCTGCGTCGCCATCGTTCCAGCGAGCCGCTCTTCCGGCGCCTTGTGGAGGAGTTCCTCGACTATCTGGCGAACGAACGCGGGCAGTCGGACGACCCTGGCTTCGCCTTGGAACTGGCCCACTTCGAGTGGCTGCGTCTGCACCTGGACTTCGCCGAAGACGCAGACTGCACGTTCGGCGGCGAATCGCCGACGCTCGACGAGACAGTGGTCGTCTCGCCCCTCGCACACCCGCTGCGCTACGACTGGCCGGTACACCAAATCGATCCGAAGGCGCCGCCGTCAGTGCCTCCCGACAACGCCACGTGGCTCATTGCCTGGCGCAACCGGCAGGACGAGGTGCGCGTGATCGAGTCGAACGCGGTGACCGTGCGACTTTTGAACCTGATCGGCGAAGGTGCCCGCCCGCGCACCGCGCTCGCCGCCATCGCCAGCGAACTGGGCCGAGACGAGGACGCAATGCACGCCGCTGGCGTCGCCATCGTGACCCGACTGCACGGCGACGACATCCTGGCCCGCCCTTCCCGCGGGGCCTAGCGGGACCAAGCGCATCCTGGCGTCCAGCCAGTTTCCCTAGCAGCGGCGCGACGGGCACAATAGGCGCAGCAGCCCACGCCAAGCCACCCGAAGAGAGCACATACATGCCTGTCGAGATTCCCTATCGCCGCGACATGACCTTCGAGTACGGTCGCATGGAGCAGGTCGCTCCGCTCGTGCGGCGGGTGATTGCCCAGAATCCGAGCGCCTTCACCTTCCACGGCACCGGCACCTACATCATCGGTGAGGGCAAGGTGGCGGTGATCGACCCGGGACCCATCGACGATGCCCACATCTCGGCCATCGACGAGGCGCTTGGCGACGAGGTGATCTCGCACATGCTCATCACGCACACGCACATGGACCATTCCCCAGCCGCTCGGTTGCTGGCGCGGCGGCGACCAGCGCCCACCTATGGCTTCGGCCCCCATGGTGCCGGCAAGGTCGCGGAGGGCGTGCAGGTGGAGGAGGGCGGCGACATGGAGTTCCGTCCGGATGTGCAGGTGGGGCACGGCGACGTCATCGACGGGGATGGTTGGAGCGTCGAATGCGTTTACACCCCGGGGCACACGTCGAACCACCTGTGCTTCTGCCTGCGCGAGGAGCGAACGCTGTTCAGCGGCGACCACGTGATGGGCTGGTCCACCAGCGTCATCTCACCGCCGGACGGCGACATGAAGAGCTACATGGGGAGCCTAGACCTGCTCCTCGAGCGCGACGACGACGTCTATTGGCCGACGCACGGACCGGCGATCACCGATCCGAAGACGCATGTGCGGGCGTTCATCGAACACCGTCGGGAGCGCGAGCGGCAGATTCTCGACTTCCTGGCCGAAGGCCCTGCCCACATCGCGGACATGGTGCCAACCATGTATGCCGCCGTGCCTGTGGGGCTGCATCCGGCCGCGGCGCGCAGCGTCTTTGCGGCGATGCAGTTCCTTGTGGAGCGGGGCGACGTGGCGTGCGAGGGGGAACTGGCGGTGGAGAGTCGGTTTCGGCTGGCTTCTTGAGGCGGTACGCGCTTTTGTAGGGGGCGGGCTTGCCCGAGCTTGATGCTGCGTGTTCGTCGAGTGCCAGCAGTTCGCGAGGCGGGCTATCGGTTTGGCCGGAACACCTCGTCGAGCGAGTCGGCGTCGAGGACCTGGTCGACCCAAGTCGCGAGATCATCGGCGGATGCCCGACGCAGCCGTTCGGCGACGCGGGGAGACAGGAGCCCGAATCGACGCTGCAGTTGTCGTTCCAGGGCGATCCGCGCTCCTTCCCGCCAGCCCTCCTGCCGGCCTTCCCGTAGGCCCTCCTGCCGCCCCTCGTTGCGGGCTCTCTCGATGGCTCCTGACATGGCTGTGCCCTCCTCCGCGCAGTCGCGTTCGTAGCGCCGATGCTCGTCTCGTCCAGACTGCCGTAGCCGTCGATGGAGAGGCGCGCTAGCCGTTTGGCCGGAACACCTCGTCGAGCGAGTCGGCGTCTAGGGAAGCTCTGAACAAAGTCTGCCTCGTGGGATAATGGGATGGTGCCATG
>VXSY01000219.1:2646-18286 GCA_009837725.1 Gammaproteobacteria bacterium | reverse complement strand
ACCGCAACCACCGCCGCCAGCGCGAGCAACTGGCCAATCTCCACGCCCACATTGAAACTCACCAGATTGACGAGCAGCCCCTCCGGCGACAACTGCAACTCCTGCACCCGCGTCGCCAGCCCCATGCCGTGGCACAGCCCAAAGGCAAACACCGCAAGGCGCGGGTCCGGAGCGAAGCTCCGCTCCCCGATCGCCACCGACCCTCCCGATACGCCAGCCAAGGCCGGCTTCGGCCCCCGGGCAAAACCCCCGACGTTCTCGAAGGCCTTGTAAACCACCGACAGACCAATCACCGAATCCACGAGATGCGCATCCATGCGCCACTCGGCGAGCACTCCAACGAGCAGCGTGAGGCTGTGCCCGGCGGTGAAGAGCGTCACGTACAGCAGCACATCCCGCAGCCGACGCAGATAAAAAACTACCCCCACGAGATACAGGACGTGGTCAATCCCCGTGAACATGTGCTTGGCGCCAAGGTAGCCAAACACCCCCACGGCGACCCCAGACACCCCCTCCACAAACGCGGCATTGCCTTCCGAGATGGCGTGCCCCAACGCCGCACCCGCCATCAATACAAGCGATGCCGCCGCAACTCGGAAAGCCGTGCGGGCCCCCGCTACTTGCTTCCACGCCCATGCTTCTCCCTGTTCGGCGTGACGTTCGGTTCTTGCGCAGATGGTGGGCGAATGCGGTGCCAAGACGTTGCCGCTACGGTCCGTTGCACGAGACAGCATCGTACATGTACCCATGTTCCGGCGACGGTCCAGATCCGCCACGACTGGCTCGCGGTAGTGGGCATCCAATTGGCGCGTCGAGACGGGTAACATTGCGACCATCGGCAAAGCCGTGTTGGACCCAACTTCCTTTATGCACCACCCCCTACTAGGCCTACGTGCCTAGCCCCAATCCAGCCGGTCTGAGCGTTCCCCGCGCCGGCATGCTCGCCATGGTGCGCAACCGGCGCGGTATCGTTGCCGCCGTAGAGCCCTTCGATGGCCAAGCCGGGCGTATCCATCTCGTTCACGTCGAGTACAAGGACACGCAGTCCCCAGCTGACGAACGATTGCTGTGGGAGCTGGAGCCGGGCTGCGAGTTGCTCGAACCGAACGCGCTTCCAGACTCTAACGCAAGCCCCATGGCCGCCGATGACTTCGACGCCTTGGTGCGCGCCGCGCGGTGGACGGCACTCTCGCCCTACCTGGACCCCGATGGCGAAGGGCCATTGCGCCGCGAGCCGATCGCTAGCCCGTTCCATGGCAGCGTCCGCGTTGAGGACTACCAGCTAGTCCCCCTCATCAAGGCGCTGCGGATGCCCCGCGTCAGCCTGCTGATCGCCGACGACGTGGGGCTCGGCAAAACCATCGAAGCTGGCCTCATCCTCACTGAGCTGCTCCTGCGCCGTCGCATACAGCGGATACTCGTGCTCACGCCAGCCTCCCTGCGCCAACAATGGCGCGAAGAGCTTTGGGAGAAGTTCGCACTTCGCTTCGAGGTAGTGGATCGGCAAGGCACGGATCGGCTAAGACGGCGCCTTGGCATGGATGCCAACCCGTGGCGTTCGTTCAGTCGCATCGTCGCCTCGTACCACTACCTCCGCCAGCCTGACGTCCAAGAGCAGTTTCGCGCCGCCTGCCGCACGCCAGATGGCTCGCCGCATCTTCCCTGGGACCTGCTGATCGTCGACGAATGCCACAACCTCATGCCTTCGCCGTTCGGCGAGGACAGTGAGCTGTGTCGAATGCTCGGCCAGATTGCTCCTGCCTTCGAGCATCGTCTGTTTCTGTCGGCCACTCCCCACAACGGACATACACGCTCCTTCACGGGCCTGCTGGAGATGCTGGACCCTGTTCGATTCGCCCGCACAAACGAAATGAACGACGCGATGCGCAAACGCGTTGAAGACATCGTGATCCGAAGACTCAAGCGCGACATCAATGCCGCCGGCAAGTCCTCAGCAACCTCGCAGCAGCCTCGATTCTGCACGCGCAATCCCCCCAAAGCACTCCATTTGCCCACCAACGTCCGAGAAGTCGAGCTCTCCGACGCCTTCGCTGCATTCCGAGCGGCCATTCGGGATCTAATTGCCGAGGGATCGCGAAGCCGACGCCAAGCAGGCACATTCGCCGTTGAGGTCCTTGGCAAGCGCTTGCTCTCCTGCCCAGCAGCGTTCGCCGAATCTTGGCGCCGCGCCCGACGCGGGCTTGAAGACCAAAGCGCGTCGGACAAGGAAGTGTCAGCGGCGGAACGGGCCCTCAGGCAGGAGACCGGCGACGACCGCGAGACCCAGCAACGCGAAGCCACGGCGGCAACCGTCGTCGGTGCGTGGCTCCGGAACTTCGCGGGCGACCTGCAACCAGAAATCGATCGCATCGAGCGTGCCCTCAGTGAGTTGGGCTTCGACCTCGACGCCGCCGAAGCCACGATTCCCATCGCCACACAGTTGCCGGTAGCAGACACGCGCCTTGACACGCTCCTCGACCTAATCGAATGCCTTCTGCTGGCAAACAAGACGTTCCGAGCCGACGAACGCCTCGTCGTCTTCACCGAGTACAAGACCACCCTCGACTACCTTGCCCACCGCTTGCGCGACCGGTTCCCCGACGAGCGCGTTCTGACATTGTTCGGCGCTGGCGGCGCGGACGGGATGAGCGACTTGGACCGCGAGTACGTGAAGGCCCAGTTCAACGACCCTGCCGCAGCCGTCCGCATTCTGGTCGCAACGGACGCGGCGTCCGAGGGATTGAACCTGCACCGCACGGCCCGCTACCTGCTGCATTACGACTGTCCTTGGAATCCTTCGCGCCTTGAGCAGCGCAACGGTCGCCTCGACCGATACGGGCAGGGCCGCGATGTAACCGTGCATTATTTCGTCAGCGAGGCCGTGCCCGACCTGCTGTTCCTAGAGCACGTGATCCGCAAGGCCGACGAAATCCGAGAGGATTTGGGTTCGCTCAACGAGATCTTCGACCGTGCGACCCACCGTCGGCTGATTCAAGGCCACGATGCCCATACAGTCGTGCGAGAGCTCGACACCAGCATCGACGAGGTTCGCGGCGAGACTGCTATCGATGCGGACCGCACCCCCGCTCCCGCCATGCGAGCTGCCAGCGAGGCAGCAAGACTCGATGCGATGGCGGAGGAAATCGACCTCGACCCTTCCTCCCTTTTGGAAACGCTCGACACGGCGCTGTCCATCGGCCGACAGAAACCACAACTCGAAGCTGCAGAAGAAGATGGGCTTTACCGCGTCAGGACTCCAGACCTCCCCGGCTGGCGCGACGTCATCGACGACAGCGTTCGGCGGCCGGCTACCAACGGTGGCTTGGGCGCCATGCCGAAGCTCGCCTTCAGCACAGATCCGTTCATCGAGAGCTTGGGTCGGCTGACGGTGTTCCTGCCCCGGCCGGATGCGTTGCTGATTCACCTCGCCCATCCCCTCGTGCAACGGGGGCTGAGCCTGCTCGCGAGGCGGCGCTATCCGGGCGAGCGTCAGGTCTCGCGCTGGACGGTGCGGACCGGAGAACTGCCCGATGAGTGCGAGGCGTTGGTTCTCTTCAGCGTCGAGGAAATCGCCGTCAACGAGCTGCGCGAGACCTTCCATCGCTGGGTGCGCACCGTGGCGTTCCCCGTGCGCGACGGCGAGCTTGGACAGCCCCTGCCTCACGCGCCCGCCACCGCCCGTCGCGGCATAGCAGGGCCAAGCAACGGCGAGGCTGGCGAGACAGCGACCGCCACGCTGGACTCGGTCCGGCGTGACCTCCAACGCTGGCTGCACAACCACCGTGACCAACTTACCGACTCGCTCAACGAGCAACTCCACATCGACCAACAGACCGCCCGCCAACGGGAAGGCGAGCGATATCGGCAAAGGGAGGGTGAACTTTCGGCCCTCATCAACCAAGCCACAGAAAGTCGTCTCGAACGCGAGATACATGAACTCGAAAACAAACGGCGCCAAGGCGTGCTCTTCAATCAAGCCGATGAACTGGCCGAAATCGACCGGTCCATTGACGCGAAGCGCGAGGAGATCGAACGTCGTCAGAGCCACTACGAGGAAATCCGGACGCAATTGCGCCAAGAACGCACTCGCATCCTCGACCACCTCATCCCCAGTCGGTTCGCGCTGGCCGGCCAAGCGCAAGTGTTCCCGGTGGCGGTTGAAGTGAGGCTCCCGGTGGCACAGGCATGACGGCCCGTTCGGAATCCGCCCTTCTCGGCTGGGACCGCCTCAGCCACCACGGCCTGCTCCTCGACGCCACACGCCTGCAGGATATGGCGCACTTCACGCCGGAGCGGCTGGATGACCACACCGCACAACGGCTTCGCTTTCGCGCGGGCATGGCCGACAACCGCGAAGAGCGGTCGGCGTTCGTCGCCTATGTGCTGGAGAGTATCTGCGGTCTGGATGCACGAGCAGGAACCTGGCTCCGGGGAAGTCGCGTGCCCAGTTCCGAGCGTCGCAGGACCGTCACCGGAGACGCGATAAGGCCGAACCACCTGTGGAAGGGCCCGCGCGGCGCACGCATGCCCGTGTTCATCGACGACAGCAAGCGCCTCGGCACGGGCCGAAGTCGACGGCTTGTGAGCCAGGCTATCGGCTATCTGCGTGCCGCCAACGAGCACCTCGCCGTCCTCACCAACGGTCGCCATTGGCGCTTGCTGTTCGCCGGGCTTGACTACGAAGCTTGGTGCGACTGGGACATCGACCTTTGGTTCGAGGAAGGCGGACTCTCAGATCAAGTCACCGCGCTGCGCACGCTACTCAATGCCAAGGTATGGACGCCCGAAGCCGACGGCGAAGCGCCAGCCTTGCTCCAGGCGATCCGCGACGCACGCAAGGGCCAAGCCGAACTCTCGGAAGTGCTCGGCGAACGGGTCCGGGAAGCCGTCGAGATTCTGCTTCGCGGCCACGGCGATGCATTGGCAGAGCTCGCAACTGCGGAGGACAATGCCGCGCCACACGCGGACATCTACCGTGCTGGATGTCGGGTCGCCATGCGGCTCGTGGTGATTCTGTTTGCCGAATCGAGAGAACTCCTGCCCCGGGAGAACGCCATCTACGACGGCAGCTATGGGCTAAACGGCCTGCTTGAGCGCCTAGAACGCGACGCGAGCCAGAACCGGGCGCTGCAAGACAGCTATTCCGCATGGCCCCAAGTGCTGGCATTGTTCCAACTCGTTCGCGAAGGGTCGCACCACCCAGACCTTCCGGTTACCCGCTACGGCGGGGAGCTGTTTGCCCCGGGCTGCAAGAACGACGCCGACGGCCTATCCCGAGCGCTTTGGGTGCTAGAGACCGCGAGCCTTGTGGACAACGTCCTGCCCGACGCCGATGTGTACGAAATGCTGAAGCTCCTGACACGGACAACGGTACGAATCCGGCAGGGGCGCGGCAGTGTGCGGACGACCATGCCGGTGGATTTCACAGGCCTGTCCTCCGACTACATCGGCATCCTTTACGAGGGCCTGCTCGACTACGAGTTGAAGACCGCACCGACGGACGACCCCGTCGTGTTCCTCGCGACCGGCAGCCAACCGGCTCTTCCCCTGTCGCGCCTCGAAGCGATGGATGCCAAGGCCCTGAAGGCCCTTTTCGACAGTTTGAAGGGCGACACGTCCGAGGACGGGAAGCCGGACGGGAGCGAAGCAACACCGGGTGCCGAGCAACCGGTACCACCGGGCGTTGTCTATCCAACCAGCGAAGACGCCCAGGAACGCACACCCGCCCTGGAAGCTGCCGATGTCCGGGCAGAGTATGTGGTGGAGGTGGACGAGCGCCACGCACATCGACAACGTGCCGAACGCTGGGCGCGCAACGCAGTCGAAGTGGCTGGTCTGGTGAAAACCCGCGGCAAGACGACGCCAGAGCGCCAGATGCGGCTGTACGAGGAAATCAGCCGCAAGGCACAAGGGCTTATCGCCCGGATTGTTCTGCCTGGCGAGTGGTACTTGGTTCGCTGGGGCGGCACGCGCAAGGGTTCTGGCACCTTCTACACCCGCCCCGGGCTGGCAATCCCCACCGTGCAGCGCACGCTACGTCCCCTGGCCTACGATCCGCCAACAAAGTCAGACGGGACGCCCATCACGGATGCCCCAGCGGCCCTGTGGAAGCCCAAGCCCCCAGAGCAGATCCTCGAACTCAAGGTGTGCGACCCCGCGTGCGGCTCGGGCAGCTTTTCCGCTCGCGGCGCTGCGCTTCCTTACCGACGCCATCTATGCCTCACTGCAACACCACAACCGCATTGAGGAAGAGGCTCCCGACCGTTCGCTGCTGCGGCTTCTTGGCATTTCAGAAGGTGGCAGCGAGTCCCTCCGGGAGGAACGTATCCCAGTTCCTCCGACTGACGGCGAGTTCGAGAGCAAAACCAAGGCCGTGCTCCGTCGCCATGTTGTGGAACGTTGCATCTACGCCGTCGACGGCGATCCCCTAGCGATCGAACTCTGTCGCCTCTCCCTATGGATCGAGACGATGGACCGGCTTCTGCCGTTCGGCTTTCTCGACCACAAAGTCAAGTGTGGCAACTCTCTGATCGGCGGTTGGTTCGACGAGTTCAACCACTATCCGGTGATGGCATGGAAGAACCGCGAGGGCGGTGACAAGACCCACTCCAACGGCGTTCACTTCGAGAAGAACGCCCGCACCAAGGCCATCAAGGCGTTCGTAAAGGAAACGCTGACACCGGACCTCAGGCTCGTCCTGCAAGGCCAAGACCTGTTTCAGGCCGATTCGCTCGCTTTGGCAAGCGGCACTCATGCAGAAGCGATAGCCGTGATCAAGCGGATGCAGGCGCTCGCCGTCCACGAAGTGGAAGAACGTGCCAACCTGTACCGGGACGAACTGCTAGCCTCTGGCGCGTGGGGCCGGCTGAAGGACGCTATGGACCTATGGGCCGCCTGCTGGTTCTGGCCCGCGGACGAGCTCGACGTCGCACCCTTGCCGCAGACGTTCCTGTCCCCTTCCACTCGAACGCGAAATGTCGCAAAACGCATTGCTTCGGAGATGCGGTTCTTCCACTGGGAGTTGGAGTTCCCGGATGTGTTCGGACGCGTTGACGGCGGAGCGCTGGCAGGATTCGATGCCGTCATCGGCAATCCGCCGTGGGACATAGCCAAGCCTGTCTCCAAGGAGTTCTTCTCCAACATCGATCCGCTGTACCGCTCCTACGGCAAGCAGGAGGCGCTGAGACGGCAGAAGAGCTACTTCGCCGATAACGCGGTGATCGAGCACGATTGGCTGAACTACAACGGACGCTTCCGGGCGCAGTCCAACTACATGAGCCACGCCGCAAATCCGTTCGGCGACCCGACCAAGACCGACAAGAGCCAAGCCCGGTTTTCCGTCGCTCGGGGCGCGCAAACAACGACTTGCACCAACGCTGGCGGATCGAACGCGCGAAAGGCACGCGATTCGCCGACCAAGCGCATCCCTACCTGCACCAAGGCTCTGCCGACCTCAACCTCTACAAGCTCTTTCTGGAGAAGGCGCACGCGCTGCTCGGTCCGCAAGGCCGGCTTGGCTTCCTCGTGCCTTCGGGTCTTTACTCTGATCACGGCACGGGTGCGCTGCGTACCCTGTTCTTGGAACAGTGCCGGTGGGAGTGGCTGTTCGGCGTGGAGAACCGTGACAAGGTCTTCCCGATCGACAGCCGCCTAAAGTTCAACCCAATCATCCTCCAGAGAGGCGGCAAAACCGACGCAATCAACACAGCGTTTATGCGCCGCAAACCCGAGGATTGGGAACGTGCTGAGGACATCGGGACGCCCTATTCCCGCGAGCAGGTTCAGCGCTTCAGCCCGCGCAGCCGTGCCATCTTGGAAATCCAGTCCGCTCGCGACCTTGAAATCCTGGAGAAAGTCTACGCCAACGGCATTCTGCTCGGCGACGACGGACGGGACGGGTGGGGCATCACCTACACCTGCGAATTCCACATGACGAACGACTCCCGCCTGTTCCCACCACGACCGGAGTGGGAGGCCAAAGGCTATCGGCCCGACGAATACAGCCGCTGGCTACTCGGGAACTGGCGTCCCATCGGGGAGCTCTGGGCCGAACTCGGCGTCGATCCGTCGAAGCCGGAACCGACTGAGATCAAGCCGGAGGACTGGCTGTTCGACGCAACCGCCGGCCCAGAGCGCCGGGAGGCGGAGGCGCGGTTCGTGCATGGGCACTTGCTGAAGCCAGGAGACGTGGCGCGGACGGATTGGAAGTTGCGATGCGCACAACCGCCCTACGACCGGCTGCCGGTGCCGCGGGCGCGGATCCCGGCGGGGATCGTGTTGTCTCGGGAGGGGGATGCTTGGATTCCCGAGGACAAAGTCGAAGGCGTAGCGCTACCCTTGTACCAAGGGATCATGATCCAACCCTTCTACCCAAGCGCCCGCGGATGGCTCAGCGGCACGGGGCTAAGGGCGAAGTGGGATCACGTCCCGTCTGATCAAGTCGTCTGGAACCCGCAATATCTGATGGCACTTGACGAGGCCCGACGGGTTGGATTGCCACAGGCGAAGGTCGGGTTTAGGGACATTTCGCGTGACACCGACGTTCGTTCCTTCATGGGCGCATTGCTTCCCATGTTCCCATGCGGCCACTCTGCGCCGGTGTTACATGCGGCGAACGCACACACGCCCATCGACCCGCTTCTATTGGCGTTCGTCAACTCCTTCGTCTTCGATTGGATGATCCGCCAGCGAGGGGGAGCCGCCCATTTAATCTGGAGCATGCTGTCCGAGATGGCGCTGCCCAGAAACCCGCCTGCGCGAAAGAAACTAGACGAACTCACTGTGGCGCTCAATCCTTGGGCTCACCCCAGCATCACGACGCCGGGTGCATTGACCAGCAACCGGCCCAGTGCGTTGACAGCAAGCGAACGCGTTCGCCTGCGAGCCAACATCGACGCCTTGGCTGCCATTGCCTACGGGCTGAGCGGCGATGACTTGAACTGGATTCTCAAAGATGTGGATCTCCCTGCTCAATCCATTGGCCGGAGTGGCCTAGGCCTCGATCCACGCGGCTTTTGGCGCGTCGACCGATCCGAGGCTCCCGAGCTACGCCACACCGTGCTGACGCAGGTTGCATTTCACGACCTTGAGTCGAGAATCCAAATGCGAGGGAGTCAACGAGAGGGGATCAATTCATTCCTAGGATAGAACTACGGTGAAGCTTGGCTCCTCCCCGAGACACTACGACTCTCGGATCACGGGCTCGGAAAGGACGATCGCGCCGCCCTTCCGCAAGCCGTTGGCCGCTGTCTCGGCCCGCGATTCTACGACTGGCAGCTCTCACAGAGCACCGAACAACTGCGCGAGGAGTCCCGAATCCATGCCCGCAACGTCTTGGGCGTCGATGGCTATCGTTCCCTCTTGGCAGGCCTCGCCCCCGGATTGCGGCCTATTCCCGCGGAACCTCGACCTCGTATCCAACGCGACATGCAGGAAAGGCGCCACACCGCCCAGCCTCGGACGCGGCAGACTGATTTGTTCGATTGAGAATGCTCGGTGCACCATGCGTTGATATGGAAGGAGCAAAAGCTTCCACCATGACGCGGCAGCAATTTACTGTATATAATCCCATTATCATGGGTGCGGCTGCTAGGCGTCCGGTTGCCGTCTACGGAGGTTCCGATGGCTCGTGACTCAAGGATCGAGTGGACCGACCACACCTTCAATCCGTGGTGGGGTTGCACCAAGGTTTCGGCGGCATGCGACCATTGCTATGCGGAAGCGTGGGCCAAGCGTCTCGGGTTCGACATCTGGAGCACCGGCAAGCCACGCCGATTCCTAAGCGACACCTATTGGGAGCAGCCGCGTAAGTGGAACGCCGCAGCGGTGCATGCAGGACGGCGAGAACGCGTCTTTTGCGCGTCGATGGCGGATGTGTTCGAGTGGGGCAGAGCCTTGACCCCTTGGCGACATCGCCTCTGGCAACTGGTGGAGGAGACGCCGAACCTAGACTGGCTGTTGCTCACCAAGCGTCCCCACCTCGTTCGCAGGCTGTCACCTTGGGTAGAGGACTGGCCGGACAACGTGTGGCTCGGCACGACCGTTGAATCCCAGCGGTGGGTCGACAAGCGCCTCCCGCACCTTTCGGCCAACCCTGCCTGCGTGAGGTTCCTATCCTGCGAACCGCTTTTGGAGAAGATCGACATCGAAAGCTGGCTCGAACAAGGCACCATCCAATGGGTGATCGCGGGCGGCGAGAGCGGCCCCAGAGCGAGGCCCAGCGATCCAGAGTGGTTCTACACCATCCGGGATCACTGCCTCGACCACAAGACGCCGTTCCATTTCAAGCAGTGGGGCGACTGGGCACCAACTCATGCCGTACCAAACGCACTGCCGAGAGCACTGTTGGACGACGGCACGTACTCCGCACCAATGGGCAGGTTCGGCAAGAAGTTAAGCGGTCGCCTGTTGGATGACGATGTGTGGAACGGGCTGCCGCCTACTTGAACCGGAGTCGGATCCCTCGACCAGACGTAAACCCCTTCCCACCCTGAGGCCGTTGTACTTCGATCTTGCTGTCGCGCTCTAATGGCTGCAATGTGGCTTGACGAAGCTGGCCCTTGTGGAACGGCGTAGCGTCGCTCTTGACGAAATCCTCGATCGTCCCGATCGGGGTCCATTGGTTCCCGAACCGGTCTCGCAACTGGCGAGCAAGGTGATCGGTATCTGCGCCGCGGAGCGAAAAAAGGTCCCGTTGCGCATGGGCGCGGAACGAGACGCCCTGGCCGGGGTCGAGTTTCCAAATGCATGATTTCATGAGGTCGCATCCCTTGAGGTCGCCCGTCGTGAAATAGAGCGTGTAGATGTGGTGATTGCCCCTGTAGAGCTCAAACGTGACGACGTACTTGGCCCCGTGCCTCTTGAGCTGGCGCGTGAATAGATCGTGGAGAAATCGATTCCGTTCGGGCTCGTCCTCGATGTCGAAGCATTCCTTCCATGCCTCCGTGCCAAAAAGCTCGTTCAGGGGCTCTTCGTAGCCTCCTGTGGTGTGGAACCGTCGGATTGGCTCGTACATGAACGAAATCAGGCACTCGCTCTTGGGATTACGGAGGATGCGCTCGATAAGGCTCATCCGGCTTCCCTTGGGGCCGAACGGATCGACCATGACAAATGCTGGTGCCAAAACGGCGTTCTGCTGGTCGATCTGATCAAGCAGAAGCGTCATGTTGTCTTCGAACTTGCCACGGACGACCGTAACTTTGGTTCCGGGCACCGGCTTTTGTCGCGACCCAAGACCGCTTCAAGGTGGTCTGCGTGGCGTTTGTCCGATTCGATGAAGAGGAATACGACCTCCAACCCTTGGAGATTCCCCTCTTGTCTGTGCCGTCTCACAGATTCCAAGGCAACAAGCGGGGATCCCGCTTCACCGCCGGCATACTCGCCGGGGCCAGCGAACCCGTCGACGAACAGCAGCCGCCGATTGAAGCTCCCAAGGATGGGAAACCACCCATCGAGGTAGCTCCTCAAGAGCAGGTGCTTGCCTTCGGTCTGCTCATCCAGTGCCCATAGAGTCGCTTTTGCCATCGTCAGCTCCACATGTCCGGCACGACCATCCACGGCCGGTCGGCTTGCTATCTCACCGGGCCTCTCCCGATGTTGCGCCGCTGCGCATGTTGTCGCCCAAGACACGAGCGAGACGATATGGGGCCCGAGGGCGGTGCTTTCAACACGCCGCCCCGTTGCGGTGGCAAGGGGGAAGAGACATCCCGCAAGCCAAGCTGGTCGGCGACCACACGGACGAGTCGCACGCTCTAGGCTTGGCGGCTCACTCCTGACGCCCAAGCGTTGGCCACCCTCCTACGCCAACGAATAGAAGGCCATGTTCTTCGGCGCCTAGGCTAGGCTAGGGGCCGGTGGGCTTTCCTTTGGCTCGCTGGTCGTCCTCCCAAGACTTCGCGCCATCGTGTGTGGTGCGCCGACCGACCTGCGAGATGTGGCCTTTGGGATCGATGCTGCCTTGGTGCTCCCGCTCCCGCCGATCGAGATCGTTCGTGATGCCGGTGTGCAGAATCTTGTTGCCGCGCTTGAAGTGGTACTTGTAAGTGTCTCTGGCCATTGTGGATTTCCTTGATTGCAGCTTGGGTGGATACGATCGTCTAGGCGCTTTGGTACGCCCGCTGGCAGATGTGGGGTTTTGCGCCCTGGATTTCAACACGCCTCGCGCGATTGATGGGTCTTCGCGAGCGAGATGTGCGGGAACCAAGTCGTCGACTGTGACATTGAGGGCGTTCGCAAGCGCGGCGAGGGTACGAACGGAGCCATTGGCGCGGCCAGCCTCGATATCCACGATCTGCACGCGGTCAACGCCCGCCGCACGGGCAAGGCCCGATTGCGACATGCCACGGTAGTCGCGCCAGACCTTGAGGGGGCTTTCGCCGTCAATCAGGCGGTCCGCAATGGCGGCAGGCACGAATTCCTCGGCGCCGGCTTCGATGCGCACCTGGAAGGACAGTACCGCCCGGATGTCCGCGAGATCTTCCGCCATGGCACAAAGGCGATCGTATTCAGACGTGGAAATCGTAACGGTCTCGCCCATGTCTCCATTCACTCCCTGTATGCACCGCCCCTCGGGGCGACGTTGATTACTCTGATTCTGTCCTCGTCGCGGAAGAGGACACGCCAGTCGCCCACGCGAAGGCGCAGTATCCCGTCAAGACCATGCAGTCGCGCGACGTTGTTGGCTTGCGACGCGGGATCAGCCGCGTAGTCTCCAATCTTCCCGCGGATGCGGTCGGCGAGGTTGCGGGGCATTCGAGCAAGGGTCTTCGCGGCCTCACGGCTGTACGCAATCTCCTTCACGTGGCAAGTGTAGCTCTACGCTACAGGTGAGCTCAACTAGTGCCGCGGTCGAAGGGGCGATCCTTGTGGTCGCCCCTTCGGGGCAGGAAACTCGCGATGCTCCATGTGGGTAACATGCACCCGAACGAGCCAACACACAGAGCAAAGCCACTGAATCCCATCGCCTACACCGAGAACGTGGTGCGCAGCTTCCTGCGCTACCAGCTCACCGCCTATTCCTTTGCCGACCCCACCTTGCGGGCGCAAATGCGCGACCTGCTGTCGCTCGATCACGCACGCCAATCGCCGTTGCTAGCGGGGCCCTACATCAGCCTGTCGCGTCCCTTCCGCGCGGGGGCCACGGTCGGGGCACTTGTTGAGCAGGGGCTTCTCCACCCCCTTCTGCGCGATCGGATTCCCGACGACATCAGCCGCCTGTACAGCCACCAGGAACGCGCCATCCGAGCGATTGCCCGAGGCGAGACCACGCTCGTGGCCACAGGCACAGGCTCCGGGAAGACCGAGTGCTTCCTCTATCCCATCGTCAGTCAAGCGCTGAGATTGCGCGACGAGGGTGCCCCGGCGGGGATCAGTGCCGTCATCGTCTACCCCATGAATGCCTTGGCTGAGGATCAGCTCATGCGCCTGCGTGGGTTGCTCGCGGGGACCGGAATCCCCTTCGGCATCTACACTGGTCGAACGCCGGAAAGGCGCGCGGATGTCGTTGGTAGCCAATTGCCCGACGGAGCATCGCTCGCCACCTATAGGGCGCGGCTGGCACGCGCCCTGCGCGAAGGCACCGGCGAAACAATACACCCCGCCGAAGAGGTCTGCTCCCGCGAGGCCATGCGGACGCCCGGTGGCCAGCCGCGAATCCTCCTAACCAACGTCAAGCAACTCGAACTCCTGCTGACGAGACAGCAGGACGTGGAACTGTTCACGGATGCCCGGCTCGACTATCTCGTCTTCGACGAAGCGCATACATTCACGGGCGCGATGGGGGCGGAGACCGCCGTCTTGATTCGCCGGCTCCGGGCATTCTGCAACGTCGATCCAGATGCCACGAGATGCGTAGCAACGTCCGCCACCATCGTAGACCAAGAGGGTCCTGAGGCGGCGTGCAACTTCGCTGCGCGTTTCTTTGGGGTACCAGCCGACACCGTGGCCACAATCCGCGAAGATTACGAGCACGAGGTTTGGGCTGCGACGCGCCGGGTACCTGCCCCATGTGACGATCCAGTGACCGCGCTTGATCTTTGCGTTCGCGCTGTACAGGGCGATGAGCCGAACGTGGAACTGGTGCGGCGTGGATATCGAGCGCTCTCGGAGACGGACCTTCCCGAGGGACCTTGGCAGCCGGCGCTGCATGAAGCTCTCTCTCACAACGAGGTCGTCTTCCAGATTGGCCAGGAACTCGCCGGTCCCCGGGCGTTGACCGAGCTGCCGACTGCGTTGCGGGAGACGGTCGGTCGTGAGGTAACGGAAGCCGAGATACTCGCTTGGCTGACGCTGGCAGCAGCGGCACGAGTCG
The DNA here is from genome assembly GCA_009837725.1 of Gammaproteobacteria bacterium. GTDB lineage: Bacteria > Pseudomonadota > Gammaproteobacteria > Pseudomonadales > Azotimanducaceae > VXYL01. The sequence continues at coordinate 3,978 of VXSY01000219.1, read as the reverse complement.
AGGCGAGCCCGTTGCTGCGCCCCGTCGTTCACGCCTTCGTTCGCGGAATCAGCGGTGCGGTCGTGTCCTTTCCGCACGACCGACAAGGCCCTCGGCTTTGGCTTGCGGCAGAACAAATCAACGATGACGAAAGTCGGACAACGGCAAACCTCCCGGTCACTACATGCACAACCTGCGGTCAGCATTACTTCATCGCCCACCTCAAGGATTTCCGATTCACCGGGCAAGTGCCGGGCGGCGGCGAGGCGGGTACTGAAGGAGCCTATTGGCAAACCCTGCCTGCAAACGAGGGTGGCAAGCGCGTGGTTCTCTTCGATCGCCTGATTGGAGAGACCGAGGACTCGCCACCCCACGCACGTTCTGCGCCGATCCATCTCTGCCGTCATTGCGGCACGGCGCACCCAGAGCACGTCGTCCGATGCCGCCATTGTGGGGAAACCTCCCCGCCGGTGCAGCTGCGGGCCGTAAAGCAGAACAAGGGCAACCCCGAGCACCTGTCGAGTTGCTTGTCGTGCGGAGCCCTCGGTGGGCGGCGAGGCGGTAGCCACTATCGCGAGCCGGCGCGTCCGGTGCGCGCCGTGAACGTGGCCGACGTCCATGTCCTCACCCAAGACATGGTGCATCACGCCGAACGCCAGCGTCTGCTGGTGTTCTGCGACAACCGCCAGGACGCGGCGTTTCAGGCCGGATGGATGAAGGACCATGCCCGGCGGTTTCGTTTGCGCGCATTGATGGCGGACGGCATTCGCGACGGCCATCGAGCCATAGGCGACCTCACGGGATACCTCGACGACCTTATGGAGGGTGACGAAACGCTTTCTCGGGCGCTCCTGCCGGAAGTGTGGACTGTGGCTCGACGCGAGGGTGCCGGTGGCCGACACCAGCAGGAACGGCGCAAATACCTGCGCATCCAAGTTCTGCGCGAGGTCGCGCTGTCGTCGCGCCAGGCACTCGGCTTGGAGCCTTGGGGAAGGGTGAAGGTGGAGTACGACGGTCTCGATGCCACCTTGCCTTGGATTCAGGACAACGCACACCGACTCGGAATCTCACCGGAGAGTCTGCGCGAGGGCGTCTCAAGCGTGCTCGACTACCTGCGCAGGCAGCGCGTGCTGCACGATCCCGAGCACGAGATTTTCACGCGGTACTGGATGGAGGGTGACCGCGAGATTCAGCAAGGATACTTGCCGAGCTTCCTTTCGCCGAAGGGGACGAAACTGCGCCGGGCTCCCTCCGAGCGATCGGATTGGGTGACGCAGTGGCTCAGCGACCGTGGCGACACCACGTTGCGCCAGATTGCCGGCAAGTGGGGCGCGACAGCGGACAGCGTGGCGG
>VXSY01000219.1:0-2636 GCA_009837725.1 Gammaproteobacteria bacterium | reverse complement strand
GGGCGAGGGCTTGCTGACGCCAGTACGTCTGAAGGGAGCGCGCAACCGGCCGCTTCCGGGCGTCGAGGGCGTGTATCAGGTCAACGCCGACAAGCTTCGGCTGAACCCCAACAAGGGAATTCGCCGTTGCCAGACCTGCCGGCGTGCAACAACCCGCGACGTCCCTCACGACAAGTGTCCTGCATGGCGTTGCGGCGGAACCCTCGAATGGGAGCCCGAAGACGAGGACAACTACGACCTTCAGTTGCTCGACGGCGCCTACTCGGCACTGCGCCCGGAAGAACACACGGCAATGGTGCCGAATGAGGACCGCGAACGACTGGAGAACCTGTTCAAGGGGTCTTCGGACGCCGTCAACTGTCTCGTGTGCACGCCTACGCTGGAGCTCGGCATCGACATCGGGCAGCTTGATTCGGTCCTGATGCGCAACGTTCCGCCGCTGCCGGCGAACTACTGGCAACGCGCGGGACGGGCAGGCCGGCGGCATCGGATGGCGGTGGACATTACCTACTGCCGGCCCGTGTCACACGACCGGGCCTACTTCGCTGAACCGACCAAGCTGCTAGGTGGACGGATCGATCCACCGGCATTCAATCTGCGCAACGAGGTCATGGTGGCCAAGCATGTCCACGCGACTGTCATCTCCGAACTGTATCGCCTGGTGCGGCAGCCGACGGTGCCAGCCCAGCCGCTGCAAGAAATTGAGGACGTTCTGAGACAAAGCCTGCCCCGACGGGTAGAGCCTTATCTGTTCGAGCAAGGCGCAATCCGCGGCACTGCGTTCGACTTTGGTCCTTTGCGCGATCTGATCGACACCCATGTGGATGCGCTGACGACAAGCGTTCAGCGCGTGTTCGAGCAGGGCTGGCCGGACGGCGACATTGATGTTGTAAAGGACGAAGAGCTCCGTTCGCACGTGGAGCATTTCGTACCGGAGCTCGAAGTCGTCGTGCACCGCCTGCGCCGCCGGCTGCAATGGGCGATGGAGCAAATCTCCCGACTAAACCGGCAACGGGAGGTACGCGGGACACTGGCACCAGATGAGGAAGCGCTCTTTCGGCGCTGTGACAGGCTAGTGAAGCAGATCAAGGCCACTCGTCGGAGCCGCAGCCAAGCCGAAGGGCACGACGACTTCAATACGTTCAGCGTGCTGGCGGCCGAAGGATTCCTGCCGGGCTATGGCCTCGAGGTCGGAGCGGTGGTTGGTTGGGCAGAGATTCCGTTCTGGCAGACAGGAGGCAACTCCTTCAGCCTGCCTAGACCACCGGCAACGGCTCTGCGCGAATACGTGCCGGGCAATCTCATTTACGCGAACGGCCACAAGTTCGTTGCCCGATGCTTCCATCGCGAGCCGGGGAGTGATGCTGTGGAGATGCCCTTCTACGAGGTGTCCGTGGAAAGGCAGGCGGTGCAGGAGACGTCGGCGGAGAGTTCGTCTTTCGGTACGGTGATTCGAACGATGGCGACGTGCGACGCTGACCTTGTCCACACATCCCACATCTCCGATGAGGAGGACCTGCGCTTCCAGCTTGGGGTTGCTGTGTATGGGCTTGAACAAGGACGACACAGCGGCGGCAAGGCATTCCGTTGGGGCGATGCGGCGATGCAGTTGCGCCGAGGCGTGCGAATGCGATTAGTGAACGTGGGCGCGTCGAGCGCCATCTCCGCTGATGGCGAATTCGGCTATCCGGTATGCACGGTGTGCGGCCAAAGCGTTTCGCCCCTCGCCACCGCACGCCAGCACGAGCAGTTTCGCAAGTCGCATCAAGATCGTTGCGGACGCGCACCCCAGTCCATTGGTTTCCATGCAGATGTCGTTGCGGACGCTCTTTCGCTGCCTGGTTGCGTGGACGCCCAGACTGCGTACAGCGTGCTTGAAGCGCTGCGCCTAGGCGCGACCAGCGTGCTGGACATGCACATGGAGGACTTGCAGATCATCGTCATCGGCCACATCGACCGCGACGAGGTCACCGGGTTGCTGTGGGATCCCATGCCAGGGGGTTCGGGACTCTTGCAACGCCTTTGCGAACGCTTTGGCGAGGTCGTCGCGACAGCGCGCAACGTGGTCGAAGGATGTCCGAGCCGATGCGAGTCATCGTGCATCGACTGCCTCCAGACGTTTCGCAACGCCTACTACCACAAGCACTTGTTTCGTGAGCTGGCATTGGAGCGGCTGGCGAATTGGGGTAGTCGGCTCGAGTTTGACCATGACATTCCCCCATTGCAGCCGAACGAACCCACGAGTGCCGATGCCCTGCCCGCCAACGACGCGGAGACAAAGCTGCGCCACCTCCTCTTGGCCGCAGGTTTCGGCGAGGGCATCCGTGGCGAGCAAGTCAGGCTTGGCAACGCGCTAGGCACTACAACCCCGGACGTGATCTACCGCGCGGACGGCGACAGCCCGGACGAAACCGTTTGCATCTATCTCGACGGTCTCAGCCAACACCTACACGGCAACCCCGAAACAGCGACAAGGGACCGGGAAATCCGGCTATGGCTGCGCAACGTGGGCTACGAGGTCATTGAAATCGCAGCGAACGAGTTGGATGATCGGGATGCTATGACGCGCCACTTCCAACGGCTTGCTGGCAATCTCGGAAACCGGGAACTGCGACGCAAGGTGCGGGAGGAACGCT
>VXSY01000132.1 GCA_009837725.1 Gammaproteobacteria bacterium | reverse complement strand
CCTCTCCATCTCCTACGCCCAGATGTACGACAAAGTGCGCATCGACACCACCATCCGCCAAGACGGCTGCCCGGCATCAAGCGGCGAATACCGCATCCGCATGAGAACCCGCGCCGAAGACGGCGAGGTGAACAACCACGAGTTCCACGAAAGCTGGTCCCGAGAAGAGCCCGGCACCTTGGAGTTCCGCAAGGACTACCCCATGGGCGCCGACCCAGACCTAATCTGGGCCCGCGTCCAAACTTCCCACAACAGCAACTGCCGCTGCGCCCCGGTCGCCATGGAGGAACCCGCTCCCGACATGGCAGCCCCAGCCTCCGCCAGCACGCCTTAGCCAGTTCCCCAACACGGTGCGATCATCCGGCCGCAGTCCCGTTCCGCACGGCCGCGACGAATCTGCGAAAGCTCGGGCTCCGCCCTGAGATCGTCGAGGCATCCAAGCTGGCTGCAATCTCCTCAGATATCCGAGCGGTGTATGAGCGTTCCGCGAGGAGCCCCATTAGGTGACGCTTTGGATCCTCGATGCCATCGGGCGCCGATGCGTCGACGGACCCCAAGGCGCGTCGCAGGTATGCCCTCAGATTCTGTGAGTCCGCGAAGTACCAAGCCTCAAGATGCTGCTGTGCGTATGCGACAAGCACGTCTGCCCCGATACCGGAAAGGCGGCCCGGCAAGGCACTGCGAATGGGCCCCACGACGTCTTCGGGCGTTGACCTGTCCACATCCACCAGCACAACGAACTTCGCCGGCGGCTCGCTGGGATTCGCGTACCAAGCGGCCTTGATCAGCTTTTCCGCCATATCGACGGTCAGAGCCATGTGGCGGGGTGGAACAAGCACTTCACGCAAGGCGATTCCTTGTCCTCGGAGGGGTGACAGGAGGCGGGGAAGTGCGCGGCGCTCGGTCTCGCCGGAAGCGATCACGACAACGCGCTTCGGCGTCACGACGCTCCGAATCCCCTTGTTTCGTGGAAGGCCCCCAGGCGGAATCCCGACTGCTCCAGGGCGTTTCTCACGGCGTCACCATCGGACTCCGAGACCACGCGAGTGGCTCCGTCGTCGCCGCGCCGGACGACGTGTACGGCGGCCGGGTCGTCGAGACAGTCAAGCAGTAGTGGTGAGTGGGTGGTCACCAAAACCTGAACGCGAGCTTGGGCCCGCACCAAATGCTCAACAAAGGGCATGAGCGCCGTGGGATGGACGTAGTTTTCCGGCTCTTCAATGCCTATGAGCTCGACTTCCGGCGCCGCGACCATGGCAGTCATCAGCGCCAAGATTCTCAATGTACCGCTGGAAACTCCGGTTTGGTGCACGGGAGACTGCAGGCCGCGCTCGTGTTGTACGAAGTCGAACCTATCGTCGTTCTCCCGTGGTTCGATTCGACCCGGCAGGCCGAGGATGGCCTGCGTCGCACCCACGACCTGCTCGAAATCGTCCGGCGAGGCACGCTTTAGACGGAACAACGTCTGCGCGAGATTGCGACCATACGAATCAAACCTTGTGGACTCCAATCCCGTCGAATGGTTGCGCAGCAGGAAGGGGTTTGGATCGAAAAAGCCCCAGTGGCCCACGAAATCCGCCAGTGCGCGGCCAAGAAACGATGCGTCTGCGGCGGCGGCAGCAAGGGCGCAGCCGGTAGGCTCCTGCCGCATCTGCACCTTCGTCGTGCCGTCGTTTCCGGAGTGCCAAAAGCCCTCCCCGTTTGCTGCGCTCAGCAACGTCGTCACCGGGTGGCCCGGGGTTGTCTGGCAGACGTCCTCCTCGACCTGGAACTGGTGAGCGTCTCGAACAAGGCGCACCCTCCACTCGTAACGCCCGACCGAATCCTCGGCCTCCACCAGCAGTTCGGCTCGGGGTGTCTCATCGCCCTTCCAAAGCAGGTTGGCGATGCCTCCGCGGCCGAGGACAATGGGTCGGAAATCGCGATAAACCAAGCCGAGGTGCAGGAAGCGCAGAGCGTCGAGCACCGTGCTCTTGCCGGCGGCGTTCGCACCAATGAAGACGCTCATGTCATCGAATCGGACCGTCGCGTCTCGCAGGCTGCGGTAGCCGACTGCATGGAGCCTCAGGAGTTTCATGGGTGTCGCCGCTTCGACGCACTGTGCGGCTAGCGTACCACCCAGCGTTGGGCTCTCCGGGCTTCGCGATGTGCCTGCGCCGCCTGCTTGCGCAAAGGTGCGCGGCTACGCGGCGGCGTGCTCGAAAGCCACCACGTTGCGGGATTCGCTGCTGAACTCCACGCCGACCAGATGCACGGTGACGCCCGGGGCGCGGTACTTGTCGGCGTAGCCTCGGTCTTGTAGCTGCGCCATGGCGCTGCCCTCGCCGGCTTGCTCGACCACCTTGAACTCGAAAATGTACACGCGGTCCTCGAAACGTACCGCCATGTCGAGGCGGCCTCGGTTCGTGCTCTCCTCGGCCGCCACGTCCAGCCCCAGCGCCGCGAAGTAGGAATAGAAAACGCTCGCGTAGTAGCCCTCGAAGTTGGCGATGTCGTTGTTCGTGTACCACTCGTAGGGAATGCTGGCGAAGAAGGATCGGAACACCGCCTCGAGGCCGGGGAGGTCGCTCGCCTCGAGCAGGTCGTAAAGGCGGTCGGTGTTGCGGGTGCGGGCGGTGTCGTTGCGCACCCAATGACGCAGCAGCGATTCGTTGAGGCCCAACTGCACCTCACGGTTCGGGTAGCCGAGGCGGTAGCTAGTGCGCGCGCCCCGCGTTTCCTTGCCCTGGATGGTCAGGTAGCCGGTTTGGAACAGGAGTGCTTCGGGGGCGATCTCGTCGACGTCGAAGGAGGTCAGCAGTTCTTCGGTGCCGCGCATGGCGTCGAGGTCCACCGAACGCACCTGGCGGCGGGACAGCGTCTCCACCAGAAACGTTGGCGAGCCGGTCTCCATCCAGTGCGCTTTGAATTCGCGGCTGCGGAACAGGAGCAGGATATCGAACGGGTTGTAAACCTTCTCCTCGCCGAGCCACGAGTAGCCGTTGTACCACTCCCGGATTTCGTCGCGGTCGAGGCCCGGCAGCTCAGGCGCGAAAACCGTCTCGAGGTCGCTCTCCGTGTAGCCGCAGATACCCGAGAACTCCGGGTCCAGCGTGATGTCGGTGAGGTTGTTCAGCCCAGAGAACAAGCTCACCTTCGAGAACTTGCTCACACCGGTGATGAAGCTGAAGCGGATGTGGGCGTCGCAGTCCTTGACCACCGCATACAGCCCGCGCAGGTAGTCGCGGTTGGCGCGGGCCACGTCCGGTGCGTTCAGCGCGTCCAGAATGGGCTTGTCGTACTCGTCGATCAGCACCACCACACGTTGCCCCGTGCTCCCGTGCAGTGTGCGGATCAGGTGCCGCAGGCGCCCCGCGTCCGATGCGGCTGGCGGGTCGGAGATGCCAGCCGCGTCCTCGATTTCGCGCAGCCGGTCCCCCACTTCCGCGCGCAGATCGCCTTCGCTGGCGAAGTGCCCGCTGCCGAAGCTCACGCGGACGACTGGGTAGCGCACCGACCAGTCCCACTTGTCGCAGATAGCGAGCCCCTCGAACAGCTCCGCATTGCCCTCGAACAGCTCCTTCAGCGTGTCCAGGAACAGGCTCTTGCCGAACCGACGGGGGCGCGAAAGGAAGTGGTGCGTTCCGCCCTTGAGCAGGCGTTCGATGTACGGTGTCTTGTCCACGTAATAGGCATGGTCCTCCCGGATCTTGCGGAAGGTTTGGATGCCGATGGGGAGCCGACGCCGGTCCATGACGGAATCCTAGCAGCCTGTACGACTTTGCCCCGCGCATTTCCTGCCAGCCTGCGCGCCTGTCGGCGCGTGCCAGGGCGGGACGCCCCTCGCGCCGAGGGCCCTCGCTTCGAGTCAGTCCTCACTATCAACGTGTTGCGAAATCTGTTCCATGCAGGTTGGGGACGGGCTTGCCCCCGAATGGGGTTTACGGGGACTTCAGTTGGCTCGTCGCGACGCGTTCGAGGATTCGGAGGCGCAGTTCGTTTTCTGTGTCGTGGTAGTCGGGGTTGCCGGCGAGGTTCTGCGTCTCTTGGGGGTCTTCGGCGAGGTGGAAGAGGAGATAGGCCTGGCCTTCGCGATTGAGGGCGATCTTCCAATCGTTGTCGGCGAGCATGAACTCGCCGCGGAACTCGCTGATGGCGTCTTCGCGCACCGGTGGGGCGCCGTTCATCATGCCGGCCAGCGAGCGGCCGAATTGGGCGTGCTCGAGTTCGGCGCCGGCCAGTTCCACGAGGGTGGGGCCGAGGTCGCAGTTCTCCACCGGGGCATCGCTCACGCCCGCGCCGCCGCGTGCCGCAGTCTCCGGGGTGCGGAAGAGAAGAGGCACCCGCAGGGCGCCGTCCAGGAAGTTCATCTTGTAGATGAGGCCCCAGTCGCCGTTCATCTCGCCGTGGTCGGAGGTGAAGGCAATGATGGTGTTGTCCATCTCGCCGCGCTTCTCGATGGCGCCGAGAATCTCGCCGATCTGGTCGTCGATTAGGGTGACATTGCCGGCGTAGTTGGCGCGCATGGCGCCGATGTCGCCTTCGTCGAAGTGGGGTGAGGAGCGATCCATGTAGAAGTCGAGCCAGCCTTCCGGGCGGTCGTTGGCGTTGGCTGGACGCTCGACGGGTGCCGGCATTTCAGCCGGGTCGTACATGCTGGCGTAGGGTTCCGGCGCGTCCCACGGTTCGTGCGGGCCGCCGAAGCTCACCCAGCAGAACCACGGCTGGTCTCGGTCGTACTCCTCGAGGTACGTCTTCGCCTGCTGGCCCACATAGACATCCGCGTAGTGTTCGAGGGGCAGCACGGAAGGCCGCGCCACGTGCGCCTTGTTGGCGAAGCGCTCGCGGAAGTCTGCGCGATAGGCTTCGAGCAGGCCCAGTTCCTCCCACATGGCCGTCATGTGGCTGCCGACGGCAGCGCTCGCGCGCGGGCCGCCGATCTCGTTGACGTCATCCAGGCCATAGCCGTGCAGCAAATGCTCGCGCTCGCGCAGGTCTCCCTGGTGCGGATGCAGGTGGGTCTTGCCGAACAGGCTCGTGCGATAGCCGAGGCCCTTGAGCGTTTGCATCCAGTTGGGCATGTCGGTGGGTAGCGTGTAATGGACGTTGTTCCACACCGAAGTGTTGTGCGGATAGCGCCCGGTGGCCAGCGTCACCCGCGCCGGGATGCAGATGGGCGTGGTGGTAACGCAGCGGTCGAAGCGCATGCCTTCGGCGGCGATGCGGTCGAGGTTGGGCGTGTTGACCCATGCATCGCCGTTCTGGGCGGCGCTCATGGCATCCCAGCGTTGCTGGTCGGTCATCAGGAAGAGGATGTTCGGGGAGTTGGTCATGGTCTTGCCTCTGTGCGTCGAGGGCCCTAGCGGGGAGCATTCTGCTCCGTAGGGGCAGGTACGCACCCAGCGAAACCGAATGTCACGCTAGGCCAATATCGTCGTCCACATCGATCTCTATGCCAAGCGGCGTCAGCAGCATGAGCGCCTGCTCGGGGCGCACCTTGGCGCCGGTTAGGTCGGTTGCGCGAACGTCGAGGTTGTTGAAGGTGGTGCCGCGCAGGTCTGCCCCCACGAGCGTAAGGCCATGGGCCTCGATGCCGCAGATGTCGGAACCGGTGAGGTTTGCCTTCGCCAGCGTCGCCTGATTGAAGATCGCCTCCATGAGGCGGCAGCCTGTGAGCTTGCAGTCGCTCAAGGTCACGCCCGTGAAGTCGGCCCACGGCATGTTGCAGCCGTTGAAGGTGGCGCTGGCAAGGCCCTTGGCGCCGGCGCGGCCCAAGGTGAAGTCCGCGCCACGGAAGTCGATGCCGCCGGCGACGCAGCCCTCCATGATCAAGCCAAAGGCCCGCACGTTCTGCATGACGGCCGTGGTCAGGTCGCAGCGCTCAAACGTGGCATCGCGAAGGTTGGCGAACGAGAAGTCGCAGCTTGCCGCCGGCTCGGCACGGAAGAAGGAACAGCGGTGGAAGCGTGCGTCGGTGAGCTCAGCGCGGCGGAAGCCCACGTCGATGAAGTCGCAGCCATCGAAGGTGACGCCATTGAGGTCCGCGGCGGTGAGTTCGGTGCCGTTGAAGACACGCGCGGAGACTTCATCGAGGGTGCCCTCGCCCAGGGCGCGAAGCTCGCTGGTGCGAACGGGGGTGGGCTTGGCGTCGGCCATGTGCGGAACTTAACCCGAATCGGTCGGGAATGCTGCTCGGCATCGCGAGCGTCGTGGATCGGTCTCGCCTTCCACCAAGAACGAGAAGGAAGCGCTCTCTCGCCTCCTCGCGCCACATGAACCGTTGCGTTCGGCCAACCGCTCCTTGCCCCAGCCCAAGCCGTCCTATCACCCCATAGGACTTCGCCAACGCGGCGAAGTCCGACAGGCTGCTCGGTTGGGCGGTATCGTGGCGCATGTGGGTCGGGGCGTTCAGAGGGAGCCGGATGCGGAAGTGGATCTATGTGCTGGTCGGCGGCGTCGTGCTGGTTGGGGTTGGCGTGGCTTTGTTGATGCGGGCACCGGTGGAGGCGCCGGTGGCCGATCCGAGCACGCGGGTTGAGACCGCGCAAGGTGCTGTTGTGGGCTTTGTCGAAGCCGATACCGGCAGCAGGGTCTGGCTTGGCATTCCGTTCGCGGCGGCGCCAGTTGGCGACCTGCGCTGGCGGGCGCCGCGGCCGGCGCCGGCGTGGGACCTGCCCATGGAAGCCGTGACCTTGGGGTCGGCTTGCGTGCAGCACCGCAACGCCTTGGCGGATTTCGACGACCCGGACGAGGACGGCGTGGTTGGCAGCGAGGACTGCCTCTTTCTCAATGTCTACGCGCCCGCTCGTGCCGATAGCGGATCGTCCTTTCCGGTGATGTTCTGGATCCACGGCGGCGGCAACAGTGTCGGCCACGCGGGGCCCTATCACGGCGGCACGCTTGCGCACGCCGGAGACGTTGTGGTTGTGGCGCTGAACTACCGGCTCGGCCCGTTCGGCTGGTTCAGCCACCCGGCGCTGCGCGACGAGGCTTTGATGGCCGGCGACGATCCGCGCTGGTTCGGTGCGGACGCTTCCGGCAACTACGGCACCTTGGACTTGCTGCAGGGTCTCGCCTGGGTGCGCGAAAACATCGCCGCGTTCGGCGGCGACCCAGACAACGTCACCGTCTTCGGCGAGTCCGCCGGCGGCACCAACGCGCTATCGCTCATGGTGTCACCCCTCGCAGCGGGCATGTTCCATCGCGCTATCGTTCAGAGCGGCGGCATTCAGGTGACGTCGCGCGGCATTGGCGAGGGCTGGTCGGATGGCGAGAGAGGCCACCAGCGCAGTTCCCGCGAGGTGATGGCCGCACTGCTGCAGCGCCGTGGCGAGAGCGCTCAGCGAGCCCGGGGGCTGGTGGAAGGCATGGGCTCGCAAGCCGCCCACACCTTGCTCTACGAAACACCTGCGGCCGAACTCATGGCGCTGTATGAACCCCAGGCGATGGGGATGGTCGGGGCACCGGCGCTCTTCGCCGACGGACTCGTGCTCCCCTCCATCAATGTTCCGGACCTGCTGCGACGGCGCAACTACAACGCCGTACCGGTGATCCTCGGCGCCAATCGCGACGAGGCAAAGCTCTTCATGGCCATGAGCCCGGAGTGGGTGGAGACGCGGTTCGGCTTCCTGCCACGGCTGAAGGACCCGGAAGCCTATGACCGGGCGGCACGCTATCGCTCGGAGCTATGGCGTCATCGAGGCGTCGACAGCCTCGCCCGCACATTGCATGCGGCGCAAGGTTCGAACGTCTTCGCCTATCGGTTCGACTGGGACGAGGAAGGCAGCATCCTCGGGTTCGACCTGGCCCGTGCGATGGGCGCAGGGCACGGCCTCGAGCTCTCCTTCGTGTTCGGCCGCTTCGAGGGCACTGCGGCGGCAATCGGCGACATCTACGACGAGGACCGTGTTCCCGAGCGCGATGCGCTATCGCAAACCATGATGTCCTATTGGACCGAGTTCGCCCACAGCGGCGATCCTGGCCGGGGCAGGAGCGGTGAGGAAGTGCGCTGGCTGCCCTGGAGCAACGCCGACGGCGCGCCCCGCATCGTCGTCTTCGACACGCCAGCCGACGGTGGCGTGCGCATGTCGCCGGAAGAGCTCACGCTCGCCGGCATGAAGGCGCGGCTGCTCGCGGACGAGTCCTTTGCGCAACAACGCGAACGCTGCGACACCTATGCCCGACTCTTTCGCGGCAGCAGTGCGTGGGACGAGGCGGAATACGCAACGCTCGGCGACGGCGGATGCACAAACCTACCGCCGTGAACGTACTCCTTGCATGGAGCAAACGCGTAGCACGATGACGCTTCGACGATTTGACTCGAAGTGCGGGCCTCGGAGGGAAGGCATCCTGCCTTCCCTGCGCGCCAGCGCACCTGCTTCATTGGGGCGGGTGGAAAAAACGCCTGTCGGCGCTTAGGAAAGGCAGGATGCCTTCCCTGCGAGTCCCTTCAAGAGCCTGTTCCTCGCTGGTCAGCGACTCGGTGTCCTCGGCGGGATGGAAACTTGCATGGAGCAAAGCTGCGTAACCGACCGCTGCAGGCTGCCTTGGCGAGTGGGAGACGTGGGTATAATCCGCGCCCGTTTTCGCTCCCGGAGTGCTGGCCCGTTGAGAAAGCCGCTCTTTGTCGTGTGTCTTGGCTTGGCCGCGTGGGCCATGGCTGATCCGGTTCCCGCTGGCACCACGGCGGACATCCTCGAGCGCACGCAGAAGTTCGGGCGCCTTTGCATTGAAGGCGAAGATTGCGGCGGCGCGACACCAGCGCCGGTGGTGGCGGCAGGGCGCAGCGGCGAGGCCGTGTACTCCCGCTTCTGCTTCGCGTGCCACGCCACCGGCGTCAGCGAAGCACCGAAGTTCCAAGACGCAGCCGACTGGGCACCCCGTCTGGAGAAGGGCATGGAAGTGCTCGTCCAGACCACCATCGACGGCCTCAACCTCATGCCTCCCATGGGAACGTGCATGGATTGCAGCGAGGAAGAGATGCAGGCCGCGGTGGACTACATGCTGCCACCGGCCCAGTAAACGGCCCTAGCGCGCCCTTACGAGCGCGTCGGCAGTTGCTTCGCAACTGCCGGCCTACGGGTTCGCATCCGCTCACCTCCGGCTAGGAGCCAGTGCCGTTTTCTACGGCGCTTACCTCCTAGCCGATGCCGTCGTCCACGGCCCGGTAGCCGAGCGCTTCCGCCACGTGCGCGCCGCCGATGTCGTTGTCCTCGGCAAGGTCCGCGATGGTTCTAGCCACGCGGCGCACGCGGTGGACGGCGCGGGCGGAGAGGGTGAAGCGGCGTGCTGCGGCCTTCAGCAGTTCGGCGGCGCGGCCTTCCAAGGGGCAGTGGCGGTCTAGCTCCTGCGGCGGCAGGTCCGCGTTGAGCTTGCCCGAACGCCGGATCTGCGTCCCGCGCGCCACGCCGATGCGCTTTCGCAACGCTTCTTCGTCGATGCGGGCGGCTTCGTCCCACAGGTCTTGCTCTGGCACGGGCCCCACCTCAACCCTGAGGTCGATGCGATCCAGCAACGGGCCCGACACCCGGCCGCGATATTGCCGCACCTGATGCGGCGAACAGCGGCATCGCGTCTCGTCGCACACGAGCCCGGCCGGACACGGGTTCATCGCCGCTACAAGCTGAAACCCCGCCGGATAGCGCACCCGGCGCTGCACCCTCGCGAGCGCCACCTCGTCCGACTCGAGCGGCTCTCGAAGCGCCTCGAGCACGTCGCGGCGAAATTCCGGCAGCTCGTCCAGAAAGAGCACGCCGCAATGCGCCAGCGTGATCTCGCCGGGCATGAGCGAGTTGCCAGCACCGCCGCCGATCACGGCGGCGGTAGAGGCGGTGTGGTGCGGGTCGCAGAAGGGGCGCATGCCGAAGGCCGGGGCCGCCTGCGTGGAGATGGAGTAGATGGTCGCCACCGCAATGGACTCATCCACGGAAGGCGGTGGCAACAACTGCACGAGGCGCCTAGCCAGCATGGTCTTGCCAGTGCCCGGTGGCCCCGTCATGAGCAGGTGGTGACCGCCAGCGGCGGCGATCGAAAGAGCCCGCTTGGCATGACTCTGGCCGCGCACGTCGTTCAGCGAGATTCGCAACTTCGGTGGCGGCGAGCGACTCGGCAGCAGTTCCGCCGGCGCTGGCAACTCATCGGCTTCGAGCAACTCCACCACGTCGCCAAGGTGGCGCACGGGATGCAGCGCGATGTCGTTCAGCGGCGAAAGCTCCGACAGATGCTGCGCCGGGGCCAACAGGCGCCGTGAGGTGGCGGCAATCGCGGCAGCAGCGCAGAAGGCACCACGCACGGGGCGCAGGTCGCCATAGAGGGAAAGCTCGCCCAGGAGTTCCAGACGGTGCAGGTGCTGTCCCGACACCTGCCCGGTGGCCACCAGAATGGCGACGGCGATGGCAAGGTCATACCTGCCGCCTTGCTTGGCAAGGTCGGCTGGGGCCAAGTTGACGGTGATTCGTCCGTCGCGCCAGTCGAAGCCGACGCTGCGAATGGCCGCGCGCACGCGGTCGCGCGCTTCCCGGACGGCGGTTTCCGGCATCCCCACGACGGAAAACGCCGAGCTGCCGGGCTGGTGATATGCCTCCACGAAGACCCGTGGCGCATCCATGCCCACTTGGGCACGCGTGTGGACTGGGTTGGGCATGGCCTTGCTCCTACTCGTGCGGAAAATCGCCTGCCGGAGCGTAGGGATTCGCGAGCTTGGGGTATGTAGGCCATCGCCGGCAATCAGGGTAAGAAAACGCCGCTTTATGGCCCCCCTCGGCGCCGAAGGAAGCACCAATTTGGTGCTTCAACGTACCTGTCTGATAGATTGTGGTGCGCTTCGGCGCACGAAGGCCGAAATCCGGTGGGCTCCGGCACGGCGTTCCGGTTGGCACGTTCCGTGCTGTGAGTGATCGGCATCTGTCCGGCGCTAGCAGTTCGCGCTCGCGAACTGCCAACGCGCCCTTCAGGGCGCGCGTGCGCCGGCGAATCCGACTGCAAACATGAAGGGAACGACCATGAAGCACTTCCTCAACAGAACCGCCGCCCTTGCCAGCGTGGCGGCCGGCGCGCTGGCGATCGGCTTGGCGCCGGCGGCCTGGGCCCAAGAGTTCTCCGGCAACGTCACGCTCGTTTCGGACTATTCGTTTCGGGGCGAGAGCCAGACCGGACGCGATGCCGCCATCCAGGGCGGGTTCGACCTCGGCTTCGACTCCGGCTTCTACATCGGCACATGGGCGTCGAACGTCAACTTCGGCCCCTACGCAGACGGTGCCGACCCTACCTACACCTCGATGGAACTCGACCTCTACGCCGGCTTCTCCGGCGAGATGGGCGACGGCGCCGGCTGGGACGTGAGCGTCATCCGCTTCGAGTATCCCAACGAGGGCGACGCCTCCGACTACATCGAGCTCTCCCTCAACTTCTCATTCGGGAACTTCTCCGTCGGTGCCAACTACTCGCCCGAGTACCTCGGCGACGGCGGCGACACCTTCCTTTACCCCAACGTCGGCTACAGCTTCAGCCTCGGCGAGAACGCGACGCTCGACGTCTCCGTCGGCCAAGGCATCGGCGACACCGGCGATCACCTCGACTATTCGATCATGCTCGGCGCCCCGGTGGCCGGGCTCGACTTCGGCATCGGCGTCGTCGGCACGGACATCGACGACGGCAACCCCGGCAACGAGGGTCGGCTGATTCTGTCGCTCTCGAAAAGCCTGTGATCGGAGCGCGGGTTTAGGCGACAATCTTCGGTGCGCAGATCTTCCACGTGATGTGCATCTCAAGACGCTCAGGGGGAACCACACATGAAACTCATCACCGCGATCATCAAACCGTTCAAGCTCGACGACGTGCGCGAAGCGCTGTCCGAAATCGGCGTGCAGGGCATGACGGTGACGGAGGTCAAGGGCTTCGGACGACAGAAGGGGCACACCGAGCTGTATCGGGGCGCCGAGTACGTCGTCGACTTTCTGCCCAAGGCCAAGGTGGAGGTGGCCATCGACGACAGCCTGCTCGATCAGTGCCTGGACGCGATCAGCAAGGCCGCAAACACCGGCAAGGTCGGGGACGGGAAAATCTTCGTCTTCACGCTCGAGGACGTCGTTCGCATCCGCACCGGCGAAACCGGCTCAGACGCCGTCTAGCAGCCTCTCGGACTTCGGGCGGGGCGAGCCGACCGAAATACCGACAGGGCTCTAGGACGGCTGGGGCAGGGGCAGGAAGCGTTGCCGGAGGGCAACGGTTCTTGTGGCGCTAGCGTCGCGTCCCGGAAGTGCCTTCCGATTCTCGAAAGGCGTTGGCAGGCGCAACGGTGCTGAGAAAAACGAGGATGTGCCGCCCAGACTCGCCACCGAGCGGTTGGTCAGGGGCGAGGCTTAGACATCCCGAAATGCATCGAATTTATGGGGCGGCACACTAGCGCCGCTCGCTTCAAGGCTCAAAGCGGTTTTGCCCTGACGGCAGCCGCCTTGTCTCGCAAGGAGAAAGAATCGTGGAAGATCTTGCTCAAACTCTCATTCAGACCAACTACGCCATCGACACCTTCTATTTCCTCATCATGGGGGCGATGGTCATGTTCATGGCGTGCGGATTCTCGATGCTCGAATCGGGCATGGTGCGGGCGAAGAACACCGCCGAAATCCTCACCAAGAACGTCGCCCTGTACTCGATCTCCTGCATCATGTACCTGTTCGTCGGCTACTACATCATGTACATCGGCGCGAGCGAAGGCGCGGTGCTGCCGAGCCTCGGCTTCCTGATCGGCGAGGAGAACACGGCCGAGGCCGTGCTTGCCTCCGGCGGCGACACGTACTACTCCGCGCGTTCCGACTACTTCTTCCAGGTGGTGTTCGTGGCGACCGCCATGTCCATCGTCTCCGGCGCGGTGGCCGAGCGCATGAAGCTGTGGGCCTTCCTCGGCTTCGCTGTGGTCATGACGGGCTTCATCTACCCGCTGCAAGGCATGTGGACCTGGGGCGGCGGCTGGCTTGCGGACGCCGGCTATTCCGACTTCGCCGGTTCCGGCATCGTCCACATGTGCGGTGCGGCGGCGGCCTTGGCTGGCGTCTTGCTGCTAGGGCCTCGCCAGGGCAAGTACACGTCGGACGGACGCGTCAACGCCATCCCCGGCTGCAACATGCCGCTTGCGACCCTTGGCATGTTCATCCTCTGGTTCGGCTGGTTCGGCTTCAACGGCGGCTCGGAACTGAAGCTCTCGAACGTGGACGAGGCCAATGCCGTGGCGCAGGTGTTCGTGAATACCAACATCGCCGCCTGTGGCGGCTTGGTGGCGGCACTATTGCTGGCGCGGCTGTGGTTCGGCAAGGCCGACCTGACGATGGCCCTGAACGGCGCACTTGCAGGTCTCGTCGCCATCACCGCCGACCCGCTGTCGCCAAGCGCAGAGCTGTCGGTGCTGGTGGGAGCCATCGGCGGTCTGATCGTCGTTCCCTCCATCGTCTTCCTCGACAAGCTGAAGATCGACGATCCGGTGGGCGCCATCAGCGTCCACGGCACCTGCGGCATCTGGGGCATCCTCGCGGTGCTCTTCAGCAATGCGGACGCCACAATCCTCGGACAACTGACCGGCATCCTCGGCATCTTCATCTGGGTGTTCGTCGCTTCGCTGATCGTCTGGGGCATCCTCAAGGCGACGGTGGGCATCCGCGTGTCGGAAGAGGACGAGATGGCCGGTGTGGACTTCTCGGAGACGGGCATCGAGGCCTACCCGGAGTTCGCCCAGGCGTAGCTACGCCGCACGTCCTTCAAGCCATCAAAGGGCGCTCCGTGTGGGCGCCCTTTTCTCTTCGAGGTTGGTTCGTTGGTGGCGTTGCTTGAGGCTGGCGCTTTGTTGGCGTTGTCTGGGACGCCTGCTTGCAGTGGCTTTGGCCGGCTCTGCTGCGTGCGCGCCTTCGGCACGCTTGGAGGGCGGGGGCCTCCGGAAGGGCCCTCGAAGGGCCCTCGCACGGCAGGGGGCTGCATTGCTTGGTCATTGCCGGCGGGCGTGTCGAGTTGGGCCTCTGGCGAACTCGCGCCCTCCCAACGCGCCGCAAGGGGCGCGCAATTGTGTGATGCTAGGCACCGATTACATGCTTGGGAGCGGAGGGGGTCATGGAGGGGAGTCGGGAAATCCCGAAGCTGTTCGGGATCGCGCTGCACTGGCAAATCGCCATCGCGTTGCTGCTGGCCGCCTTGGTGGGCGGCATCGTGCAGATGGCGGCGCCGGACGGTGTCGAGGCCAGTGCCACGGCACTCGGCAGCGGACTGGTGGCGACGCTGGACTTCATCGGTGGGCTGTTCGTCAACGCCCTGAAGATGATCGTCGTGCCGATCATCCTCGCGTCCATCATCGTTGGCGTCGCCAACATGGCCGGTCAAGACGCCTTCGGTCGCGTCGGCGGCAAGACGCTGGGCTTCTACGTCATCACGGGCATCTTCGCCATCTTCACGGGCCTCATCGCCGTCAATCTCATCTCGCCGGGAACGGTGGAGGGTGCCCAAGCCATGCGCAACGCCCTGCCCGACGCCACCGCGCAACTGGCGCGTGCGGAGGGAAGGGGGTTCGGCGATTTGGTGGGGATCATCTCGCGCGCCATCCCGCCCAACATCATCGAGGCGGCGGCAGAGACGCAATTGCTGGCGCTGATCTTCGTCGGCGCCGTGTTCGGCTACTTCATGTCCCGGCTCACCGGAAAGGCGCGGGAGACCCTGCAGAGCTTCTGGGAGGGCGTGCAGGAAGTCACCATCATGATCACCATGTGGATCATGCGCTTCGCGCCGCTGGGCGTCTTCGCGCTGGTGGGCGAGACTTTCATCGTTTCGGGCTTTGCACCGCTGGTGGCGCTCGGCGTTTTCTTCATCACCGTGCTGCTGGCGCTGGCGATCCACTTCTTCGGCTGGCTGCCGCTGCTGCTGCGCTTCGTCGGTCGCGTCAACCCGTTGGCCTACTACCGCAAACTCCTGCCGGCACAACTCACGGCCTTCTCCACCGCATCCTCATCGGCAACGCTGCCGGTCACCCTGAACAGCGCCGCCGACGCCGGCGTGCCGCGCCGGGTGACGGGCTTCGTGCTACCTCTCGGCGCCACCGTCAACATGGACGGTACGGCACTCTATGAATGCGTGGTGGTGATCTTCATCGCCCAGGTGATGGGCATCGACCTCACCATCGGCCAACAGCTCTTGGTGCTGCTGCTGGCGCTCCTCACCTCCATTGGCGTCGCCGGCATACCCGCCGCAAGCCTTGTGGCCATCGTGCTGATCCTGCCGGTGGTCGGTCTGCCGGTGGAAGCCATCGGCCTGGTCCTCGCGGTGGACCGAATCCTCGACATGTGCCGCACCGCGGTAAACGTGACCGGCGACTTGACGGTTACGGCACTGGTGGCACGGGCGGAAGGCGAAGAGTTGCCGGAGGTCGCGGCGGCCCAGACTGGCTGAACGGCAAGCACTCCTGCCTCGGACTTCGCCACGGACGGGCCCGCGTCGGCAAGGCAACCTGTCTTGCCGGAAGGGCCCGTCCGCATTCGTGCCGGCGTCAAGGCGCCGCACGCAATGTGGATTCGATCGCAAGGTCTGCAAGCGGGCCGGGGTCTGTCGCCACGTATTCGTAGAAGGCGCGACCGTCCTCGCGCCACTGACGAACTCGCGTGCCGGGCGCGACCGCGACATGTTGCGAGGCGGTGCTCAGCGTGGTGCGGAAATGGCCGAGACGGTGCGTGTCGGCGCGGAGCCGATCAACGACTGGCAAGCCGTGGCGGCGGCGCGCCCTCGCGTTGTCGAGCTCCAAACCTTCGTCGTAACCGATGTGGGGCAGGAACTCGCCGGGCTGCAGCGCTAGCCGTTCCGTGCCGGGGCGAGCCAGATCAACCTCGAACCGGAAACGGATCCGCAACGTCTCGCCGGGCTCGAGAGGGCGGCGCAAGCGGTAGCTGTAGAGCGGCACATGCTCTTGCATGGCAAGGACTTCGCCCGGCACGCGAAAGCTGATGGACGTCGAGCGGCGCGGCGCCGTCAGGTGCAGTTCCGGAATGTTGACCGGCGTTTCGTTGCGAACAACGACGCTGCCTCGGCTATGAAGGCGCTGTTCCTCGGGAAAGACATCCAGCGCAAGCTCGATGCGCGACGGGCGCGGCTGGGGCAGGCCCGCAAGGTGTCCGAACGAGCGTTCGTATGCCGCCGCCCAGCCTTGGGGGTTGCGGTCTTGGGGGCCGAGAGGGTCGCGGTCGTTACGCAACGTCCAGGCACCGACCATCCCGCACAGCACCACCGCAACCCAAGCGGCCGTGGCAATGCGACGGAAATGTGGCCTCGTGCCCTGCACCATGTTGTGTCTAAAAACTGACGTGGTGAACCCCGCGCTCTCGGAGGGAAGGCATTCTGCCTTCCCTAAGCGCCGACAGGCGCTTTTGGCAACTCGCTCGGTGCGCCTTGCGGCGCACAGGGAAGGCAGAATGCCTTCCCTCCAAAGGCCCGTCATTTGCGTCAGCGCCGTTTCTACGGCATAGCCTTCTAGCGCTTGACCGCCAACGTCAACCCATCACCGATAGGGAGCATCGCCACGTCCACCCTCTCGTCCGCCACCACCTTCTCGTTCACGGCGCGGATCGCTTGCGTATCCTCGTCGTTCGCCCGCCGCTCCACGACCCGGCCGCCCCAGAGCACGTTGTCGATGCCGATGACGCCGCCGACGCGCACGAGGCGCAGGCAGCGTTCGTAGTAGGCGTCGTAGTTGGCCTTGTCGGCGTCGATGAAGGCGAAGTCGAACTCGCCGGAACGGCCCTCCTCGATCAGCGCGTCGAGGGTTTCGGTGGCCGGACGCAGGCGCAGGTCGATGCGGTCCGCAACGCCGGCACGTTCCCAGAACGGCTTGCCGATCGAGGTCCATTCCTCGGACACATCGCAAGCAATGACGCACCCATCGGCCGGCAATGCCTCCGCCACGACCAAGGCGCTGTAGCCGGTGAACGTGCCCACCTCCAGCGTCCGCTTGGCGCCGATCAACCGCACCAGCAGTTGCATGAAGGCGCCTTGCTCCGGCGAAACCTGCATCGGGTGCCAGCGCGTGGCACGCAGCGTTTCGGCGCGAAGTTCCTTGGCCACATCAGACTCGCGGGCACCCACCCGCAGCAGATATTCGTGGAGCGTATCGGTGAGATTGATGGTGTGACTCGACACGACGGCTTTCCTATGCGTTGAGCCGACGATTATGCGCGACGCGGCGAAGTCCGACAGTCTGCTAGGCTTGCGGAGAGTGGATCGGTCGGCAACGCAAGCGGAGGGCAACATGCAGTACGGCGACATCGAACTCACCAAGGACGGCCACGTCGCGACGCTGGAAATCCAGCGCGGGCCAAACAATTTCTTCGATGTGGATCTCATCAACGACATGGCGTCCGCGTTCGAGGACATGGACAACGACGACGACTGTCGCGCTATCGTGCTCTGCTCCGAGGGCAAGCATTTCTGCGCTGGCAACAACTTCAGCCAGCCGCGCTCGCCAGCCGAGGAGATCGCGCGTTCCGCCGGCGGAAACCCCCTTTACGCCGCCGCCGTGCGCCTTTTTGATGCCAAAAAGCCCGTGATTGCCGCGGTGCAGGGAGCGGCCGTCGGTGGCGGTTTCGGGCTCGCGGTGATGGCGGACTTCCGCGTCGTCTGCCCGGAAGCGCGCTTCACGGCGAACTTCGTCAAGCTCGGCTTCCATCCCGGCTTCGGCCTGACCGACACCTTGCCGCGCATCATCGGCCAGCAGCGCGCCAACCTCATGTTCCTGAGCGGCCGCCGCATCAACGGCGAAACCGCCTACGAATGGGGCCTCGCCGAGGTGCTCACCGACCGCGAGAACTTGCGCGCGGAGGCGCAGAAGCTAGCGGCGGAGATCGCCGAGAACGCGCCCCTCGCCCTCAAGTCCGTGCGCGCCACCATGCGCGGCCACATGGCCGAGGCCGTGCAGACCGCAACGGACCACGAAGCGGTAGAGCAGGCCCGACTGCAGAAGACGGAAGACCACAAGGAAGGCGTTCGCGCCGTCGCCGAGCGGCGGGTCGGCAATTTCGTCGGTCGCTAGGAGGCTGCGCCGTAGGAAACGGCGCTGGCTCCTAGCCGGAGGGTGAGCGTACGCGAACCCGTAGGCCAGCAGTTGCGAAGCAACTGCCGACGCGCTCGTAGAGCGCGCTAGCAGTCTGTCGGGTTTGCCACGGGGCTCCGGATGGAGGGCGTCTCGCCCTCCATCGTGCCGTAGGCGTGTCAAGGCATGACGGGCGTGTCAAGGCACGACGGGCGCCAACGAGCCGAGGCTGGCGCTTTGCTGGGGTTGTCTGGAAACGCTTGCTTGCGGTGGCGTGTGGCCGGCTCCGCTGCGTGCGCGCCTTCGGCACGCCTGGAGGGCGGGACGCCCTC
>VXSY01000002.1:11791-18904 GCA_009837725.1 Gammaproteobacteria bacterium | reverse complement strand
ACATGGCACCATCCCATTATCCCACGAGGCAGACTTTGTTCAGAGCTTCCCTAGATGGCAACCCCCTGGAGGATCTCTCGCCGGTCGCCGGCCTCACCTCGCTCTGGAGGCTCACGCTCAATCAGACGCGGGTCACCGACGTTCGGCCCCTGGCCGGACTTGAGCGGCTCTTGTGGCTCGAAGCCGATGGTACCGGCATCGCGGACCTTGCCGGACTCGAAAACCTCATCAACCTGGAGCGACTGTCACTGGCAGGCAACGACATCGCCGACCTCACGGCACTGAGGGACCTCACCGGCCTCACGCGAGTCGACCTCCGCGACAACCGGATCGAGGACCTCGCCCCTCTGGCCGAACTGACGCGTCTCGAGACTCTGCAACTCGACGGCAACCGTGTTCGAGACATCGGTGCGATCCAGTCAATGACCGCCCTCACCGAACTGAGGCTTGTCGACAACAACGTGGTCGACGTCTCGCCCCTGGCCGGGCTAGCGACCCTCGTCACCCTCGACCTCGCGCACAACGCCATCGTCGACGTCAGTCCCTTGGCGGGTCTTGTCGAGCTGCGGGAACTCAACCTCGCCTTCAACCGCATTGAGGACCTGTCGCCCCTGACGCGTAACACCGGCCTCGGCGCCGGCGACACCGTCGACGTCCGCGGAAACCCGCTGCAGTCGGAGACGGCCGACAACGCGGTTGTCGCCCTCAGCGAACGGGGCGTCGAGGTGCAGTGGTACCGCGCGCGCATCCTGGGGGTGCACGACAACACGGTCGTGTTGATGAGCGTGGACGCTGACATCGCAGCGGAAACCGCATTCAGCGGCATGTCGTTCGACACCTACGCCAGCGCCTTCTTCACCCACTTCGAGGACCAGTTCGACTACCTGCTGTTCTTCTCCAACCTCGACTCGATCCACGACCACGAAGCAGCCCCCTACTACGGGGTGTACCTGTCCGTGATGAACGACACCGAGGGTCTCGGCATCGACACCTTCTACCGCAGCGACTACGGCTCCGCCGGACGCCTGCGCGGCGTCGTCCACTTCCCCTACAACCGAGCGCTTCGCAGTGGACCTGCCCTGCACGAGCTCCAGCACGCCTGGTCTAACTTCGTCGTTGACACGGGCTGGCCCAGCCACTGGGGCTTCAGCAGCGCCCACGGTCAGCTCGGCGGATTCGACATGGCGAACTTCAACGACCTCGGCGACGGCCGGTACACGGCTGGCTTCTTCGGCCCGTTCGCGAATGGAGGCAACCGGCCTGCCTACAGCCCCATCGAGCTCTACTACGCCGGCTTCATCCCGCCGGAGGAGGTGCCGGACCTGCATGTCGCCGAGGACGGCGCCTGGCTGATCGAGGACGACGAACTGGTCAGGGGCGACGACGGCAACGGCATCTTCACCGCGAGCGGCGTCACCACTTACACAATTCAGGACCTAATCGCCAAACACGGCCCCCGGGTGCCGTCCATGGCGGACGCCCAGTGGCACCACCACGCGGCCCTCGTGCTCCTCGTCGACGACGATCACCCCGCGACCGAGGACCAGCTCGCAACGCTGGTCGAACACGCCGCCTACATGAGCCATCCCGGCAACGACGACGACTACCTCCACAACTTCCATGAGGCGACCGGCGGCCGCGGTTCGATCAGCTTCGACCTCGCCGGCGCCGCGAAGGCCGAGGAGTCGCCGCCCGCGAACCTGCCAGCGTCCTTCGGTGTCGTGCCCCCGCCGCGCTTCACCTCACTCGACGGACATTGCCGCACCTTGCGCCAGCACTGACAGACGCACGGCCGGTGTGCGCCGCGAGTCAAGATGAAGATTAACCAACACGGTCTGTCGTAACGCCATGTAGCCCGACTTGGGACAAGCGGCCGGAACGTCCCCGCGCACGACCCGCCATTGCCGCCGAGCGTCGGCCCGGTCTCGCTCCTAACCTTGCCGCCGTATGGCTCGGTCTACCCAGATGCTCTCCGTGGCCGGGTTGTAGCGTGCGTAGAAGGGGCGCGGCAGAGACTCGCAGAACGCTCGCATCCGCGCCTTCGCGTCCTGCAACGACTCCGCAACAAAGTAGAGGGACTGGTACTCCGTGACAGGATAGGGCTGGTTTGCGGCTCGTTCCGGGTCCCACGGCAGGAAACTCGCCGCCGACTCGGCCGAGAGGGCGTGCTCCAGTTCCCCCACGCTCGACAACAGGCCCGCGCCGTATGCCTTGCGCTGCTCGCCCTCTAGAACGAGCCCAAACTCCACCGAGTGCCAGTAGCAGTGCGCCAAGCGTTCGATCTCGGCGTCGTTGGCACCGAGGCTGGCAAGGCCAATCTCTTGAGACAGATCCGCGAAGGCGGCATCGGCAAACATCGGCGCGTGGCCGATCAACTCGTGGCAGACATCCGGCTCAGGCGTGTAAAAGGGCTTCGACGGGTGGCGCATGTACTGGGTGGAGAAGAATACGCGGAAGGCGAGACCGGCCAGGAAGTCCCGGGAGCCCAGCAGCCCCGCCACGGGCCGCAACCGAAAACCGGTGCGGGCACGCAGGAACGCACTGACGTCTCGCCCCTGCGGGATGCCGTCGGAATAGCCGCAGTGCCGCACTAGGTCGTCCAAGGCCCGCCGGTATTCCTGGCACGCGTGCTGGCGACAGAGTTCCGAGAGCCGGCCGTGCACCTTGCGCCACGTCGCATGTTCCGACTCCGTGTAGTCGATGGCCGGAAACTCATCGCCGTGCCGATGCCTGCGCGCCATCGCATCCACCGCCGCACGACGGTCGCGATAGACAGGATCCGCAAAGCCGGGGTGGTCCGCCTGCAACTCGGCTCCAGCCTGCAGCGTGATGTTCGCGATTCGGTCCAACTCGCTGCGATGCCGCGGAAACCAAGGCACGTGCCGATGGTCGAGTACCACCACGCCAACGGCCGCCTCGCGAAGCTCGGATAGCACCGCCTGCATGGCGGCGCCGGCGCTGTCGCCCTCGCAATCCACATAGAAATCGAACGTCTGGCCCCGCCTCGGGCGCGACTCAATGTGCGTCAGACCCACGCCATGGCTCGAAAACGGCGCAAGGGCCGCCTCCAACGCCCCCGGCCGGTCGCCGCGCAGCTCGATCAAGAGCGACGTGCGCGGCTCGGCTCGTTCGGGACTCTCGCGGTGACTCGACATTCGCCAGTCCACGGCTCAACCTAGCCCGGATTATTCATGAATAATCCGCTAGCGGTTTGGCGGCGCTTGGCGTTGCGCCGCTCCGACGCAACTCAAGGGCCCAAAACGTATCGCGCGCCGTGGGGTTTCCCAGCATGAAGATCACCTCCCTCAAGCACTTTCTCGCCCATCCAGGCAGCGGCAAGAACCTCTGCTTCGTTCGCATCGACACCGACGACGGGCTCCACGGCTGGGGCGAGTGCTACACGCAATCGGATCGGGATTTGCAGGTGACCGCGCATCTCGATGCCATCAACCGCTACCTCGTCGGCCGCGACCCGTCGCGCATCCGGGAATTCACCCAAGCCGCATATGACGACTTCGCTGCCCGGCGCGGTGGGATGGACTACTACTGCGCCGTGAGCGGCATCGAGCAGGCGTTGTGGGACATCGCCGGCAAGGCCGCCGGAATGCCCGTGTACAAGCTGCTCGGCGGCGAGTGTCGGGACGCCATTCGCGTCTATGCCAATGGCTGGTCCGGCGGCGCCCGGTCACCGGAGGAGCTTGGCGAGAAGGCGTTGGCCGTGGTGGAGCGGGGCTTCACGGCGCTCAAGTTCGATCCAGTGCCTGGGCCTTGGCGCACATTCGTGGACAAGGAAGTGGAGCAGAGAGCAATCGAGAACGTCCACGCCGTTCGCCGCGCCGTGGGCGACGATGTGGAGGTGCTGGTGGAGATGCACCGCCGCCTTGCCCCGATGCACGCCGTGCGCATCGCCCATGCCATCGAGGATGCGAGGCCCTTCTGGTTCGAGGAACCGGTGCTGGCCGAGAACATCGTGGCGCTCGCCCGCGCCAAGCGCGACATTCGCATTCCCGTGGTGACGGGCGAAGCGCTCTACACGAAGTTCGATTTTCGCGAGGTGTTCGAGCAAGGTGCAGCGGACATCATCAACCCCGACGTGTGCAATGTCGGCGGCATCCTGGAACTCAAGGAGATCGCGGCGATGGCGGAAGCGTACTTCGTCGCCGTCTCGCCGCACAACTACAACAGCACGACGCTAGGCCTTGCCGCCACCCTGCACGCCTCCGCCGTGATGCCGAACTTCCTCATCACCGAGTACTTCGTCAATTTCGAGGCCATTGGCAAAGAGTGGGCAAGCCCCCACTGGGCGTTCGACAAAGGCTACATTCAGCTCCCTACGGCACCCGGCCTCGGCATCGAGCTCGACGAGGGCGCATTGGCCGCCCATCCAAGCCGCCCATTCCCCCTGCGCGGATTCGGCGATAGCTAGGAGCCTGCGTCGCAGAACCATCGAGTCGACCCGCTACTGTCGCGGAACCCGTTCCAACGGCGCAGACATCGCCTCCATAGACCGAAACGGGTTGATGTCGATCCCGCCGCGCCGCAGAAACCGCCCATGCACCGATAGCTCCGTCGCCTCGGTAGCCTTCCGAACATCCACGAAAATCCGTTCCACCGCGTCTTCGTGGAACCCCGGCGACAGCCGGTAGGAGACGAGGTATGCGAGCAGGTCCTCCCGCCCGAGCCGCCGCCCGGCGTAGCTGACCGTGATCGTGCCCCAGTCCGGCTGCCCCGTGATGGGGCAAATGGAGCGGAAGAGGTTCGTGTGCACGCAGTCGCGGCCACGCTCGGTCGCGGTTCGGAGCAGCGCGGGATCGCACCGATACTCCGACACCGTCGGCGTCAGCCCATCGAGGCACTCCCCGGCTGAGACACAAGTGGCCGTGGGCACCCGCGCATCAAGCAGCTCCACAGCAACCTCGCAACCGACCACCTTGCCGATGTCCCGTGCCAGCAAGGCGGCTACCGCGTCCTCCTCCGCCCTCTCCTGCGCAAACGAGTTGAGATAGAGCTTGAGCGATTTGCTCTCAACGATGGCCGGCGAGTCGCACGGCACCCGTAGCCGAGCCAGGGCAATGCGCGGCAACCCTTGCTGCCCCAGCCAGGAAAGCTCGTAGCAGTGCCAAACGTCTTCGCCGAAGAAGGGCAGTTCCGCCCCTTCAGGCACCCACACCGACCGCCCACGAGCGCGCGGCACGGCATGCAGCAAGGCCGCGTCGTAAGCATCCGCATAGACCGTCGGCCGGCCCAACGGTGCGTCACTTGCCGAAGCCATCAACCCCCTTCCAAGCGGCCAACCTGCCGCCGAGGGGTTCATTTTCCGCCGAAATCAGGCACAATGACCACTCGATGCGCTGCGGCTGCATCGGCGGGCGGGAATAGCTCAGTTGGTAGAGCACAACCTTGCCAAGGTTGGGGTCGCGAGTTCGAGTCTCGTTTCCCGCTCCAATCGCCCCTTTCGTCTCACGCCCAAACAAGACTCGCCTACGTTCCGTAGGAGCGACCCTCGTGGCCGCCCGTCCCGTACAGGCGACGTTCTTCACGCCAACACGGGCGAGGACAAGCCTGGCCCCTAGGTACCCAAGCCTTCACTGGCAACGCCGTCCCCGTGCTCGGCCGCGGCCCCGAGCTGCCACAGCGACGACTTGAGGCCAAACACAATCGCCACGCCCGCCATGATGGCAGATGCCAGAATCAACGCAGCGCCGGGGCCAATCCAATCCACCAGATAGCCGCACGCCAACGCTCCGAGCGGCCCCGCGCCCATGAACGAGAACGAAAAGAAGGCCATTACCCTCCCGCGCTGCCCCTCCGGCGCCTCGACCTGCATGATCGTCCGCGACATGCTCATGGCCACGCCGCCACACGCACCCCACAGGAATACGCAGGCGAGCAGCGTGCTGAAGCCAAGCCCCAGCCCCGCCGCCGCCAGAAACACCCCGCCCACGCCATG
Organism: Gammaproteobacteria bacterium; assembly: GCA_009837725.1. GTDB lineage: Bacteria > Pseudomonadota > Gammaproteobacteria > Pseudomonadales > Azotimanducaceae > VXYL01. The sequence continues at coordinate 12,954 of VXSY01000002.1, read as the reverse complement.
CGCGAGCAGCAATGCCCTGCCCTGCCGCTCTACATCCTCGCCCCGCAACATGACGAGGATCGTCGTGATCAGGCCAAAGCCGTTCACCGCCTGCACCAGCGCCAAATCGAGCGCATCGCCGGCATAGACCTCGCGCACGAGCAGCGGAATCGTGACGATGTAAGACCCCATGAAGCAAATGCCCATGGCGATGTTCTGTCCCGCCACGGCGCGCATCGAAGGCGAGCGCCACACCGTGCGGAATCCCTCCGCCACCGACGCCGCTAGATCCCGCACGGCGCCAGCCGGCACCCCCCTTTGCGGCACTTCGACATGGATGCGGCTATACGCCAGCGCCCCAACCGCAAGCGCCGTCGCCTGGAAGCCGAGGATCGCGACCGGCCCGACCACCTGCGCCAGCCCCGCCAGCAGCGCGCCACAGGCCTGCACCGTGAACTGAATCAGCGTCGCCTTCACGACCGTGCGCTGCACGCGACCTTCCGCGACATGGTTGAGCAGCCCGTCCCGCGCCGGCGTCACGAACGCCAGCGCACAGCCCATGGCTAGTGCGTAGAGGATCATGGAGTGAAAGTCGAGCCGCCCGGTAGCCAACGCGGTGATGAGCAACAGCACCGGCACGATGGCGAGCACGTGCGACACCATCGCCACCCGCTTGCCACCGAAGCGATCCGCCACGCTGCCGCCGATCAGCATCAGCAGCATCGCCGGCGCCAGCATCGCCATTTGTGCCAAACCGACGTTGCCCGGCGTCTCCCTGAGCACCATCGTCACGAGCCACGCAAACAGCACGCCCTGCAGCCCGTGGCAAACAAACCACGAGCCGGCACCGATGTAGTAGTAGTGAACGGGCCTCAAGCTGGCGTCCCCTAGGGGAGTCGAACCCCTGTTACTGGGATGAAAACCCAGTGTCCTAGGCCTCTAGACGAAGGGGACCACGAGAAAAAGCGGCGCGCACTATACCAGAACCCACCGTGTGGGTGGCATGGGAAACGGGGCTTCGAAGTGAGAACGACCCCAGCCCCCGCCTAGCGATGGTGTCGACTCGACCTCGAGCCACTCTTGCCCCGAAATCAACGGGTTGAAGTACCTTGTGTCCCGTCCGTACCGAGTTCTCACAGCGTCAGAAGCAGTTGCGCAGCAACTGCCAACGCGCCCGTCAGGGC
>VXSY01000002.1:0-11781 GCA_009837725.1 Gammaproteobacteria bacterium | reverse complement strand
CCCCCCCCCCCCCCCCCCCCCCCCCCCCCCCCCCCCCTTTTTTTTTTAATTCGCGTCATCGGAGCAACTGCCAACGCGCCCGTCCGGGCGCGCCGGGACGGGACAAGCCCATCCTCTACGAAGAAAGTGGCTAAAAATCATATTGTTGCGGGATGTGTTCCATGCAAGGCATAGCACCCGCATCTTCCGCGCGTTCTGAGGTCGAGAGATTGCACACCAAACTCCACCCATCGAGTCCGCCTTCAACGAGGCTGACAACCGCCCTCCTCCCGAGAACTTCGATGGGACTGTCAGCGCTTCCTCTCGCAAGTCGCAGCTTGGCGTTCGTGCACCACGGCCTTCGTTCGCTCGTAGCGATCCTCGATGGCCCATTCCGCGAGCCAGTGGTTCAGGTATGCGAGGTCCATCTCTGGCTCCGTCGCGAGGATGGACTCGACGTCCGCGGCGTCCTTGCTGCGGTCGGCGATGAGCTTGTGGATGAGTACGTCCTCGATGGCCAGCACTCTGAGTTGCGTGCCGTCGTCACCGACGTGGACAACGGCTCGCTCGACCGCCCGTTCTTGGTACACCATGCCAACCGAGAGCACATCCACGAGGCCGTACTCGGGATGCCGCGCTCGCAACATCCAGTCCTGGTTACGCCTGTCGGTCAAGGCCCAGCCGGTGCGCTCGAGTGAGTCGGCGAGCGCGGCCAACGCCGAAGCACTGTCGAACGCGCCGAATCCCACCAGCAAATCGACATCGCCCGTGGCGCGCACGTCGTGCCGGTACACGTTCGCCGCCAACGCGCCGGCAAGTGCCCATGTGGCGCCTTGGGCTTCCAGCAGAGCGCCAATGGTCCGCACTGCCGCCAACGGGCGTCCGCTGAGGGGTAAGGGGGAAGCTGGGCTGGAGGTCACTCGCCCCACTCGGCTTTCTTGCGCATCATCGCTTCGTGAACGAGCACATGCCCGTGGAGGTCAAGTTCCCGTTCCTTGTCGTGGTCGTGGGTTGGCGGGACGTCGCGATTGAGCTCTTCGACGCGCTCAAGCACCTGCACGAGCGTCATGCCATGCGACCTGCCCCGAGGTTCGGCCATCGCGGCACCGATTCGGCGCATGTAATCGCGGTCCTGTTGGGTGACAGTCCCGACGTGGCGTCGGTCGCGTGAAGGCTCTGTGTTGACCGCCATGGTCGGTCCCGTTGCCAATCTGCTCTCGAATCATAGCCTCGACTGCGGCACCCATCGCGGCGGACGGAGAGCGCCCGCCCCCAAGCGGGACACGGGCGGGCGTTGGGTCAGCGTTGGTCGTCGGCCCGGAGGGCGGCACCTACTTCGTTGGTGGCGAAATGGCGGGCGGTGCGGCCGCTGCGGACGCCTCGGGCCAGGGCCCAGCGGATGGCCGCTTTGGCCCGGTCGTCGTTCCATTCAAGGGTCAGGCCGCGTTCGGAGGCGATGCGTTCTAGCCAGTGGCGGGCTACGGCAAGGTATTCATCCTGGCGGAAGGCGTGGAAGGAGAGCCAGAGGCCGAAGCGGTCGGAGAGGGAGATTTTCTCTTCCACAACCTCGGCTTCGTGGAGTTCGCCCCCGACGTGGGTGGCGGCGGTGTTGTCGGTCATGTATTCCGGCAGCAGGTGGCGGCGGTTGGAGGTGGCGTAGATGAGCGTGTTTTCGGCGGTGGCGAACACAGAGCCTTCAAGGGCGCTCTTCAAGGCCTTGTAGGAGGACTCGCCCGACTCAAAGGAGAGATCGTCGCAGACGAGCAGGAAGCGGTAGGGCTCCTCATCCACAAGTTCGAGGATGGCGGCTAGGTCCACCAAGGATTCCTTGTCCACCTCGATCAGCCGCAGGCCCTCGTTGGCGTAACGGTTCAGGAGCGCGTGCAGGAGGGAGGACTTGCCGGTGCCGCGGGCACCCCACAGGAGTGCGTTGTTGGCCGGGTGGCCGGCGAGGAACTGCTCGGTGTTGGCAACCAGACGCGCCTTCTGGTCGTCAATGCCGAGCAGGTCGCTCAAGCCTATGGGGTCCAGGTGGCCAAACGGCACGAGACGGCCGCCGAAGGTTCCGCTCGTCCAACGTGCCGCCCGGTGCTCGCGCCAGTCCAAGGCGCTGCGCGCCGGCAGGATGGCGAGCAGCCGCGAGAGCAGTTCGCTGCCTTGCTGCGCGAGGTCGGCTTTGGACCCGCTCATGGGCACCAATCCACCGCCCTCATGAGCGCGCGCGCAGTTCGATCACGTTGTCGGCACGTTTGACGTAAATCTCGCGTTCGCGGCCCGGTCCGTCGATGCCGATGCGGCCGGTGTCGAAGAGGCGAATGTCGAAGTGCTGCGAGGCCTCGGGGTCATCCGACTGGTCGGGGTGGAGCACTAGCGTATGTCCGGACAGTCGCCAGACGCCGGTCTCCTCGCTGCTGCCGTCTTGGGCAACATAGCGGCCGCCGTCGAGTTCGCCACCAAGCCGCAGCACCCGCGGTTCCCCGACCGCATCTCGATGCCAAGCCCCCGGCAGGTTGAGCTGGGTGAGCCAGCGCAGTCTGGCGGCCCGCGTGCCGCGCACATACAAGACCACGGCGCCGACGATGACCGCCAGCAGCAGGTAGATGGTCACCGCAGCACCTCGCGGTCCACCCCGGTGAGGGTCGCATCCATCGACATCGCTACCCAGTTCTCCACTTCGGCGAGGGATTGCTCCACCACCCGCAAGCTGTCTGCCGTGGCCACCACCTGCCAGCGCGCCTGCCGGTGCGAGTCCTGATGGCCGCTCTCACACACGGCAAGATGCGGCTTGCGCCCGAAGCGCTCGCGCAACCGCGACAGGCGATGTCGCTTTTCCTTCAGCGAGCGGCAGCCCTCAAGATGGAAGTCGAGCGCTAGTACGCCGATGTGCATTTTGGAAGTCCCCTCGCTCGCCCGGTCGCGGCGAATCAGGCGGCTGCGCGCGCGACCGTCCCCTTAGGGAAGGCGACGCTCGTTGTCGCGCTCAATCCGCGGCCACCAACGTCCTCATCTCCTCGAATCCCGTCCGGGCCACATCGTCCGGGATCAAGGGGTAGCGGATGCCGGCCCATTTCTGCACCACGCGCACCACCTGGCAGGAGTAGCCGAACTCGTTGTCATACCAGACGTAGAGGACGATGCGGTTGTCGTCGACGATGGTGGCATCGCCGTCCACGCAGCACGCGTGGCGATTGCCGATCAGGTCGCTCGACACCACCTCCGGCGAACCCGTGAAGTCGATCTGGCGTTGCAGCGACGAGTTGAGCGCGGTGTCGCGCAGGAAGTCGATGGCCTCCTCGCGTGTGATCGATCGTTCCAGCGTCAGGTTCAAGATTGCCAGCGACACGTTCGGCGTCGGCACGCGGATGGCGTTGCCGGTAAGCCTCCCCTTAAGCGCCGGCAAGAGCTTCGCCACCGCGTCCGAAGCGCCGGTTTCGGTAATCACCATGTTGAGGGGCGCACTGCGGCCTCGGCGCGCCTTCTTGTGGAAGTTGTCGATGAGATTCTGGTCGGGTGTGTACGCATGCACGGTTTCCATGTGGCCGTGCTCGATGCCCCAGTGGTCGTGAACCGCTTTCAGCACCGGGACGATGGCGTTGGTGGTGCAGGAGGCGGCGGAGAGGATGGTGTCCGCGTCCGACACCTCGTGGGAGTTGATGCCGGAGACGATGTTCTTGATCGCGCCCTTGCCTGGGGCGGTGAGCATCACGCGGGCGATGCCAGGTGAGGCCAAGTGCTCACGGAGGCCCGCTTCGTCCCGCCAGGCACCGGTGTTGTCGATGAGGATGGCGTTGTCGATGCCGAAGGCGCGGTAGTCGATGGCCGAACGGTCGCTCGCGTAGATGAAGCGAATGACGTTGCCGTTGGCGATGATGCAACTGTTCTCCTCATCCACCCGGATGGTGCCTTGAAACGCTCCGTGAACCGAGTCGCGGCGCAAGAGCGCAGCGCGCTTACGCACATCGTCGCCGCTGGTGGGGCGCACCACCACCGCCCGCAGCCGAAGCTGGTCGCCGCCGCCGGTCTTTTCGATCAGGAGCCGCGCCAGGAGACGGCCGATGCGACCAAAGCCGAACAGCACCACGTCCTGGGGCTTCTCGATGGGCGGCGTCTTGCGCCCGATCACCGAGGCGCAGGCTTCGCGGGCGTACTCGAGCGGCATTTGCCTCGTGCCCGCCTCCATGCGCTCCATATAACGAACCGCCAGCTTGCCCACGTCCACATGCGAAGGGCCGAGGTCGAGCTTGGACATCGCCTCGATGATGGGAAAGCTCTCGAACTCCGACAGCTCGTTCTGCGCCACTTGGCGCACGTATCGGTGCGTGCGCATGATGTCCGTGACGCTCTGGTTGTGCAGCGCCCGTCCGTAGCAGTAGGTGACGACGTTGTTGCGATAGAGCCGGCCGATCAGCGGAATCATCGCCTCGGCAAGCGCTTCGCGTTCCTTCCAGTCGGGGAAGTAGTCGTCCAGATGGGGTAGCGCCAAGGCTGCGATCCTCGTCGAAATGGCTGGGGGACACCGGGGCCTGAGCTGTTTTGACGCCCGCCCACGATCTGCCGGCACTCCGGCTGCGGGTGGGCAGGCACTCGTGTCGTGTATTATCCGTCGCCAGCGACACAGCGTAAAGAAATCCCGCATGGCAAACGGGCCATGCGAAGCACGTCCACAAGCGACGCGCCCTGCGGCGCGTTTGGAGGGCTTCGATGCCCTCCCCCCAAGAGAGGCCCTCTCAAGAGCGACGCACGAGGTCGCCCTTGCTGGCAAACAGGCAAGGCGCCGCGGCTCATCGTCGCGGCGCGCTTCTGTTTAGGGCATGGGGATTGGGGATTAGGGATTCCGTCAAGCCAGAGGGAGACAAGGGCCAATGAACAACCGCTTTTGGGCAGGATCGAGCCTCGCCATCGCCGTCGCGCTCGGCGCGCAGACGGCCATCGCACAAGACAGCGATGTGCCGGCCGAGGATGAGTACGACGAGGTGGTGGTTACCGTTGGTACGCGTGCCGCGCCTCGTTCCGCCACCGCTTCGCCGGTGCCGGTGGACGCCATCGACTACGATGCCCTCGCAGACCAAGGCGTCGGCGACATGACCGACCTCTTGCGCACCACCATCCCGTCGTTCCACGTCAGCACCAACCCCTCCCGCGACGCCGCCGCACTGCTGAGGCCCGTGAACCTGCGCGGTCTCGCCCCCGACCATACCCTGGTGCTGGTGAACAACAAGCGCCGCCACCGCGCTGCCGTCATCCAGTGGATTTCCAACGGCGCATCGGACGGTGCCCAAGGCCCTGACATCTCCGCCATCCCAGCCGCCGCCATCGAGCGCGTCGAGGTGCTGCGCGACGGCGCGGCCGCCCAATACGGCTCCGATGCCATCGCCGGCGTCGTGAACTTCGTGCTCAAGGACGACAGCGAAGGCGGCAGCATCGAGGCCAAGTACGGCGCCCACACCGAGGACGCCCGCGAAGACAACATGCTGATCTCCGCCAACTTCGGCACCGCGCTCGGCAGCACCGGCTTTCTCAACTTCAGCGCCGAGTTCAACTCCGCCGCACCCACCGACCGCAGCGTGCAGCACCCGGACGCCGTGGCCATGCAGGCGGTCGGCACCAACGTCGTCAATCCCGCCAAGCCCTGGGGCAACGCCGAGATCAAGCGAGCGGTGAAGACCTTCCTCAACGCCGGCATGGACTTGGGTGACACCATGCGGGGCTACGCCTTCGGCAACTACACCACCCGTGACATCGAGACGGCCTTCTTCTACCGCTCGCCGCAGGGGCGCTCCGGCGTCTATCAATCCGGCGGCAAGGTCCTCATCGGCGGCGGCCAGTACTGCAAGGACAAGTACGACTACGACGCCACGCCGGCCAACGTCGTCATGGTGCGCGACCTGATCTACCGCGATCCCACCTGCTTCGCTTTCGTCGAGTTCCTGCCGGAAGGCTTCACGCCGGCGTTCGGCGCGGAGATGACCGACTACGCTGGCGTGTTCGGCGTTGAGGGCAGCCTGGACAACGGCCTGCTCTACGACGTTTCCGTCAGCCAAGGCCACAACGGCATCGACTTCTACATCGACGACACCGTGAACGCCTCCTTCGGCGCCACCACCCCGCGCTCGTTCGAGCTCGGCGAATACCTGCAAACGGAGACCAACTTCAACGTTGATGTCTCCTATCCCGTCGATGCCGGGCTTGCTTCCGACCTCAACGTGGCCGCTGGTTTCGAGTGGCGCAACGAGAACTTCGAGATCAAGACCGGCGAGCGCTATTCGTGGGCCACGGGACCCTTGGGCGCAGACGGCTTCTCCGCCCGCTCGAACGGCTTCGGCGGCTTCAATCCGGCCAGCGCAGGCTCCTGGGACCGTGCCAACATCGCCGCCTACGTCGATCTCGAAGCGGACGTGTCGGACACCTGGCGCGCCGGCGGCGCCCTCAGGTTCGAGGATTTCGAGGACTTCGGCGGCGTCCTCAACTACAAGCTCGCCTCCATTTTCCAAATGACAGACATCATCGCCGTGCGCGGCTCCGTCGGCAGCGGCTTTCGGGCACCCACTCCGGGTCAGCAGAACGCCAACAATCTCGCGACGGTCGTGGACTCGGCGACGGGCGTCTTCCGCGAGCAAGGAACGGTTGCCTCGAACAACCCCGTGGCGCTCGCGCTCGGCGGGCAGCCGCTCGATGCGGAGACTTCGGTGAATTTCACCGTCGGCGTAGTGGCAGAGCTAGACAACGGCATCGACATCACGGTCGATTGGTTCGCCATTTACCTCGACGACCGCATCGCGCTGTCGGAGAACCTCGACGTGGACCCGGCGCTGCGCATGAGGCTGCTTGCGAGCGGCGTCACGGCGGCTCAAGACTTCAACCGGGTGCGCTACTTCACCAACGACTTCGACACCGACACGACGGGAATCGACGCGGTAGCTTCCTATGGCTTCGACAGCGATGTCGGCACCACGAACCTTTTCGTCGGGGTCAACTTCACCAGCACGGACGTGGGCGACTTCGAGCAGGCCTCCACCGGCAGCCGCAGCCGCGCCATCACGGACGGCTCGCCCGAGATGCGTCTGAGCGCCATGGCGACGCATCTGATGAACGAATGGACCTTCACGGCGCGCTACAACTTCTACGGCGGTTGGTACGACTCCGACGACGGCGCGGACCACGATGGCTACGGCTATCTGGACCTCGTGGCGCAGTTTGAGTTCGACCAGAACGTCTCCGCGCTCATTGGCGTAGACAACGTGCTCGATACGTACCCCGATGAAGCCAACCGTTCGCCGAGCTCTGGCCGGCTGTATCCACGCTACTCACCGGCCGGCTACAACGGCGCGCTGGTGTATGGCCGGGTTCGCTACTCGTTCTGATCTGACCAAACGGGCGCAAGTCAAGCGGAGGCGAGGCACCATGCACACGGAAGTTCGCGTTACGGGCATGTCATGCGAGGGCTGTTCCGCAGCCGTTGAGCGCGTCGTTGGGGCGCTCGATGGCGTGCGCGCCGCTCGGGTGGACCACGTCAGCGGCGATGCCCACATCGAGCACGACGACACGGTTGCGCTGGTGGCCCTCGCCGAGGCCATTCGCGACGCCGGCTTCGACGTTGCCGAAGGAGGAGTTACGTGACCCTTGGGGCGAGGGCATCTTGCCCTCGCACGCAACGCAAGGCGCGTCCATGGAACAAAATCGTCTAACACGTTGATTCTCCACGGATCGACTCGAAGTCGAGTCGTGCGAGGGCAAGATGCCCTCGGCCCCAAGGCCCCCCTGTGTCGCAAACGGCGCTCGCTGACAAAGGGCACCCGCGACTTAAGCCACACCGCACCAACAAGGAGGAAGGTCGCTTGCTCAAGAGAGCCTACAAGGTCATCTGGCCCTTCGCGTTCCTGATCGGTGGCATCGTTGCGGTGACCGCCGACGGCCACGTCCATTTCAGCATCTTCGGCATCGGCATGGACCTGCACAGCCTGATGTGGTTCCTGATGGCGCTGGCCCACGCCGACGCCCTTTGGGGCTGGAAACGGCGCAACGAACCAGCCGTGGACATCGTGATGCGGAGAGGGTGAAGCTACCCGCGTAGCACCCGACGGCCTCGATCCAATGCACCGACGCCGCCCTCTCAAGGCCCGGTCAGTGCATTTCCAAACCGCCGGCCACCGCCAGAGCGATGCCCGAGACGTTTCGGGCGGAGGCTAGATAGACAGCCGCCTGCCCCATGTCCGCCGCGGTCTGCGGGCGGCCCAAGGGGATCAACTCCGCCATGCGCGTCTCGAAGGCTTCCTCGCCCTGGTTCGCCATCAGGTGGTCGTGCCACATCGCCGTGCCGACGATGCCGGGGCAGAGTGCGTTCACGCGAATGCCGTCGGGAGCGAACTCCTGCGCCAGCGATTGCGTGAAGCCCACCACTGCGAACTTGGACGCGCAGTAGGCGGACATGTTGCGGGAGCCGCGCTTGCCGGCAACGGACGCGGTGTTGACGACAGCCGCATCATTCGACTCCCGCAAAGCTGGCAGCGCCGCCTGGGTCATCAGATAGATGCCCTTGACGTTCACGTCGAAGATGCGGTCCCAGCTTTCGACCGGAAAACTCTCGACCGGCCCGCTGTCGACGACGCCGGCGTTGTTCACCAGCACATCGATGCCGCCAAAGCGCTCGCGAGTGAACGCCACGGCGGCGGCGCATGCATCAGCGTCTGTCACGTCGAGGGGCACGGAGTCCACCTCGCCGAGCGGACTTAAGTCCGCAACGGCTTCCGCCATCTGCGCGCTGCTGCCAAGCGCATAGTTCCAGTCTGCTCCGCCGCCGAGATCCGCAATCACGACGCGCTCGCCGGCCTCGAGGAAGGCCTCGGCGATTCCCTTGCCGATTCCCCGGGCACCCCCAGTTACCAAGACAGTCCTGCCGCTCACAGTGCTCCCTCCAAATCGCGATGGCCCCATGGTAAGCCACGGCTCGTCGAGGAAGGCGCACGCCTATAGGGTGCGCTGGCGTTTCCTTGGAACCCAACCAACGCTCTTACGCGCCGAAGCTCACCGTCTTCACCAGGGCGAAAACCGACATGCCGGGTGCAAGGCCGAGTTCCTCCACCGCCGCCAAGGTAAGCCGAGAGCGGATGCGCGCAGCACGCAACTGCACCAGCGCTTCAACGAAGCCCGGAGCGTCACCCGGCGTCAACTCCAGCAACGTCCCAGGCAGCACGTTGCGGATGCTGATGCCTTCGGGTCGGCGGGTCGCCAGCGCCACGTCACGGGCGCGAATGCGTAGCCGCACTTCGGCGCCACCGGCGCCTGTGATTTCCGGCACCGCGATCTCGTCGCCGCCCACGTCCACCCACGTCAGATGCAACCTCGGATCACGGCGCAGCACGCGGCCGGCAAGCAACACCCCCGCCTCGAAGCGACCCATTGCCGGCTGCAGGTCGAGCCGCTCCAGCATTTGCGGTGTCGGGCCGTGCGCCTGCACTCGTCCTGCGCTCAAGAGCAACATGCGGTCCGCGAATCGGGCCACCTCGTCGATGTCGTGACTCACATAGAGCGTCGGAATGCCAAAGCGCGAGAGAGCCCCTTCCAGATAGGGCAAGATGTCGGCCTTGCGCTCCCGCTCCAGCGCCGCCAGCGGCTCGTCCAGCAGCAGGATGCGAGGTCGCGTGAGCAACGTGCGCCCGAGCGCCACACGCTGCCGCTCGCCGCCGGAGAGGGACCCCGTGCGGCGGTGCAAGAGCGGCTCCAAATCCAATGCCGTCACCACATCGGCGCGGTCGAATCCGCCACCCGCCACGGCCCTCCGCGCCGCGAAATCGAGGTTTCCGGCGACGTCGAGATGCGTGAACAGTCGAGTGTCCTGGAACATGAAGCCAGCCGCGCGGCGGTGAGGCGGCACGTCGGTGCGCGTTGCCGAGTCGAACCACGTGTCGGTACCGGCCACTACACGGCCCCGATCGGGGCGTTCAAAGCCAGCCACCGCCCGCAGCAGCGTCGTTTTGCCGCTGCCGCTCGCGCCGAACACGGCCGTCACCCCCTCGAGCGGCACTTCCACCTTGACGGCGAGGCCAAAGTCGGCGCGTTGCAGGCGGAAGTCCATCGCCAACGTGCTCGCGCGCCCTAGCGGGCGCGTTGGCAGTTCGCTTGCGCGAACTGCTGGCCTTCGGGATGGATCAACCGACATGCGGCGGGAACCTCCGATTCAGCGCATACACCGCCACCAGCACCGCAAAGGAGAACGCCAAGAGCCCCGCCGACAGCATGTGCGCTTCGGCGTAGCGCAGCGTCTCCACATGTTCGTAGATGGCAATCGACACCACCCGCGTCTCGCCGGGGATGTTTCCGCCCACCATCAGCACCACACCGAACTCGCCGATCGTGTGGGTGAACGTGAGGACGACGGCGGTGAGGAATCCTCGCGCGGATTGCGGCACCGCAACGTGGACAAAGGCTGCCAACGGGGATGCCCGCAGGCTGGCGGCGGCCTCGAAGGGCCCATCGCCGAGCGCTTCAAATGCCGACGCTAGCGGCTGCACCATGAAGGGCAACGAGTAAATCAGCGATGCCACCACGAGGCCCGAGAACGAGAACGTCAACGCTTCGCCGGTGAGTTCGAGCCAAAAGCCGCCGACCGGGGACAGGGGCCCCAGCGCCACCAGCAGATAGAAGCCGAGCACGGTCGGCGGCAGCACCAAGGGCAGCGCGGTCACTGCCTCCACCACGGGCTTGGCCCGCGACTTGGTGCGCGCCAGCCAATAGGCAACCGGTGTGCCGAGCAGCAGCAATCCCACCGTGGTGACCGTGGCGAGAAGCAGCGTGAGCCAGACCGGGCCGAGGTCCATCAGCGCGACGCCACACCGTAGCCTAGGCTCGCGATGACACCACGGGCGTCGGTGCGCAGAAATGCGACGAATGCCGCCGCGATGGCGTTGTCCCTTGAGCGCGCCAGCATGATGGCATCCTGGCGGATGGGCTCGTGCAGGGATTCAGGGACGAGCCACAGGCTGCCGTGGCCGGCGCGCTGCGCCTGTGCGGCGGCGACCAATCCCAAGTCGGCATTGCCGGTGGCCGCCAGCGCGAATGCTTGGCCAACGCTTTCCGCCGTGACGAGACGCTCTTGCGCCCACGCCAGCGCGCCGAGGCGAGACAGCACCTCGCGCGCCGCTAGGCCATAGGGCGCAAGCTCCGGGTTGGCGATCGCAAGCTTGCGGAAGTCACCGCGACGCAACATGTCGGCATGCACTTCCACGCCTTCCCGCCCGCTCCACAGCGCGAGGCGTCCAACTGCATAGGTGAAGCGCGACCCAGCCAGCGCAAACCCCTCATCTTCAAGTAGCGCCGGGCGCCGCTGGTCCGCGGCAAGAAACACGTCAAACGGTGCCCCATTGCGGATCTGCGCATAGAGCTTGCCGGTGGAACCCGCAACGAGTGCAACGTGAGCGCCATGCATCTCTACGAAGTCGTCCACAATGCGTTCCGCTGGCCGCACGAAGTTCGCCGCCACCGCCACCAACACATCCGCCCCCTGTGCCGGCGCAGACAGCGGAAGAGCAAACGCCGCCAACACGCGGCCCATGGCGATGGGAGCCACGCGGCCAAGGCGGGATACCAACAGGGTGCCGGATTTCACGAACGGCATTCTAAGCGCCCATCCGCTAAAGCCGGACAGGTCAGAGCGAGACGACCCGAACTATGGTGGTGTCTCACTTTGACCTTTCCGGCTGTAGCGGGTGGGCCAAAAGCCGGCGATCGTGATCGACTGGCTGCCGGCGGCGTTCTGGAGGGAGGGCGTCCCGCCCTCCATCGCGCCCGCAAGGGCGCGCATCGTCC
>VXSY01000275.1 GCA_009837725.1 Gammaproteobacteria bacterium | reverse complement strand
GCGATTAAAGGCAGCACTATCTCGTTGCCGATCACCTCGCTCGCATTGTTCAGCCGCAAGGCGTCGGCGGCCTGGTCGATGGGCAGGCGATGGGAGACATACGGGCGGATTCGCCCGGCGCCCAGCCAGTTCATGAGCGTGCGGTGATTGCGCGCCGCGCGCTCTGGATCGCGCCCAGGCAGCGCGCCGAGGTTGAAGCCGATGGCTTCGGCATCCTTGATGAGCAGATGGTTCGTCTTCGCCAGCGCCGGCCGCCCGCCGGTGAAGCCGACGATGAGGATGCGGCCAAACGGCGCGATGCAGCGGGTGGATTCGTCAAAGACATCACCACCTACCGGGTCGTAGATCACGTCCGCACCCAAGCCGCCGGTGAGTTCCTTCACTTTCTCGCGAAAGCCCTCGGTGTAGTCGATGAGGTGGTCGGCACCCATATCCGCCGCCACTGCCAGCTTCGCCTCGGTGGAAGCTGTGGCAATCACCGTCGCGCCCATGAGCTTGCCCACATCCACCGCAGCGAGGCCCACGCCACCGCCAGCTCCATGCACGAGCAGCGTTTCTGTGGCTTGCAGCCGGCCTCGCTGCATCCCGTAGAGCGCGGTCGCATAGTTGGATCGGTACGACGCGGCCGCCTCGATGTCCACACCGTTCGGAATGCGATTGACCTGGGCGGCGTCCACCACGGCATGCTGCACGCATCCCGATGACAGCAGCACGGCGTCTCCGACGGCAAGGTCGGAAACGCCATCCCCCACCGCCGTGACATGCCCCGAAGCCTCTCCGCCCACCACGAACGGCATGGCCGGCTTGTTCTGATACCCGCCTCGGGTCATCAGCAGGTCGGCAAACGAAATGCCAGCCGCGCCCACCGCCACGCGAACCTGCCCTGGCCCCGGCTCGCCGGGATCGTCCACCTCCCGAACCGCTACACCGTCAGCCCCATCCAAAGTCTCGCAAAGCGCCGCCTTCATCCGTCGAGAGTCCCCTCAAGGCCGAAAAGAAGGCGGCACTATAGCCCCAGCAATGCCCAAGCCGGACCGGAGTCCATGGCAGAGGCGAGTCAGCGACCAAACGCGCCCGACGCCCGCATTGCTGGCGAGGCTTGCGTGGCAAAGCCATCCTCGCTGCGGAAAACCAGCAAGGCGGCAACGTCGTGGGTTTCGGCAAACGCAGCGGCATCTCGGCCGAGCACCATCAGCGCCGTCGCCAGCGCGTCCGCCTGCATGGCGGTGGGGGCAATGACGGTTGCCGATGCCAGGGTCCCGTCGATGGGCGTGCCGGTGCGAGCATCGATGATGTGGGTCGTGCGCTTACCGTCCCGTTCGCCAGTTTGGCGGTAGTCGCCGGATGTGGCGACGCCACCTTCGTCCAGGATGAGCGTGCCGGGAGCGAAGCCCTCGCCCGGGGACTCGATGGCGACGCGCCATGCGCCGCCACCGGGTGCGGTACCGAAAACGCGCAGCTCGCCGCCGATCTCCACCAGGGCAGACCTGCAACCGGCACCGGCGAGCAGTTCCGCAACCCGATCCACGGCAAATCCCTTGGCGATGGCGGAAAGGTCCACCTGCAACGGCGCACGTTTGCGCAAGGCCGGGGGATGCTCACGGAACTCGAGCAAGTGGTAGTCCACTTGCACCGCCTCGTCGGCCAGCGCCGCCCCGGGCCCGAACCCATACTCGTCCACCAGCGGCAGAGCGGTCACGTCGAACGCACCCTCGGTGGCGTCCGACACCACGGCGGCGGCAGCCACCACCCGAACCATGTCGGCCGAGACGCCGAACCACTCGCCTGGCGGGGCACGGTTGAAACGCGAGAGGCCCGAGTCCTGCACCCAGGTGGACATCTCCCGCACCACCTCGTCGAGCACCGCCGCGACCCGCGCCTCCGGCAACCCGTCCGGACATGCTTCCCCCAGCACGCGATAGCGAGTGCCCATCGTTGCGCCGGACAGCGAGTCTGGACCGCAGCCGCCCAGCGATCCCATGCCGACCAGCACCACCAGCCCGAACACGGCCCGCCACAACACCCTGATCAAGGAACCCATCCGCCACAACACCCCGCCCCGCCTGTTCTACAATCCGCCGCTCGTTCGAATCAACCCATCAAGGGGAGGCACATGCCCGAATTCTGCAAGGTCGACAAGGCCGATCACATCATGACCGTGACCCTCAATCGTCCGGAGCGGCTCAACGCCCTGCACCCCCCGGCCAACGCCGAGCTTGGCGAGGTGTTCGACGAGTTCGCAGCCGACGACGACATGTGGGTGGCCATCGTCACCGGCGAGGGTCGCGGCTTCAGCGCCGGCAACGACCTTCGCTACCAGGCCGAAGGGGGCGAGCGGGTGCCGACGCCCAAGGGTTTCGGCGGCCTGTCGAGCAGGTTCGACCTCACCAAGCCCGTCTATGCCGCCGTGAACGGCGTGGCGATGGGCGGCGGCTTCGAGATCGCGCTGTCCTGCGACATCATCATCGCCTCCGAAAGCGCGGTTTTCGCGCTTCCAGAACCGAAGGTTGGTCTTGCCGCGCTCGCCGGCGGACTGCAGCGACTGCCGCGGCAGATCGGCTCCAAGCGCGCACTTGGCATGATCCTCACCGGCCGGCACGTCTCGGCGCAGGAGGGCTACGAACTCGGCTTCGTCAACGCCGTCGTCCCGCACGACAAGCTCATGGAAGAAACCCGGCGCTGGGTGGGCATGACCCTCGAATGCGCCCCGCTCTCCATCCGCGCCAGCAAGGACGTGGTCTATCGCAGCCTCGACATGGAATCGCTGCAAAAGTCCATGGCTGTGCGCTACGACTCCGTGGCGGCGCTGAACCAGAGCCAGGACTTCATCGAGGGTCCGCGCGCCTTCGCCGAGAAGCGCCCGCCCAACTGGCAGGGGCGCTAGGGGAAACTCTGATCGAGTCCGTTGGCGTGCCCGCCCGCGGACTCGACTCGTCGCCAGACGCCTTGCCATCCACGATGAGGATTTGCCAAGTGCTCGCCGCGGCCGAGGATGGGGGCGTGGAGAACCACGTCTATGCCCTCGCGGGCGCGCTTGCCGAGCGCGGCGACGACGTTGCACTGATCGCCCATTCGAAGCACGCCACATCGGTGTGCAGCAACGTGGCCTTCCATGCCCTGGACCTCACCCGCAGCCGCCGCAACCCGCTAGCGCGACGCGATTTGCAGCGGGCCATAGCCGCGGCAAAGCCGGACGTCGTCCACGCCCACGCCGGCAAGGCAGCCGCACTGGTGGCCGCCTTGGCGCTCCCTTGCCCCACCGTCGGCACCGTGCATGGGACCAAGCGCGATCTCGCCGCCTACAAGCGCTTCACGCAGGTCATTGGCGTCAGCCAGGGCGTGATCGATCAACTCGACCATCCGGCCAAGGCGGTCGTGTACCACGGTGTGCCGGCGCCGAAACCCGGTGCCGGCGCCTGCCGCCAAACCATCGCCCGAGAGCTCGGCATCGACCCGAACCGCCCACTCTCCCTCGCCGTAGGGCGACTGGTCCCGGTGAAGGGGTTCCACACTCTCATCGAATTCTGGCACGAAGACCTCGGCAACCTCGTGATCGCCGGCGAGGGTCCCGAACGCCGTCGCCTGCAACGACTCGCCGCCGGACGCCCGGTGGTGCTGGCCGGCTTTCGAGGCGATGTCCGCAACCTGATGCAGGCGGCAGACCTCTTGGTGATCTCCTCCACCCGCGAGGCATTCCACCTCGGCATGGCCGAGGCATTGCGTGAACGGCTGCCCGTGGTTTCGACCCGCGTTTGCGGCCCCGAGGAGATCCTGCCACCCGAACAGTTGGCAGACTCGGGCAGTCTCGAGGCCACCATCCGCCGCTCCCTTCTCGACCTCGACGCCACACGCGGGCGAATGGCTCCCACCTTCGACTGGGCGGAACGAACGCTCACCGTCGAGCGCATGGTGGATGAGACCCGTCGCGTGTATACCCAGGCGATGGCGGCATGAAGAGCCTCAATGTCCTCGTCGTCTCGGACGGCCTGCCGGGGCATCTGAACCAGTCCCGCGGCCTCGCCCACTGGCTCGGCACGCGCTTCGCCGTAGAGACCCAGGAACTGGAAGTGCGCCTCAGAATGCGAGCGATGGCACGCCGCATCCTGCCGCTCGTGGTGGAAGTGGCACCGGCCATGGCGACGCTGCGCTCCTTCTACCAACTGCCGGCATTGGCGGGAGCGGCACCCGACGTGATCGTCTCGGCCGGCGGCAACACCTCCTTCGCCAACGTGCTCCTGGCCCGACATTTCTGCGTGCCCAACGTCTTCATCGGCTCCCGAAGGCGGCTCGCGCCAGGCTCCTTCGCCGCCCATCTGACGCTGGAACCAACCGGCGAGGCCGGCAATGTCGTGACACCGGTGGCGCCAAGCCCCGTTTCCCCCGAAGCCATCGCGCAGAGCGCGGCGGAGTTCCGCGCGCGGCACGGCTTTGCCGACGGAAGGCTTTGGCTCATGGCCTGCGGCGGCACCGGCGCTGGCAAGTCCTACAGCGCCGACGACTGGAGCACGCTTGCCCACTGGATGAACGATGCCGCCGAGTCCCACGGCATACGCTGGCTGCTTTCCACGTCACGCCGCACGGGAGCTTCCGGCGAAGAGGCATTGGCGGCGAGCCTGAAGGCCGACCACCTCGCCTACGCAGTGTGGTGGAGCCGCCACCCGGAACGCATCCTCGGCACGCTGATGGGGGCCGCGGAGCGGCTGTTCGTGACCGTGGACAGCATGTCCATGGTCAGCGAGTGCATCGGCGCGCAGAAACCGGTAGCAGTGGTGGACGTGGGCGACGGCGCGCCCGAGCCGCTGTTGGCCAAGGCGCTCGATCGATATGCCCGACTGGGCCTGTGCCGGCGCGTCTCGGTGGCAGACTCGCTTGACGCCGCGCCAGAAACCCTTGCGACCGCCGACGACCTCCGCGAGGAATCCATCGACCAACTGCTCGAGCGCTTGCGCCTCAAACCCTCGGCTGCTAGGAGCTAGCGCCGTAGAAACGGCGCTGGCTCCTAGCCGTAGCTGCGAGCAAATGCGAGCACTAAGGCCAGCAGTTGCGAAGCAACTGCCGACGCGCTCGTAGAGCGCGCTAGCTGAGCCCATTCCACATGGCGATGCGTCACTTGAGACCCAACCGAGGACTTGCACGCCGCACGGCACGGAAGGCAACCGCGCCGCTCTACCGCTTGCTGCATCCACGCAAGCCCGCCTTCACTTGCCCCATCTGCAACTACGAGGGTCCCTTCCGCAACAAGCGCGGCCGCCTCCACGCCAAATGCCCATCCTGCGGCGCCCTCGAACGAACGCGCCTGCTCTTCGCCGTGCTCTCGCCTCTACTCGAGTCGTTCTCGCCAGAACGCAAGCGCGTGCTCCACATCGCCCCGGAAGCACACCTCGACGAATGGCTGCAGGCTCGGTTCGGGCACTACGTCAGCGGCGACCTGCAACGCGCGGACGTGAACGCTCGCCTCGACATCCAGCGACTCGCCTTCCCCGACGCAACCTTCGACCTTGTGGTCGCATCCCACGTGCTCGAATACCCCGAGGACGATCGCAAGGCCATCGCCGAAATCCGCCGCGTCCTCCGGCCAGACGGCATCGCCGCCCTGCCCGTTCCGCTTATGCATTTGCGCACCCGAGACCTACCCACCCGAGACCCCACGACCCGAGTGGTGCACGAACCCGGCCTCGACTACTTCGAGCGCATGGAAGCCAACTTCGCGGAAGTACGCCTGCACCGCTCGGACGAAGTGGACCCGACCCACCAATCCTTCATCCACGCCCCTACGGACGAAACCCCGCCCCCACTCATCCATAAACCCAACATCCGGCTCGACATCGTCCCGATCTGTCTCGCTGGCAAACGATAGCCTCCTGCCAGCGTGCGAGGGTCGTCTCCAAGAAGAAGGCAGTGTGCCTGCCATGCGAAGCCTCGGCGTGCAAGTCCGCCACCGAGCATGAGTGGCGCAGCACTAGTACAATCGTTCGCCATGCCCCCCGACGACCAACCGGGTATGACCGCCATCTGTCCGCCTCCCGGTGACAGGTTCCGTTGATGTACAGCCTGCTCCTGACCTTCTTCTTCCTCGCTCTCGTCTTCTCGTTCTTCTGCTCGCTTTGGGAAGCTGTGCTGCTCAGCATCACGCCGAGCCATGCCCGACTGGAGTTCCAGCAAGGCACCCGCGTTGGCCGCTACCTCGAAGACTTCAAGGCCAACGTGGACCGACCGCTCGCCGCAATCCTGACGCTCAACACGATTGCGCACACCGCCGGCGCCATTGGCGTCGGCGATCAGGCGGCGTCGATTTGGGCAGAGGCGAATCCTTGGATCACCAGGATCGCGGTCCCAGCCAGCATGACCATCGCCATACTGGTCTTCTCCGAAATCGTACCGAAGACCATCGGCGCACTCTACTGGCAGTACTTCGTCACGTTCACCGTGCATTCCCTGCGGCTCTTGACGGTGGGTCTCGCGCCCTTCGTCTGGCTCAGCCAATACATCACCCGGCGCTTGAAGCGGGGCACCACCCAGCCCGTTTTGACGCGCACCGACTTCGTGGCAATGGCGGAGCTCGGCGCCCAGGAGGGCGTGTTCG
Organism: Gammaproteobacteria bacterium; assembly: GCA_009837725.1. Lineage (GTDB taxonomy): Bacteria > Pseudomonadota > Gammaproteobacteria > Pseudomonadales > Azotimanducaceae > VXYL01. The sequence continues at coordinate 12,505 of VXSY01000275.1, read as the reverse complement.
AGGCCGAGGAAAGCGCGATGATCGGCCACTTGATCCGCTTCCAGACGATCCAGGCAGGGGACGTGATGACGCCCCGCACGGTGGTCGAGGTGGCTGCGGAGGACGAGAGCATCGCCGGCTACTACGAGAAGGCGAAGAACCTGCCGTTTTCGCGGATACCGCTCCACGACGAAACCAAGGACCAAATCACCGGGTATTTCCTGTGCACCGACCTAATGGTTGCCCTGCTGGACGGACGTGGCGACCAACCCATCGCCGCCTTGCGCCGCGATATCGTGGCCGTGGACCAGTCCTACGCCATCACCGACCTATTCACCGTCCTGCGGGCGCGCCAGGAGCACTTGGCGGTGGTGCTCGACGATTTCGGCGGCATGGCGGGAATCGTCACCATGGAGGACATCATCGAGACCCTCCTTGGCCTCGAGATCGTCGACGAGACGGACGCGACCACGGACATGCGCGAGTTGGCCCGGCGCCATCGGGTCATGCGTGCCAAGGCGCTGGGCGCTCTGGAAGGCCCCCTGGACCAGGCCGAGGAGTGACCCTCGGCAAGCCCAATCCCCAAGCGAAACATCGTCGGTTCTCGCCGACATCACCCTGACGCCTGGCGAGAGTGTTCACAGCATGGGTGCGAGTGCCAAGGCGATGCCGAGGAACGCGTACATCCTTGACCGCGGCGGCACAGGACCTCATAGGGACGCTTGCGGTTTGGGCAAAGCACGAAGCTAGCGAAAGTCGTCCGCCGCATCCTGCGGATCGAAGCCGACCGTCTCCTTCGAGTGCGAGAGGTCGCGATAGCCCCAGCGGTTGTTGGAGTTGGCGAAGAGGATGTCGTAGCGGAGGGCGCCTGGCGCGTCCACGCAGAGTTCCAGCATGTTGACGATGTCGCGTTTCGAGCACCAGACGCTGTAGTCGCGGGGGCGGCCTGGACGGTCGGGGGCGTTGACGTAGCCGAAACGGATGCAGAGCACGGAAAGGTCCGTGGTGTCTGCGTAGAACCGCCCGAGCGCTTCGCCCCACACCTTGGTGCTGCCGTACACGCCGGCGGGGCGGGGTGGCATGGTGTGGTCGATCATCGGCCACTCGCTTGGCACGTTGGCGTAGTCGCCGGCGACCATGGAGCGGTAGGGTTCCTCGGTTTCCCAGCCAGAGACGGTGGCGCCGCTGCTCGCGAAGATGACGCGGCGGCAGCCGGCCTCGCGCGCGGCTTCGTACACGTGGCGGGTACCGGCGACGTTGGTTTGCACGAGTTCGTTGAAGGGGAAGTTCTCGCCGGCCTTGGCGGCGAGATGCACAACGGTGTCGATACCGTCGAAGGCGGGACGGATGGCGTCGAAATCGCCGAGGTCTGCTTGGGTGGTTGGGATGCCCGGCACATGACTGCGGTTGAGTGCCGAGAGTTCGGAACGGGGTTCGAGGCGTTCCCGCAGCGCGGTACCGATGAGTCCGCTCATGCCGGTGACGAGAATCTTCATGCTTGCATCCTCTCCCGCGCGGCGACCAGCAAGTCGAGGCGCTGGCGGTATTCGTCCGCGTCCGCATAGCGACCGCCAAAGACGAACCGCGATGCACCGGCCTCGGCCAATGCCTGCAAATTGTCGGCGGCTGCACCCGCGTCACTCGGCAGGCCGCCCATCACGACCACCTCGCCCACCTCCCGACCGGCCTCGTCGCAATACTCCGCGTATTGCGCCTTGCGCGCCGGCAGCATTGAGGCCGTCATGCCCATCGGCAGCCAGCCATCGCCATAGCGCGCCGCGCGCTCAAGCGCGTGGGGCGGGGCACCGCCGACATAGATAGGCGGCGCTTTGGGTTTGGGTCGGAACAGGAAGCTCTGGCCGTGGGCCGTTACGACGTCGTCGTCGCCATCAAAGCAGTCGCGCAGGAACGCGAGGGTCTCGTCCGAGATGCGTCCGCGGGCGCGGCGGTTGACTCCCAAGGCGCGGAACTCGGGGTCCATCCAGCCGATTCCGACGCCGAGCAGCAACCGGCCGCGGGAGAGCTCCTGGATGCTGGCGACCTGCTTGGCGGTTGGCAGTTGCGGGCGGTACGGCAGAATCAGAACGCCGACCCCCACGCGAATGCTCTTGGTCAGGCCCGCAAGCCAGGCGAGGGAGACCAGCGGATCAACGTAGCGCCCGCCGGAACCCTCCGCGTCGTCCGGCGGGATGGCGAGGTGGTCCACCACCCAGATGGACTCCATGCCGGCGTCCTCCGAGGCGAGCGCGCAGGTCGCCATGGTGTCCGCGGTGGATTGCTCGCCCATGTTGCGCAGCGTCACGCCTATGTGCATCCGTTCTCCTTCACGTGCTGTTTCAACACGCGAGAGCATAGCGGCTCGTGACCCGCTGTCGGTCGCGCTCCGGAGCTCCTGCCGAGAGCTATGCCGCAGAGGGCCTCTGGAACAAGTGCGGCAAGTAGCGGCGTGCCTTGGCAAGCAGTTCGTCTTCCTTGGTGCTGCGGCCCGGCTGGCGGGTGACGCGGTGGCTTAGCCAGTTCCACATGCGGGCGATGCCTGGGTCCGAGGCCGGCACGGCGTCGCGGCCTTCGAGGCCGAGGTGGGTGTTGACCCAGGCGGCAATCTGCGCGGGAGTGCTGAGGTCCAGCACGGCTCTGCGGCGTCGGAAGCCTTGCCTCGCAGCGCCGCGATGGGCGTGGCCGTGGCGCTTCATCTGGCCAAGCAGGACGCGGGAGGCACGGGAGTCCTGCATCAGCGCGTCGAGGTCGCCGGTATGCCTCGCCAGCACTTCGCGCCACTCGTCGCTGCGCTCGGCCTTTTCCATCAGCGTGCCGATGGCATGAGCCGCTCGGTCGCGCTCGCGCATTCCGCCGTTCAGGGCGCGGTCAAAGATCTCGCGCCAAAGGCCGGGGTCGCGAACGTGGCTGCGGCATGGGCAGGCGTCACGGAGTGCCGCACAGCGAATGTCGTAGCCGGAATCGCCGAGCGCTTTCAGCAGGCGGTCGGCATCACGGGCCTTAGACATATGGGGATTCCCTACGCACAGAGGAAGAAACCGTAACGCAATTTGGCAGTAGGTGCATCTTGGAACTGGACCCCCGGAGCACGTCAAAAAGTGTGACAAGCTTCGGTGCTCGGGGCTGAGCGGTGCGTCCCGAATCAGGAAGCCGCCCATTCGAGCCACCAGCCGTGCGGCGAGGCCCTAGCCAGCAGTTCCGAGGGCGCTGCCGAGCCGTCGCGATAGCGGGTCAGCGTGAGTTCCATGATGTCGGCGCTCTCGCCCTCGAGCGCGACGCGCCAGACCTCCCGGCTTCGGCTGGCGTCGATGAGGACAGTTTCCATGCGCTCACGCGCCGTACGCGGGAACTGGTAGAGGGCCACCGTCGTGTACACGGTCAGGGCTTCGTCCCCGGGCGCCTCCGCGAGCAGGTGCGGAAGGGTCTCCACGGCATCCCCTCCGCGCAGCCGGACCGGGTGCTTGCGTAGTTCCTCGGCGGCGTCCAACAGGCGCTCGTGGCGCTCGACATGCTCCGGCCAGATAAGCGCCCGCAGCCACAGCAGAGCCTCCGGGTCGAGCGCATCGATCGGGTCGAGGTCCACTCCGACGCGCCCGCCGACCGCGATGTGCCGCTCGAGCGGGGGCAGCCCCTCGCCGCGGAGTTCAGCCTCGAGCTGGACGACTGCACCAGCATCGCCCCAACGGAGGACTTCGCGGCCGCCGTGCGTGTAACGGATGCCGTACCGATCGAAGTTCAGGTTGAGGCCCGCGCTTGCCCCGAGGTCGATCAGGTGTAGCGGACGCCCCTGCGCCTCCCTGGATACCACGGAGAACGCCGGGACGAGGCACGTGCATCGGCGTACGACGTTTGTCTGCGTGCGACGCGTGCGCAACAGTTCGGCAACCTCGCCGGCATGCGTGCGGCAGAAGTCGCGGAAGTCCGCCGCGGCCGGCGCCATCGGTCGGGGCTTGCCGGACACGATCGGATAGTGTGCGGCGAGAGGATGCGTAACACCGCGGAGCAGCAGGTACTGCGCGGCGCCGAACAGCATGTTCGGAGGCGGTTGATGCGGTCGCGTTTGCGCGGCGAGCGCCAGCAGGTCGGGGCTCTCGGACACCGCGTACGCGAGTTCAGCGTAGAGCGGCGATGCCAGCTCCATGGCCTCTACGCGCCCGAAGCGATGGAAGAGTGCGCGCAGGCGCTCGGGGCTTCGCGCGGTCAAGACAACGCCACGGGATTGACGGCGTTCGGGATGGCGTCCGAGATACCGTCGGAGCCAAGCACCGCCAGCCAGCGCTCGTGCAGCCCCTCCATGTCGGCGGGCACGGCCAGGGACCAGTCTTTCTCGAGCTGCAGCGCCATGACGGTTCACCTCCGTGTTTCGCGGAATGCTATCCCACGCCCGTGGGGATCCTCGGCTCAAGCACCTCGGAGCGACCCACCCCCCAACCGAAACGGCGATAATGCCGACATGAACGCGCCTTCACATCCGGATGCGGCGGCTCGGCCCGCCAACGAGCAATCCCCCAGCCTCGCGAAGGCCCCCACCGTCACCGTTCTCGCCTTTGCCGGCGGCTTCGTCATCATGTCGCTCGAACTGCTCGGCGGCCGGATGTTGGCACCGTGGTTCGGCAGCAGCATCTATGTTTGGGGCAGCATCATCACCGTTTTCATGCTGGCGCTCGCGCTCGGCTACTTGGTGGGCGGGCGGCTTTCCCTGCACGGGCCAACGCTAACCCGGTTCGCCGTCATCTTCCTCGGCGCTGGCTGCATTCTCGGACCGCTAGCGCTTGCCGCCGAACCCATCACCACGTGGGTCTTCGACCGCATCCACGACCCGCGCTACGGCAGCCTCGTGGCAGCTCTCGCGCTCTTCGTGGCACCGACGGTGGTTCTCGGCATGATCTCGCCGTATTCCGTGAGCCTCTTGGTGCGGGTGCGGGAAGAGTCCGGCAAGGTCGCCGGCACGCTCTACTTCGTCTCCACCATCGGCAGCGCGTTGGGCACGCTGGCGACGAGTTTCTACTTCGTGCTCTGGTTCGAGGTGAACAACATCATCATCACGCTCTCGGCCACGCTGCTTGCGTTGGGAGTCGCTGCAGTGGCGCTCGATCGGATGGGTATGCATGGGCGCTGACGCCCCGATGGTGCGGAAGGCAACCCTCGGACCGCCAAAGTCGACGGTGCGGTGGAGCCTGGCCACGCTCGTGCTCTTGCTCATCTTCGCAGCATCTCCTGCCGCCGGGGCGTGGGGCGCCGAGGTGATCCACCGCGAGCAGTCGCTCTATCAGACCATCCTTGTCGTCCGCCGGGGCGATCTGCTGTGCCTGCAGTTCAGCACCCGGCAAGAACGGCGCAACCAATCCTGCCGCGACGAGACGGACCCGAACCGCCTGGTGTTCGGCTACACCCGCATGATGCTGGCCGCATTGCTGCTGAACCCAGAGCCGGAACGCATCTTCATGGCTGGCCTCGGTGGCGGCTCGCTGGTGGTGGCGCTGACCGACCTGCTGCCCGAAGCCACCATCGACGTGGTGGAGATTGATCCCGCCGTGGTGGACGTCGCGCGCCGCTTCTTCGAATTTGACCCGGGCTCGCGCACAAGGGTGATTGTTCGCGACGCCAGGGTGTTCGCCAAGCGGGCGCTCCGGGAGGGTGCCAGCTACGATCTCATCCTCCTCGACGCCTACGGTGGCGACTACATTCCGGAGCACCTGATGACCGCCGAGTTCTTGGAGGAAGTCGGGGAGCTTCTCGCGCCCGGTGGCGTGGTGGTGGCCAACACCTTCGCCCACAGCCAACTCTACGACCACGAGAGCGTCACCTACCGCCGGGTGTTCGGGCCTTTCTACAACCTCAAGCGCAACGACAGCGACAACCGCATTGTCCTCGCGATGAACGATTCGCTGCCGCCCAAGGAACTGCTCACGAGCAACGCCAACCGCTGGCGGGGCGCAATGCGGCCGCTCGGAGTCCCGGTTGCCTCCTATCCGAGAGCCCTGACGACCCGCATCGACTGGGACCGGGACAAGCGGGCCCTGACGGACCAGTACTCGCCGGCAAACCTGCTGCGGGAAAGGCCGCGGTGAGAGGTAGTCGTGGCGCCGCCATCCAGGCGGGCCGCAAGCCCCTCGCTGCACTTCCAGGTAAGTCGGACTTTGCCGCGCCGGCGGTGAAGCGCGACTTACCTGGTAGCCGTAGCTGCGAGCGAACGCGAGCACGAAGGCCAGCAGTTCGCGCCAGCGAACTACCGACGCGCCCTACAGGGCGCGCTACCACCGCGCCTCCACCAGCAACCCCACCACCCGGTTCGAATAGCGCGGCATCGCACGGCCAGTCGTCAGGACGTTGCGAATCGTGTCCATCGCCACGCCATCGAACGCCCAATCGGCACTTCGGTAGCGTTCGCCGTAGTGGCGCAAGGCCAACGTAACTCGGTCGCTGTAGCGGTATCGAACCGTGATGTCGAGAGAAGATTGTTCGGAGACGAGAGCCGGGAAGATGGAGGCCGCCGCCGGCGTCTCGGCCAACGAACGGGTCGTCCGGTACACGCCTTCCCCGGAAGAGCGTACGTATGCGAAGGAAAGGTGCAGCCGGTCGTTTGCGAGCAGACTGGATTCGAGTGTGACGCCGTGGGCAGCCACGGCGTCGCGGCTGGTGGACCACCAATCCGCCACACCAAACGCCGCGCTTCCCGCACTCGAAAAAGCGGCTCGCTGCCCGTCGTAGAAACCGGACAGAGTGGCCTTCATCCCGAAGGCATAGCTGAAGTCCACGCCCCAGCCTCGGTCTTCGTCGTGGAGGCGGCCCAAGGCCGAGTCGGGGTAGCCGTTCCTGCGCCGGTCGGCATAGAGGCCGAGCGACAAGCCGGAAGCGCCCACGTCACCATGCAGCCGCGCTTTCCACCCGCGCTGCTCCCGTTCGGCTTGGTGGAACCGCCGCGTAAGCGGGTTGTTGGTGCCGCGCGCTTCGAATGCCACTGCCCGACGCTCCCCTCGCGAAGCCTTGAGGGTCGCCCCCAAGCTGCGCCAGCGGGCAGCGGCTTCGAGCCAAAACCCCGCCTCCTCGTTTCGAACCACCTCTGGCCGCGAACCCGACGAAACCTGTCGGCCGAGGGCAGCCTTCGATGCGCCCGCCGCCAGTCGCACGCCACGCGGCAGCCGATAGCGCAGGCGCAACTCCGAGCGGTGGCGGTCGAAGCCATGCGCGCGGTTGGTGCGCGCCGGCATCGCCACCAAGTCGCCGAGCACCGGTGTCCAGGTTCGAAGTGGCGTCCGGTTGTTTCGCTGCAATCGACGATGCGACACATCGAGTCGCAGTCGCCCGGTGACGCGGCTCACAGCCCGCACCGATCCCGCAAAGCCATGAATGTGGCCTTCGAGACTCGGCGCCGGAGGCGGGAATCCAGCAAGGGCATCCCCCGCGGCCCCGGAGACGAACGCCTCGTCCTGGTGCCCTCGCGACCACGACAGCCGGCTGTGGATGCTGGTGCGACCCAAGGTGGAACGTGCGGTCCACGACAGTGTGCGCAGCGCGTTGCTCGGTGCGAGGGATTTGCGGCCCATGGGCACGGGACCGGGATATGCACTCTCCCACGCCAGCGCCGGCGTGGTGTTGGCGAAGCGCGCTTCGCGCGCTTCGACGGCGAGCAGCCAGGGGCGCGCTCGAAAGCTGGCGCGCACGCCAAACGCTTCCGTCCGGTAATCCACGGGCTTGGGCAAGATTGCCGCTTGGTAGAGGAAGTCCGCCCCCGTTTCCTCCGTGCCACGCTTGGTCTCGCGCAGGTAGTCGGTGTGCAGTCGCCAACCCGGGCTCGGCTCAAAACGCCAAGCCGCGCCGACGCGACGCCGATGGGTAGCGAAGCGAAAGGACCGCGCCGAGTTCAGATCGGCCATGGCGGCGGTGTCGTAGGCCTTGGTCCAATCTGCCGGCAGCGACAGCGAGCCGCCACCGTCGGCCCTGACATAGGGCGTGCGCCCATCGACCGCAACGTTGCGCGGCGTCTCCCGCCACTGCAACGTCGTCGTGCCGGCACTCGGATGGGCGAACAGCACACGAAGTTGCCGGGCATCCAGCCCCAGATCCGTGCCTTCGACAGTCGCCATGCGACCATCCTCGCCGCTGTAGCGAACGTTGACGGCGACATCCGCATGATTGCCGTCGCGGTCCAGTCCGTTGTCCCGCCCGAACCGAGGCTCTGCCTCTGCCACCGCCAACACGCCGGCCGCGACGCTCCCTTCACGACGAAACGCGTCGTCGAACGGGCAAAGCCGACATCGCCATCGGTCCGTGCGTGCCTTGGTGTAGTCGGCCGTGAATGGCTCCCCAGACGCCGCCACTCCCGACTCGGCCACAGCAAACAAAAGGGCTGCGACGCACCAGTTCCCAAGCGGGCACCGCGTCGTTTTCATCGCCGCAACCACGCAGCCGATGGATGGTTCGAGCCATGCACCTCTGAATGGCAGTTCAGGCAAGCGTTGGCAAGCAAGAACTCCGACGCCGCTCCCGGCGGCAGTTGATCCGCCATCTGCGCCAAGCTGCGGTGACCCGCCGACGAATGGCACTCCTGACAAAGCTGGGGTGCCCGCCGGGTGAGCAGCGCCGGCTGGTTCGAGCCGTGCGGCACGTGGCAGGTGAGGCAGTCCTCCGCGGCTGGAGGATGCTCCCAAAGGAATGGCCCCCGCTTCTCGGCATGGCAGGAAAGGCAGGCCTCGTTCACCCCGTCATGCCGGGCCAACGCCTCCCCTACCCCGCCGTGCGGGTCGTGGCAGTCTCGGCAGACGAGCTGTCCCTGCCGCAGCGGATGCGACGAGCGCTTCAGCGCGTCCGCGAGCACGCTGCCGTGGCAGGCACCACACACTTGCCCTTGCATGTCCGGCACTCGCACCGGGTCCGTGTTGGCATGAAGTCGGTGGCAGTCTGCACACGCAAGTTCAGCCTCCTCGTGGGCACTGCCCAGCCAATGGGCACGCTCGTAGGTCTCGTGGCAGGCAAGACAAAGCGCATTCTGCAACGCCGGCGTCGCATTGCCGCGCTGCCCGAAGTTCAGCATCGGCTCGCGGCGAGCGCCGTCCGGCAGCATCCGGCGGTCGTGCTCCCCGGCCGGCCCGTGGCACGACTCGCACTGCAAGCCGCCCGGCGGGGTCGCAGCATCCACCGCAAATGGCGACCCCGCAATGGCTGGGTGTCCGTGCACGGTGGCGAACAGTTTCAAGGTGGGAAACGGTTCCTCCTCGTCGTGACAGCCGAGGCAGCCATCCGCACCGCGACGGGAGTAGTCGCCATTCGCGAGCTTCTGCGCGAGTTCCTCATGAGCATGGGTCCGATCGGGCTGGCCGCTAGGCGTAACCGCTAGAAACGCCACGGCGGTCGCAAGAACGGCCCGCAGCGAAGCGCCATCGACGATCATGGCGGTCACAAGCGGCGGCGCGAGCGCAGCCGCAGTCACGAACAGCGACGCAACTGCCACGGCCACCGTCCGCAACCTATACGGCCACAACCGCACCGCCAGCCGCGCCAGCGTCGCAGCCTTGTGAATGCAGGCAGGACAGATGTCGTCCTTTTCCGGCAGCAGGCGACGGCAAGTGGAGCAACGATTCCGCTGAACGTGCCCGTTGATGTGGAACGCCTTGCCTTCCCGCAACTGCTCGATGCCGCGCACCACCTCGGAGAACTTCGCCGCCTCCGATTGCGAGTAGCGGATGCGGATGGGCGCCTCGCCGGCACGCTCGAGCACCATCGCCCCGCCGCCAACGCATGCCTCGCTGCGGCAGCCCACAAGGTCGGCTATCGGCACCCGCTGCACCGCTCCGTGCGCGCCGCCATCGAACACCCGCACGTCCGTTCGATCCACCACGACCCACCGCTCACCAAACGAACCGTCGCCGGCAACGTCCGCACGGGCCCGAATCAACACCTCCTCCGCCGGAGCGGCGTCAAGGAATACAGGGGCGGATTCCAGCAGCGGTGCGTTCATGGTGTGACAAGTGTACGGTCACGCCCCCGCGAGGGTGTGGACCATCCAACAAGAACGCAATGAACTGTTTCGCAGGGGGCTGCTGATCGCGCCGGCGCAAGAGGCGTTCGTAGTCATCATGGACGGTATCATCGCGGCGATGTATCGGCTTCTACTCACTGCGCTGTTTCTGGCGGTGGCCACGAGCCATCACGCCCATTCGGCCAGGATTGGAGTTGTGATGGATGGGGACGAGCCGGCGGCGCCTCTGACAGCAGAGCGGCTCGATGCCGCCGGGATCGAGGTTCGGCACGATGTCGTCTACGGCGAGATGCCGGGTGTCGATGCCGAACGACTTCGCCTCGATCTCTACACACCGGCGCAACGCGGCCCCGAGGAGCGACTTCCCATCCTGCTCTATCTGCACGGTGGCGGCTGGTTTGCCGGGGACAAGACGCAATCGTTCCTGCAGCCGCTCGCCTTCGTGCCGCAAGGGTTCGTGTACGCCAGCGCAAACTATCGACTCGGGCCAGCGGCCACCGTTGCCGAAATGGCGCAAAGCGCTGCGGATGCGGCCGGGTGGCTGGTGCGCAACGCCGAAGAGTTCGGCGGCGACCCGCACCGGCTCTTCCTGATCGGCCATTCCGCCGGTGCCCATCTCGTCTCCTTGCTCGGCACCAATGCGACGTTCCTTGAAGAGGCGAGCGTCGATCTGGCCTCGGTGCGGGGCGTGGTCTCGCTCGACACGGCGGTGTATGACCTGCCGAAGCTGTTGGCGGAAACGGACGTGGACTTCTATCAGATGGTCTTCGGCACCACCCGCGACGTCGAGGAAGTCTCGCCGTGGCACCACGTGCGGTACGACGCGGCGCATCCGCCGTTCCTGATCTTCTATTCGGAGGGACGGCCAGCGGCCCTCAGCCAGACGATCCCATTCGCGCAACGTCTTCGCGATGCTGGCCATTCGGCCACAGCAGTGGAAGCCATCGGCCGTAGCCACGGCGCGCTCAATGCCTACCTTGGCACCGAAGGCGACCGTTCAACCAGGCAGATTGTCGGATTCCTGCGACGCCAGGCAGACGCATCGGACTACGCGGAAACCACGTTGAAGACAGAGCTGGTGCCAAGCCCGCTCGAGTACAGCGTGCTGCGGCCTGGCCCGGCCTTCCTGCCCGATGGAGGGGCCGATGCGCTGCCGATCCTCCTCTTCCTGCACGGCGGCAATGGCGACCGGCGTTGGCTGGCGAGCAACCGTCGCCTGTTCGAGCGCGCGTGGGAGGCTGGCCTGCTGCCGCCGGTGGTTGTCGCCACTCCGTCCGCGGCATCGCTTGGCTACTACATGGACTATCACGACGGCTCCGAGATGTGGACCACGCTCCTGGCCGGGGAGTTCCCGCGCTTGGTGGCGGAACGTCACGGAGGCGATCCGGAACGAGTCGCCATCGCCGGGTACTCCATGGGCGGAGTCGGCGCGCTTCGCGTTTCCTTCAAGAATCCCGAGGCGTTCGTCGCCGTGGCCGGCATGGCTGCCGGCATCGAGCCGGCGCTCGCCTTTGACGAATTGCCGGCATGGTACGAAGGATGGAAAGGGGCCCGACTCGGCGACCGCTTCGGCACTCCGGTGGACGCCGCCTTCTGGGCCGAAAACAACCCCGCCAGCATCGCAGCGGTCAACCCCGAACGCCTGCGCGCGAGCGGCCTAGCCATCCTCGTTGAATGCGGCGGAGAAGATCAGTTCCACAACCATATCGGCAACGAGTTCCTGCACCGCGTCCTCACAGAACAACGCATCCCCCACGAATACCGCCTCGTCCACGGCGAAGCCCATGTCCCGATAGCGCCGGAACGAATGCTGGCGACATTCGAGTTCCTGGGTCGAGCCCTCGACGGCCCGAGTGAGGCAAAGCGCGCGGCCCGCACTCGCTACGACGCACTGCTCGCCCCGATGCAGGCAATGGGCCCGCCGGATTCAACTCCGTAGCGGCAACCGTTACCGTCGCCAGGCTGCGAATGCTGGCATCGTGTTTTTTGGGAACTACTTACCTAGCTTGAACCGCCAGTGACGAATCTCCTGACTGTTCCAGCACGTTGAGGTAGAAGTCCAGGAACTCAAGCGCCCACGTCCTGCGGATGCTGGGAGGGAGGTCGTGAACAGCACGGTACAATTCGTCGATCTTTTCGGCGCACTCGGCCTTGGTATTTGAGGACATGAAGCACGCGACAGCGGACATGAGGACTTCCTGACGGACTTCCAGCTTGTCCAGTCGCAAACGGTGCAATACGGTGTCAGCGCAATGCTGACGCCTGCGCAGTCTGGTCTTGATTCTCTGTTTGAGATCAGATCGGACACGGTCGTTCATCGGTTTTTCCTCTGAGAATTGGTGGGCGACCTGACGGGGGATCGGTTGCAGCCCGTCCCCCGTCGCTTTTCTTGTAACTCTTCCCAATTCGCCGTGTCAAGGCGCGTGCGCCGGTGCGTCGCCTCTACACCAATTTCCCTGCACGTCAAGATGGCGGAATATCCAGCAAAGTCGCCTCTGTCGAGGTTCAGAGACATTCCGGACTTTCGGGACGTGGGACCGTGAGGTTCGT
>VXSY01000116.1 GCA_009837725.1 Gammaproteobacteria bacterium | reverse complement strand
TCGTCGACAACCCAACACCGGCGATTCGCAACGCCAGTTCAGAGCTTCCCTAGCGACCGCATCGAAAGTTCGGGGCGCCGATAGACATGGTCGACGTCCAAGAGGCGGACCAGCGCGTCCAAATGCGGGTCTGATTCGACGCCATCGTGATTCCTCAAGAGGGTTTCCATGCGCTCCCGCGCCTTCACCTCGTCTGCCATTGCCCCGGCGCCGACCCGACTTAGCTGCAGAAGGTGGGCGCTGTCTCTGGACAGCGTTCGGACGAGCACGACAAACGCAACTAGCGTGTAGATCGCGATCAGGAACATGTGTGCGTAGTAGTTTTCTACTTCGTTCGGCGGTATGACGACCCGTTGCAGGAGACCCGCTAGCAGCATGGTCACGCCAACGACCAGCAGGAACAGAAACCGGACGCCGCGCCTGGCTTCGATCAGGTCGGATGGCCACTCCGCGACAATCCAGAACATCGCCCAGCCGACAAAGACCGTTTGCAGCATTGTCGGCACTGTCTCCGTCAGCAGCCGTTCGGCCGGGAACCCCTGGCCGATGAAGAAATGGACCGGCTCTTCAAGAAGCAGCTGTACGACGAACAGGACAAGCAACGCCTTCGGCAGTCGCTTGCCGTCACGCAGCATCGAGTGGCTCAGGAACAGGAAGATGCCGGGCGCCATGTTGCGCCCCAGGTTCAGGATCGTCTCGGCGGCGGGAGACAGGGCGATCCGAAAGGGCTCCGAGATCCAATACCCGTATTGGTACCTACCCAACACGACATGACAGATCTCGGCGAGACAAAGCACCCCCAGAAGCTGGGCGTTGATGTTGCTGGGCATCAGGCGGAGGTACTGAGTGGCGATGAGCGCCACGGCAAACACCGCGAACGCGTCCACGACCAAAAAGGCAGAGTCCACTGACACGTCGCGTACGATCCGATCCGATTGGCCGGCAGCGAAGCACATCGACACCATGAAGTCCAATGCGAGGGTCCAAGGTTGAAGGGCGGCGGCACGTATTGGTCGACCGAGCCGAGAGTGCCAAACAGGCGGCAGCCCCGGCCGCCGGAACCGCTCGTCGCACGGCCGCCCCGTACTCGCAGCCAAGGTGCAAGCTTAGTGGAGGCAAGCACCGCTTCGCCTCGAACGCTTTGAGAAGCACGATGACGGCACGTGGAGCCCTACCGGCGCGAGCGCAGGGAGACGAGGCTAGATCGACGTTGCCGTCACTCCCTACATGTCGGCCTCAGCTTCCTCCACGCCTATCGCCGTTCCGGAAGTGTGGCCGGATGCTTGCCGTCCGCCTACGCAAGAGCTTCTCACTCGCTGTCCATGTACTCGGCCTTGAAGGCGTCGGACGGTTCGATCGGCATCCCCACATCAACGAGGACGCCGTTGGGATCCACGCACATGAAATGTCTCTGTCCGTACTCTTCGTCCGCAATCTGAGCCACTAGGTCGTCCCTGCCCTCGAAGCTCGAATAGACAGCGTCCACGTCGTCAACCTCCAACGCCAGGCTGACTCCTTTCGCAACGGCTCGAAACGCTTCAGGAATGAGCTCGTGGTCGTACCGCTGGATCCCGATTTCCAGCTCGCCGCTCGCGCCTCCTGTCAGATTGACGAACCAGTCGCTGTCGAACTCGACCTCGAAGCCCAGCAACTGACAGTAGAAGTGCTTCGTCTCTTCGAGCTTCTCGGAGTAGATCACCGGAAACAGCCTGGATAGCTTCGTCATTCGACACCTCGTTGGTTTGAGTTGGCAGACGCCGCATGGGGTCGGTCCTCACCATTTCCAGGAGGCGTACGGTAAGCCCGCTGCGACTGGACTCCATGATCGCACAAACCCGTCCGGCCGGCGTCACTTCCCCGAAGCCACGGCTGGTGGTGTTCAAATATTTGTCTTGACAACTTGACATATCAGATGCACCATCGAGGGCATGCTCAATGCTGACTCACCGCTGCCTCTATACCAGCAGCTCGCCGACGAGCTGTGCGAGAAGATCCGCGCCGGGCTCTATCCGCCAGGCGCGCGCATCCCATCGGAACACCAGCTGGCCGCCCGCTACGGCTTGGGACGTCCGACCGTTCGACAGGCCACCGAGGTGCTGGTGCGCCAGCGCGTGCTGGAACGAAGACGCGGTGCCGGCACGTTCGTCGCCGAAGGCGTCATTCCCGAGGTGGACCTGTTCTCCCTCGGGGGCACCCTCGCCTCGTTCAGACGAAGCGGCGTCAGTCTGGAGACGCGCTGGGTGAGGAAGCTGGCTCTGAGGAACGTTGCACCCGATCCGGAGAATCCGATGGCCGGGCGCAAGGTCCACACGGTGGAGCGTCTGGGTGCCATTGCCCGCAAGCCGGTCATCGTCGAACGGCTGTACTTCGACCCTGACCTGTTCCCCGATCTGGACGCTGCCCTGCCCGTGGCGGCGGGGTCGCTTTCGCAACTCGTTGCCCAGCGCTATGGGCTGAAGCCGCGCTTCGGGCGGCAGACCTTCCGCGTGCTCGCGGCGAACGACGCGATGGCGCGGACACTGAAGCTCAATGCCGGCGAACCGCTATTACTCGTCAAGCGGACCCTGGACTTCCCGGAAGCGCCCGGCGGCGTCTTTGCCGAGCTCTTCTGCCGCACCGACGAGGTGGTGTTCGCGCAGGACATCGGAGCAATTCACCATGCGTAACAGGGGCTACTACTCGGGGTTCGGCGGCGCCTATGTGCCCGAGATTCTGGTCGCGACGTTCGATGAGCTCGAGGACGCGTTCGAAGACGCCAAGAGCGATCCCTCGTTCCGGAAGTCGTACGAACAGCTCATGGCCAGCTGTTGCGGCCGCGCAACCCCTCTTACCCTGGCCGAGAACCTCAGCGAGCGCTTCGGTGGAGCCCGAATCTACATCAAGCGCGAGGACCTGAACCACACCGGATCCCACAAGGCCAACAACGTCATGGGACAGGGGCTGCTGGTGAAGCGGATGGGCAAGACGCGGGTTGTCGCCGAGACCGGCGCGGGTCAACACGGGGTCGCCACCGCAACCATGGCCGCCAGGATGGGATTGGAGTGCACGATCTACATGGGGGAAGTCGACGTCATCCGACAACGCCCCAACGTATTCTGGATGGAACGTCTCGGCGCCACCGTCGTCTCGGTGCGGGACGGCTCGAGGACCCTGAAGGACGCCATCAACGAGGCGTTTCGCGACTGGATGGCCCACCCGGATACCACGCACTACGTGCTGGGGACGGCGTGCGGCCCGCACCCCTTTCCGGAAATGGTCACCTACTTCCAGTCCATCATCGGCCAGGAGGCGCGGCGACAGGTGCTGAACCAAGCCGGAAAGCTGCCGAAGCGTGTCTACGCCTGCGTGGGCGGCGGTTCCAACGCCATGGGCATCTTCAGTGGCTTCCTGGACGACGATGTGGAACTCGTGGGCGCCGAGGCAGGCGGTCGTGGACTGGGCAGCGGCCGGCACGCATCGCGCCTCGCGGGCGGCCAAGGCTCGATCGGGATCGCCCAGGGCTACAGGAGCTACTTCCTTCAGGACGGCGACGGTCAGATGCGCGAGACGCACAGCGTTGCAGCCGGGCTCGACTACATCGGGGTGTCCCCCATCCTTGCGCACCTGCAACGGTCCGGCCGCGCGCGGTTCGAAGCCGTCACCGACAGCGAAGTCGTCGATGCCATGGCGCTGACCATGCGTTGCGAAGGGTTGGTTCCGGCGCTTGAGTCGGCGCACGGATTTGCCCAGGCGTTCAAGGAAGTGAGGGGGCTGGCGAAGGAAGACGTGGTCATCGTCAATCAGTCGGGGCGCGGTGACAAGGATATCTTCACTGTCGCCGAAGCCTTCGAGGATCCGGGCTGGCGTGCGTTCATCAGGCACAAGGCGGAACAGTATGGCGCTCGAGAGTTACATCAAGGCACGGCGTAGGCAACGCGACGTGCTGCTGATGACGCACATCGTCATCGGCTACCCGGATTACGGGCGGTCCATGCAGACGGTCGAGGCCATGGTCGAGGCAGGCGTCGACCTGATGGAGCTGCAGGTGCCGTTTTCCGAGCCCATCGCGGACGGACCGGTGATTCTCGGCGCGAACCAGCGGGCCCTGGCCGGCGGCATGACGGTGTCCGGGTGCCTCGACTTTGCCGGCAAGTGCGCGCAGCGCTTCGACATCCCGTTTGTCATCATGTCCTACTACAACATCCTGCACCGCTACGGCGTGGCTGCGTTCGCAGATCGCATGTCGGGGCTGGGGTTGAAGGGCGCCATCGTTCCCGACCTCCCGCCGGAGGAGGCGCGCGAGTATCTCAACGCGATGGACCGCGCCTGTCTCGATCCCATCCTTCTCTATTCTCCGAACACCAGCGACGAGCGCATGGCCTATCTCGCAGAGCACGCAAGGGGTTTTGTCTACTGCGTGGCGCGACCGGGCGTGACGGGCGCGGCAACCGAGTTCTCGGAGGAACTGACCGAGTATCTCGGACGCTGCCGAGCCGCCACCGAGCTGCCACTGGCCGTGGGACTTGGGATCAGGGACGGCAAGGGCATGAAGTACCTGCGGGGCAAGGCGGACATCGCGATAGTGGGCTCTCACTCGATCCGGACGTTCGATGAGCAGGGGACTCCAGGGATAAGGTCACTGGTCCAAAGTCTCGTGGCAGCATCGGCCATCGGACCCCCATGACAATAGCGGCGCGGCGGGTCGCAGCCATGGCCGCGCGCAAACCCGCCTCGCCGCAGCCGCGAGCATCGCGGAGTGCGTGCGCACCGCCTGCGCCCACTACATTGGCCGCTCCGGAAGCCGGCCGGTCCGATGCTCAAGGACGACGACCAGGTCGTCCGCAACCATCGCGCGTACGTCGCGAAGGCCAAGCTACAGAACCCGTCTGGAAACAACGTGGACTCCGACGGAACCCCCGCGAATCATAGGGCTTCGTCCTACTGGCGACCTCTCGCCCTCACGCCGCGCGCCGCGCCATCCAGCGTCCCGCGTCGGCCCGTGCTTCTACGCTTCGCTGGCGCGCGCGGAACGTACTACCGAGGCGCTTCTACCATCGCCCCGAATACCACTAACGCCAGCAGTAACCCGAACTGGACAACGGCCAGTAAATCACGTTAAATCAAATCGTTGGATTCGGTCTGCCTCGGACAAGCCCGTCCCCTACGGCCTACTCGCCCACATTCGCCTCGAACAGGGGCTCGCCGTTCACCGTCACGTTGAGTTCGCCGGCACTGCTGAAGTAGCGGGCTTCTATGTAGTGGTGCTCTTCCCAGTCCAGTTCGACATTGGTCCAAACGTAGAGGGGATCAGGGGGTCCGGGCTCCCGGCGCTTGCGGAGGCAGCCGTCGAGGTAGAGTTCCAAGGCGTCGTCTTCGGCAATGACGATTTCCACGGCCCTGTGCCAATGCGGGATGCGATAGCGGCGCGGCTGGTTGTGGTTTGGCAAGTCCTTCCCTGACAATCGACCCATCGATGGGCGGCGGATTGTAGACAAACCACATGGACGAGGGGCAAGGCAGCGGCCGAGAGGGGCGTTTCGAGCGCGTGTTGAAGGGGCGCGAAGTGCTCGCGCTCTCGTTCGGGGCCATGATCGGCTGGAGCTGGGTGCTGCTCACCGGGGTGTGGGTAGAGAATGCCGGCAGCCTCGGCACGGTGATCGCCTTCGCCGCCGGCGGTGTCGTCATCGGCTTCATTGGCCTCACCTATGCCGAACTCGCCGCCGCTATGCCCGAGGCCGGTGGCGAGCATGTGTACACCAAGGTTGCGTTGGGGCCGCACTGGTCGTTCGCCTGTACGTGGGCTCTGCTGATGGCCTACGCGACGGTGTGCGTGTTCGAGTCCGTGGCCTTGCCGACAGCGGTGGAATACCTCCTGCCAGGCATCCGCTTTGGCGCCCTGTGGGAGGTGTTCGGGGCGCCGGTGGACGTGGGGTTCGTGGCGGTCGGCGTGGGTGGCGCCGTGCTGATGACGTGGATCAACTACATCGGCATCCGCGCCGCCGCGTTCGTGCAGACCGTGGTCACGGCCGCCATCTTCCTGAGTGGCCTTTTGCTGTTCGTGGGGGCTGGCGCCTTCGGCAGCATCGACACCGCAAAGCCGCTCATCGCCATGCCCGCGGTGGGCATCCTGACGGTGCTCATCATGGTGCCGAGTCTGATGGTGGGCTTCGACGTGCTGCCCCAATCGGCCGAGGAGATTGCCGTGCCGCGCCGCCGCATCGGCGTGCTGCTGGTGCTGTCTTTGGCGATGGCGGTGCTTTGGTACGGCGCGATTTCCTTTGCCGTAGGTGCTGCGCTGCCGCAACAAGCCCTGGGGGGAACGATGGCGACGGCGGACGCGGCGAGCAAGCTGTGGAGCGGCGAATGGGCTGGGGCGGCGCTCATCATTGGCGGAGTGGGCGGCATTCTCACGAGCTGGAACGCGTTCATCATCGGCGGCAGCAGGCTCATGTTCGCCCTCGCGCAATCGGGCGCCTTGCCGGCGGCATTCGCTCGCCTGCATCCACGCTACAACACGCCGTGGGTGGGAATCCTCGCCCTCGGTATCGCCTCGTGCATCTCGCCGTTGTTCGGACGCACGATTCTGGTGTGGCTGGTGAACGCCGGCAGCTTTGCGGTGGTGGTGGCGTGGCTGTTCGTGCCGGTGGCGTTTCTCGTGCTGCGGCATCGACAACCGGAGATGGAACGGCCCTATCGCGTCCGCCACGGCACGTTCGTGGGCCACACCGCCATCGTCCTCGGCGCGCTGCTGCTGTGCCTCTACATGCCGTTCAGTCCATCCTCGCTGGCTTGGCCCCAGGAGTGGGGAATGGTGGTCGCCTGGGGGGCGGTGGGGGTTGTGCTGTGGACCTTCCGCGTGCGGGGAGCGAGCGGTTAGAACCCCTGACCTTCAGGGAATCACGCCCAGTACTGCCGACAGGCCCGTCTCGCGGAGGGAGGGCTGGTTGCATCTTCGGCCCCTTGGTTTCCTCGCCTTCGGCGGGAGGAGCGTGATGGGCCCTCTCTTCGAGGCACTTCACACGGCGCCATCCGGCTGGCACGTTGGTGTTAGCTCGGCCTCGAGGCACATTCTTGGTTTACCAACGTGTTGCGTAGTTTGTTCCCTGCGAGCCGGAACCCCAGCCTTTTGGGGTAACCTTCGCGGCACGCGGGCGTCGTATAACGGCATTACCCCAGCTTCCCAAGCTGGTGACGTGGGTTCGACTCCCATCGCCCGCTCCACTCTTTATTCGCCTCGCGGCTGGCGGCAGCGTGTTGAAACCTCACTTCGATCCAACCCGGGGACCGCGCCATCCGGCCGGCCCGGCGCGCTCAACACGGCACGCCCAGCGCATGCGTCGCCGCGCGGCTGGCGGCAGCGTGCTGAAATGTCACTTCGATCCAACCCGGGGACCGCGCCGCGCGGCCAGCTCCACAGGCTCGAGAATATCTGCCCAGCGGGCTTCGCTGTTCGTGCAGCGTTGTCGGTTTCGTTGACATGCGCTTGAGCGAGCGGTCGCCGTGGTGGGTGGTGGCGGGCGTGTTCCTGGTGCTGATGGTCTCCTCCGGCTTCGGCTTCTACAACCTTTCCGTGTACATGAACGCATTGGCGGACGAGCGCTCCTTCGCCGTCGGCGAACTCTCAGGCGCGATTGCGGTGATGTTCGTGGTGAGCGGCGTCTCCGGGATGGTCGTGGCGCGGCTCATGGAACGGGTGGATGTTCGCTGGGTGATGGTGGCCGGGTCGGCCATTGCCGGCACTTCTCTGGCGACGGTGGGCGCGGCACAGGAGATCTGGCACGTCTGGCTGCTCTACGCCCTCTTCGGCATTGGCAACAGCGGCATATCGCTGATTCCGGGCACGACGCTGGTGACGCGGTGGTTTCCGGGCGCGAACCGATCCGTGGCGCTTTCGGTGGCGAGCACCGGACTTTCCACGGGCGGCATCGTGCTGACGCCGGCGTGCGCGAGCGTCATCCACCACCTTGGCATCGAGGCGGCGATGCCTTGGTTCGGGGCGTTCCAGTTCGTGGTGATCGTGCCGATTGCCTTGTGGCTCGTGCGTTCGTGGCCCGACGAGGCTCGGGCTTCAGCGCCGCCTCCAGTTAGCGAGCCTATCCGCTCCGCCCTCGGCTCCCGCTTCTTCCTCGCCACTACCGCAGCCTATGTGCTCATCCTCGGCACCCAGGTAGGTGCCGTGGCGCACCTCTTCAACCATGTGCAGCGCATGACCGATCATGTGGTGGCGTCGCTCGCGGTTTCCGTGATGGCCGGGGTGAGCATCGTCGGGCGATTGCTGGGCGGCGTGGTGGTGACGACCTTTCCCATCCTTGCATTCACCCTGCTCAACGTGGCGGGGCAATCTCTCGGCATGGCCGCCATCGCCTATGCAGACTCCGAGGTGACGGCATTGGCGGGGGCAGCGGTGTTCGGCCTCACCGTGGGCAACCTCTTGATGCTGCAGCCGCTCATCGTCGTGCAGGCGTTTGGCGTGGGGCGCTACCCGCGCTTGTATGCCGTGGCCCACGCGGCGACGACGCTAGGCGTGGCGGGCGGGCCGCTGGCGATGGGCTTGCTGCACGATGCGTTCGACTACCGTGTGGCGTTCCTCGCCGCCGCATTGACGAGCGGCGTGGCATTCTTCGTCTTCGTCGCGGCGGGACGGCTGCCTTCTGCTGACGTAGGCGACGATATGGGTCGCTGAGGCATCTGATGGGCGAGAGCGGAAACGGGCGGAACGTGCGTGCCATGTTGAGGACTACCGTAGGAAGAGTTTGCCGCGGCACTGCCGACCTCGGAGGAAAGGCGCCAAGAGCTTGCGCCGCAGGAGCGGCGCGGAAGCGCCGCGTGTGCGGGGCGAGGTCCTCGGGAGGTGGAGGCCGGGGCCACACCCCGAGCGTTGGCGAGGGGTGCGGCGGCGCTCACCCTCCATCGCTCGCTCCGAGGCCCGCGGCGTGGCTTGTCAGTCTAGCGCTGACGTTCACAATGCCGGCGGGCTGGGCGGCCCTGCCTTCGGAAGTGGATGGCCAGCCATTGCCGACATTGGCACCGATGCTGGAACGAACCTCCCCCGGCGTCGTCAACATCGCCACCTACGCCCGCACGCGCAGCAACAACCCCCTCCTCAACGATCCGTTCTTCCGGCAGTTCTTCCAGGTGCCCGAGCGGCGCACACGCAGCGCCGGTTCCGGCGTGATCGTGGATGCCGCAGCGGGGCTTTTGGTGACGAACCACCACGTCGTCAACGACGCCGACGAGATTCGGGTGACGCTGTCGGACGGTAGGGAATTCGCGGCAGAACTGGTTGGGGTCGATCCGCAGGTGGATCTGGCCGTGCTCCGCATCGCCGCCGACGAACTGGTGGAGATCGACTTCGCGGACAGCCGCTCGCTGCGGGTGGGCGACTTCGTGGTGGCGATTGGCAATCCCTTCGGCCTCGATCAAACCGTCACCTCCGGCATCGTCAGCGCGCTGGGCCGCAGCGGCCTCGGCATCGAAGGCTACGAGGACTTCATCCAGACGGATGCCTCCATCAACCCCGGCAACTCCGGCGGTGCGCTGGTGGACCTGAACGGCGCCCTGGTGGGCATCAACACCGCCATCGTCGCGCCGAGCGGCGGCAACGTCGGCATCGGCTTTGCGATTCCTTCTAATCTGGTGGAAGCGATCATGGCGCACCTGGTCGAATACGGCGAAGTGCGTCGCGGCGACATCGGCATTGCAGTGGAAGCGCTTGACCCGCAACTAGCGGAGGCGCTTGGAGCATCGTCTGCCCAAGGCGTAGTGGTCGTGGAAGTCGCGCCCGGCAGCATCGCGGAAGATGCGGGGTTGCGGCCGGGAGATGTGGTCACCGCCGTGGACGGTCGCTTGGTGCGGCGCATCGCCGACTACACCAGCGAGTCGGCCTTGGCGATGGTGGGCGACCGCTTGGCGGTGGAGGTGGTGCGCGACGGGGAGCGGCTGGACCTCGCGCTCGTCATAGACGACAACCGTTCCGTCGCCGGAGACCGTATCGACGCCCGCCTCACCGGTGCCACGCTGATGAACTTCCGAGAGGACGGCGACCCCGCCAGCAGCGTCGGCGTGGTGGTGAGCGGCCTCGCCGCCGACACCCGCGCCGCCGGCCAAGGGCTGCGTGAAGGCGACATCATCATCGGCGTAAACAACCACGGCATCGTGGACATCGCCGAACTCGCAAGGCAACTGCGCGACGCCAGCCGCGCACGCCTGCGCGTGTATCGGGCTGGCCGGTACGGATATCTAACGCTGCGCTGAAGCGCGCCCGAACCAAACGGGCAACACATGCGGCGCCCCGTGGTGAGGCATCGCGGCGCTCGATCCAACGGACTACGGGATCGAGGTTCCTGCGGCGTTGTGGGACACCGGATTCTGTGGCACGCCGGGGAAGATCTCGCGGAACAGGCCCAGCATGGCCATTGTGGAGCGGCGGTCGGTGGCTTCGTGCAGCCGGCCCGGTGGGCCCAAGGTTGGGGCCAAGGCGAAGCCGTGTGGGGTCTTGGCGTGGTGGTGGAACACCCACGGCACGCCAGCCGCGTCCATCTCGTCAAAGAAGCGTTGCTTGCTTTCGTCGGGAACGAGACCGTCGTCGGCGCCGTTTTCAATGAGGATGACGGCGTTTGTGTTGTAGCGGTTGTCGCAAGGCTTCAGCGGCGGGCGCTCGACGCCGTAGCGGGCCGGGTTTGGGTCTTCGCCGGTCTGCAGCAGGCCGTGGAAGGAGACGACGCCGCCCACGTTCAGCCCGCCGCGCACGCACTCGATCACCGCCATGCCGCCGAAGCAGTAACCGATGGCGGCTGCGGGGAAAGACTCGTCCACGGTGGGGTGTTCGAAGCCGCGGCGCAGCCACTCGCCCAACAGTGAGCGGAAGAGCTCGTGGTCGTGATCCATCGCCACCAAGCCCTCGAAGCACTTTTTCTGGAAGGCATGGATGCCGGCCTCGTCCGCACCTTCCGGCCAGACCCGCTCCGCTGGCGGCACGATTTTGCCGTACACGTCGATGGCAAGGCCCACATAGCCGACGCGCGCCAGATACTCGGCCACATCTACATCGAAGAACTTCAGCCCTTGGTAGTTGTGAATCACCATCACCAAGGGTCGCGGACCGGCATCCTCCGGTGGCGCCACAAGATGCCCAAGGTAGTCGTTGCCCCGAAACGAGAGTGCGATGTCGTCCCGGCGTAGGTCAGGCGCGGGTGGCCAGAAATCGGAAACGGTCACGAAACCTCCTTCACTCGGTGAATCACGGCCCCATGATGGCATGCCAAAGCGGCCATCGTTCAATCGCCACTGCGTTCCTCCACCGGCGGATGCGAGGAAAGCCACGACGCTTGGTCGCAGTGTTCACCACAAGAGGCGGTGATGCGCTTCAGGAGGTCCTGCAGGCGCGTGGGCCGAATCCCGTTGCGCGTCAAGTAGTCAAATGCGATTTCGTCGGCCTCCCGTTCGAACTCGCGCGAGTAGGACAGTTCCAGCAGTTGCGAGGGCGCGACGGCGGCTAGCGTCGCGAGCGTCGGATCGGTCACCGCCGTCCAAATCACGACTATCGCCGCGGACTGCGCCACCATCCGCAGCCAGTGCCGCTCACGAACGTGACCGAGTTCGTGGGCAAGCACGGCGACGAGCTCCTCGTCATGCATGGCGATCTCGACAATGGCATCGGTAAGGATCACCGTGCCACCGGCAACCGCAAACGCGTTGGGGCCGAGCAGCTTGGCCTGCCGGAACTCGAGCCGGGCGTCGACGCCGAGGTCGCCCCGGATGTCGCCGAACGCCCGCCTCAAGCTGTCTTGGCGTTCCGGGGCCAAGGCCGTGGGTTGAAACAGACGAATCTGATCGAGTGCGTCCACCAGTTGTTGACCGATGGGGGCATCTGCCTCTGGCGGAACTGCCGACACGATGGCGGTGCCTAGCGCCGGCGCACCCCAGCGGCTGGCAGCGAACAGGATTCCGACAGCGACCGTGAGGGCGACGGCCACACCAAGTGCGTCCCGGTCGAGCAATCGGGCGAGGCGGTCCACACCGCGACGAAACCTGCGTCCACGCGCCTGTGCGGGTGCCGCCCGAGCAAGGGCTACGTCCAAGGCATCGATAGCGTCATTGTCCGTCGCAATGCACCCGCTTCCGTCTGCCAGCGTCACTCGCCGCGGCGTATCGGCGATTCGGGAGGCAATGCGCACTTCTGCGTAGGCGTGCTCGCGGATGGTGCCTCCGTCTTCGATCCGCAGTCGTCCGCCGGGTGCCGCAGACAGCACCACGGGGCGACCGGTGGTGACAGATCCATCGTAGAGCTCGGCGTGGATCCTCATGCGCCGACGTCGATCTCGAACCCGTCGCTGATCGCTGCACCCAACGCGCTAGGCGAGGCGGCGGGGTCGGCTTGGAAGGTTGCGATGTCCTGGGCGAGGAAGACCTCGAACCGGGAAAGCCGATAGCGGAACACGCGCAGTCGGGCGAACGGGATGAAGAGCCCGGCCGTGGCAGCAATCAGCACCATGTTGGACATGTAGAGCCAGAACATCTGCATCACGCTGAGCCGAAGCCGGAACCGCGTTCCGCCCAGCGTCGTGTTGCTCCAACGGTAGTTGGCGAGCCTGACCGTGATATAGACCGAGGCGAGGAAGAACGGCAGCGCCGTGATGATCGTGGCAAAAAATGGGCCGACAGCCGGCATCAACTTCCCGGCAATGAAGAGACAAGGGAGCATCAACCCGATCACGATCCCAACGGAGCCGGCATAGGTGCCATAGTAGCCACCGGAATCACCAGCAAGGCGGCACTGCGTCAGGCCGAAGCTCGAGTTGTCGGTCAGGTATTGGTCGCGACGCCAGCGCAGCCACGGCCAAGCGAGGCCCATGCTCGCAATGCCCGCGAGAATCGCGATCGGATACCACAGCGCTGCTTCACGGTATGTACCGTGGAAAGCGAAGCCCACGTTGCGCCAGCGCGTGTGACGGAGGTTAAACGACCGCGCTCGCACCACCACCCACGGCAAGATCGGCGCGAACGCCAAGAGGCCCGCGAAGTAGTAAAGCGAAAAGCCATAGACGAGCGGCGAAAACAGGTCAGCAACCCATAGCGTTGCGATCAGCGCGACGGCAATCAGCCGCCCCGGCAGCATGGAGACCGGATCGGCGGTGAAATCGAACGACTCGTTCCCGAAGTACGTGTTGCCATAGAGGTAGCGGCGGGTGCGTACTTTGGCCCAGGGGGAGTACAGTCCCAAGGTGGCGAGCGTCAGGGCCACGTTGGCGATCCAGACGCGAAAGTACTTCCAGCCCTCGCCGTAGAAGACCAACTGACTCGGCCTTTCCTTTGCCGCCGCCGACCGTGGCGGTGGAGGCGAGTCTGTAACGGGCCTTTGGACCGAGAACGCCTCGTCGATGCGCCCGAAGGGCGCGCCCCTGTGCGCCGCAGGCACGTTCCGTGCTTGAGATGTGTAGTGAGGCATCAGGTGTAGATGAACGCCTTCGACAACTCGGAAAGCGGTAGGGCCGCGACGCCCCTGTGCGCCTAATGGCGCACCACGGAGGGCGAGACGCCCTCCCTCCGAGGGTCGCGACTTAGTCGAAGATGATGACGTTGCGGGCGACTTCTCCCGTCTCTAGCTGCGCCAAAGCGTCGTTCACGTCTTCGAGCTTGATGCGGCTGGCGATCATGTCGTCGAGGTGGAGCTTGCCGGCGAGGTAGAAGTCCACGAATCGGGGCATGTCTACGCGGAAGCGGTTGGAGCCCATGGAGGACCCTTGCAGCTTCTTCTCGCGCAGGAACTCCGGACCGTGAATCTCTACCATCGTCCCCACCGGGATCATGCCGATGACCGTTGCGGCACCGCCGGGGCGGACCATCTTGAAGGCTTGTTCGGCGGTCACCTTGAGGCCGATGGCCTCGAACGAGTAGTGAACGCCGCCGCCCGTCATTTCCCGCACCGCTTCGATGGGGTCCACCTCGGCGGCGTTGACGACGTCGGTGGCGCCGAACTTGCGCGCGAGTTCCAGCTTGCCGGCCACCCGGTCGATGGCGATGACCCTGCTCGCGCCGGCAATGTCGGCACCGTTGATGCAGGAGAGCCCGACGCCGCCGCAGCCGATCACCGCCACGGTGGCACCCGGCTCGACCCCTGCGGTGTGGATTACTGCCCCGACGCCGGTGGTGACGCCGCAGCCGATGAGGGCTGCCCGGTCGAGCGGGATGTCCTTGCGTATCTTGGCGATCGCATGTTCGTGCACCAGCATCTGTTCCGCGAACGAGGACAGGTTGAGAAACTGCGAGATCGGGCCACCCTCGCCGGAGAGGCGTGGCGGCTCGTCTACTCCTCGCGACAGTTCCGGTTCCTGACACAGCGACATGTGGCCGGTGAGACAGAACTCGCAGTGGCCGCAGAAGGCCGACAGGCACGTGATGACGTGGTCGCCTGGCTGGACGTAGGTGACGTCCGACCCAACGGCCTCCACCACGCCGGCCGATTCGTGGCCGAGGACGGCTGGGCGGGGGTAGGGGTAGGAGCCGTTTTGGAAGTGCAGGTCCGAGTGACACACCCCGGCTGCAGCAGTGCGAATGAGCACTTCGCGGGGGCCCGGGTTCGCGGTTTGAACATCCTCGATGGACAGTGGTTCGTTGATCTCACGCAGGACGGCGGCCTTCATGTTTGCATCTCCTTACCAAGTCAGGTTGGTCTCGCACCGGAGTTTGTCGAATTTGTGCAACGCTTGCCAGCGAGTATCCACCCGCCGAGGACGCCGAGTCGCTGAACGTGCGAGGACCGGGCTTGAAGGGCCTCGGAGGGAAGGCATCTTGCTTCCCTGCGCGCCCTCTGGCGCGCTGACCGCGACCTGCATTGAAAAAGCGCCTATCGGCGCTAGCGCGCCCTAGCGGGCGCGTCGGCAGAATACCCTCCCTCCGAGGCCCTCCCTTCGAGTTAAATCGTCTAAATATCAACGTGTTACGAGTTCTGTTCCATGGAAGTTCCCACCCCGGCGGGGAGCCCAGCCGCGCACGCCAGGGCAGCTCTGAGACCCCTCCGCCCACACGCTTCATGTTTCGCGCTTGCAACACAAGCGTACAAATGCAATGGTTCGCACCATGAACGTTGCTGCCAGCGTCCGAGGGGTGATGCAAACCGCCGCCAAGCGTGGCCTTGCGGTGCTGACGCTTTTCGCCGCGGCCCATGTTGGCGGCTACGAAGGCGATACCCACCAACAGATCACTTTCCTTGCTGCTCGACAGTTCAACGCCTGTGTTGGGGTGGACACTCCGCGCCTGACGCCGCTAGAAGTGCGCT
The DNA here is from genome assembly GCA_009837725.1 of Gammaproteobacteria bacterium. Classification (GTDB taxonomy): domain Bacteria; phylum Pseudomonadota; class Gammaproteobacteria; order Pseudomonadales; family Azotimanducaceae; genus VXYL01. Next base: position 3,918 of record VXSY01000116.1, on the reverse strand, counting down.
ACACCGCCCGTGCCAATGCCGATCAGGCCGACAAGGGCTTCTGGCGCAAGCTGTTCCGCTGGAATTACTACGACCGCGCTGGTGAAGGCGGCCGCTTCCTGTGGATGGTCGAGACGCGCATGAACCGCCACTATGACGAGCTCACGCAGCGTCTTGCGAGCGAGCAGGAGTTGGCAGAGCGGTTTTCCGACCTCGGCCGGGTGGTGAGCTACCTGCAAGACGCCACGAGCCCAGCGCATGTGGTGCCGATCTACACCGGGCGTTGGTGGCGGTTCAGCATCACCGACCGCTTCAACAACTATCCGGTGGATGTAGAGGCGCTCACGGCGACGTTGGCCGACGATTGCACGGCGGTGCGCGGCGCCGACATCTCGTGGGAGCAGCTTCTCGCCGGTGTCGCCGACCGCACCATCGGCGCAGTGCAGGAAGTGATACCGGGGCTGCCCGTGGGTTGGGAAGCGTATTGGGAATTCGACGAAGGCGATGATGCGTTTGGCCAGTATGGCGTCGCCGGCAACAGCTTCGGGCGGCGCACCGAGTTCCCTTGTGGCGGGACTGCCGAGGGAACCGAACGAACCTGCATCCTGCTCGACAACGATCCGTTGTATCGGCAGTTCGCGCTGGCGCGGCATCGGGAGGCCGTGCAAGCGACCGTGGCTGCGATGACCCTGCTGCGCTCGCCGCAGAGGGCGGTGGCCGTAACGGACCTGTCCCCCGACGTCCTCAAGCTCGCGATGGCCGCGCCGCGCCGACGTTAAGTCTTTCGCGGCTATAAATCGTCGCCATGCATCTGGGCCTCACTCCGTGGCACCTTTCGGGACATGCCGAAGGGCGGGAACTGGTGCGCCAGGCAGCGTTGGCCGAAGGCTGGGGCTACGAATCCTTCTGGCTGCCGGAGAATCACTTTCGCGGCGCCAATCAGCCGCCCGGCGCCGCCGCCATCCCCGAACCGCTGATGCTGCTCGCCGCGGTGGCCGGCGGCACCAGCCGCATCCGCCTCGGCACCACCTCGTATCTGCTGCCGCTCCGACATCCATTGCAGGCCGCCGAACAGGTGGCGGTGCTCGATCAGCTATCCGGCGGACGGGTGACGCTGGGTGTTGGGCGTGGCTATCAGGGTGCCATGTTCGATGCCTTTGCCATCGAGCGAAAGGACAAGCGGCGCATCTTCGCCTGGTGCTTGAACGCCATGATCCGTGCCTGGCAAGGCGAGCCGGTGGTGACGAGCGAGGGGGCGGAACCCGTCGTGCTCTCACCGCTGCCCGTGCAGAAGCCGCATCCGCCGATTTGGGTGGCGGCGTTCGGCCCTAAGGCTTTGGCGCAGGCGGCCGCGTTCGGCTCGCCGTACCTGGCCTCCCCCATGGAGACGGTGCAGCGGCTCAGAACGAACTACGCCCGCCATGCCGAGGCGTGTGCGGAACAGGATGTCGCCAGCCCGCCGGAAGTGCCGATCATGCGCTCCGTGTTTGTTTCCGAAGATGCCGGCCTCGTGCGGCGGATGCGGGAGAAGCTGGAAATGCAGCCGGATCCCCGGCGCGGCGACATGCCCACCGACGAGTGGGCCATCATCGGCGAACCGGGCGCGGTGAAAGAGCGAGTGGCGCAGTACGTGGAGGAGCTTGGCATGACGCACCTCATCGTCACGCGCCTCAGGATCGGCGGGGTGGAAAGCCGCGTGCTTGAGGAGTCGGTGGCCCGGACTGCATCGCTGTTGCTTTAGCCCACCGGAGGCCGCGCCTCACGGACCTACCGGTTGTCCTGAAACGCCACCGGCTCGTCGTCGCTGCCGATTTCCTCGTCCTTCGTCATGCCGAGCCAGGGGCGCAGCACCGCCACCAAGCCGTAGATGGGGCCGGTATCCACGAGCGCCACCACCATCTTGAAGACATAGCCCGAGATGATGAAGGTCAGGAGTTGACCGACGAGGGGGGAGTTCTCGTCTATCGGCAGCGCCCTTGCCCAGAAATGGGTGACCAGAATCACCGCCGTCGTGTCCACCAGTTGGCTCACCAGCGTCGAACCGTTGTTGCGCAGCCACAGGTGGCGGCCTTTCGTGATCCATTTCCAGAAATGGAACAGCTGCACGTCGCACCACTGGGCAACGAGATACGCCACCATCGACGCGAACACCGCGCCGAACGCCAGGGCTCGAATCTCGAAGAAGGGCGGCGGACGGCCGGCTTCGTCCAGCATCGGGGCGCCGGTGGCAGGGTCGATGGTCTCGAAACCCGGCAGGGCACCGCCCAGCCAGAGCAGGAACACCACCCAAATGTTGAGCAAGAGGCCCACCAGAACGACATCCCGGGCCCGCCGCACGCCGTAGAGCTCGCTGATGAGGTCGGTGCAGATGAAGGTGACCGGATACGGCAGCACGCCCACCGCCAGCACCATCGGAATATCAAAGAGGCCAAAGAAGCTGAAGGAAAGATCGACGAAGCGGCTGATGCCGAGGATGTTGAGCAGACTCAGGGTGCCGAGGAAGATCCCCGCCAGCACGAGGAAGACGCGCTGGCGGCGCTGCTTGTAGTTCGGCAGGGTGGCTGCGTTAAGGGCAGCTTCCGTCATCGTTCCACTTGACCCAGGTTCGCGTGGATGACAGCGCCATTGATTACCGGCGAGGTCGCGGCCCACAGCAGCGCATCCGCAATCTCGCTCGGCTCGATCAGCCGGCTGAACGCAGACATGCCGCGCACCGAATCCATCGCATCCGCTGGCACGTGGTCGCGCAGCATCTCCGTGTCGGTGAAGCCTGGGCATATGCAGGCGGTGTGGATGCCGGTTCCGGCGAGGTCCTGGCAGGTGGCACGCATCATGCCCACCTGGGCATGCTTGCTCACCACGTAGCTGAAGCTGCCCGGCACCGCCTTCTCGGACAGCGTGGAACCGACGAAGAGGATGCTGGAACCCGCGCCCATGCGCGGAATCAACCAGCGGTTGAGGCTGTTGATGGCCAACACGTTGATCTGTATTACGTCCCGGAACGCCTGATCTGCGGTTTCGGCGGCGCTGTCGTTCTCGAGGCGGGAGGCGTTGTGAATCATGGCCACCTCGTCGGCGCCACCCAGAGCCGCTCCGAGCTGCCTTTGCACGGTGTGCAGGAAGAGCGGGTCGGAAAGATCGCAGGGGATGTGCTGGACGCTTGGCAGCGGACAGGGGCGGCGGGAGAGGTTGACCACCCCAAAGCCAGCGTCGATGAAGCGCTCCGCGGTGGCGAGACCTATGCCGGCACTGGCGCCGGTAACGATGGCAGCCTTCACGGGCGCGCTCCTTCGGATGGCTGGCGAGCGTCCCAATGGGCGCTGGCCCATTGGCCCGGCCCGGACGAGGCGCGCAGCGTGATTTCGTCGATGGGCAGGCGCTCGAACTCTTCACTGGCGCGAAGCTGGCGCAGGAACCAGAGGGCGAGTTCCTCCACCGTCACGTTGCGCACCTCGAGCAGGGTGACGTCGCGGGGCAGGAACTCAAGGCGTTCATCGCCGAACTTCACGGTGACGCGGCTGCGGCTTTCCTCGACATCGAGATGCGGCGAGCGCGCTGGCAGGAGGGTGGTTTCGTCCAACTGGTCACACAGCTCCTTCAGCAGTTGCTTCACGGCGTTGTAGTCGAAGCAGAGGCCATCGTCGCCAATCTCGCCGATGGCGTCCGCCTCCACGAAGAAGTTGTGCCCGTGCAGGTTCTCCCGCTCGGTGGCCGAGAAGATCGTGAAGTGCGCCGCCGAGAAATGCAGGTAGTCCTTGCTGATCGATATGGTCGCCCGTTGCGCGGTCGCCACCTTCCCTCCCCTTCCTTCCTGCCGTTCCGGCACGCTCCAAACACCCTCAGGCGAGGCGACTGTCGAGGTAGTCGATGATGTCGGCGGACTCATACATCCAGCGCGTGCCAGCGGCCGATTCGATGCGCAGGCAAGGCACGGTGCTG
>VXSY01000163.1 GCA_009837725.1 Gammaproteobacteria bacterium | reverse complement strand
CCCTATCTCCACCCTCGGGCTGCCGCTTCCACCCCCGTTGCCCATCCTGCCTGTCGATATGCAGCCAGCACGCGCCGGAAACCGTGACCATCGCGCCCATTCACACCGTCGCCTGCCACCTCCACGACCAATAGCTACGCTAGGAGCCTATCCGACTTGGCGCGGACCTTCGGAGGGAGGGCGTCCCGCCCTCCAAGCGTGCCGAAGGCGCGCATGCAGCGGAGCCGCCGGCCGCGGCCCTTGATGTTCTGGCGCCTAACCGCTCGGCGGCTGGTGCGCCGTGAGGTGTGGGTTGGCGAACGGGGGGCGTTCGGTCCACTCGAGCTCTTCGGGGCTGGCTCGGTTGAAGCTCTTCTGATAGGGGTAGTCATCGCCGACTACCTGGCTCGGACAATCGCCCGCCGGCGGGATGATCCAATCGCAGCCGGGTGTGTTCTCGGGTCCGTTCGTCCAGCAGGCCAGCAGCTGTTCGAAGTGGCCTGCCAGGCTGCCTGGGTCGTTCGGGGGCATGTGCTGATTCGGATGCCAATGGTCTCCCATGAACTCCTCGACCGTCTTCATGCCTATGCGGTGGCAGCCCAGGCACTCGTTGTCCTCGATGTGGATCGTCCGCATGTCCCAGTCGGCGCCGCCGATTACGTAGTAGGGGGTGTTGCTCCTGCTCCTACGGCCGCCGATTCGAGGAACGACCGTCTGATTCGGCGCACCCGCTCGCGTCGCGCCGTCGATGAAGGGGTTGTGGATGAACGGGTCCGCCTGATGGCACGCCACGCACTGGGTATCCGATCTCACATATGCCCTGTCGAAGGCTTCGGGATCGTCGATCCCCGGCATTTGGCCCATCAGCTTGTTGGTAGCGGGATCGACGTGGGTCCACTCCCGGTTGTCCGCGCTCTCGAAGAACGCGGTCGCCCCCGTCACGCGGTTGTAGCCGATCATCTGCACCGAGTCGGGGATGTCATAGCCGAACTCGTCGTCGCGACCGTCGTGGCGGCAAAAGCTCACCCATACGACTTCATGGCGAGTCGAGCCGTCGACGTCCTTGCCGACATAGCGCTGCACGCTCGATCCCGACATGCAGTCTCCGACCTGCAGGCTGGGGTTGTCGCACTGGTGCAGACCAGGATCGCCGATGGTCTTCGCGCCGTTGACATAGATGGGCAACTCGACGTTGGCGCCGCAGTCAACGGTCGGCGGAACGCCCAGCTCCTTCTCGATTAGACGCGCGTACGCGAGCGCGGACGAGTTGCCGCCAATGCTCGAGTTCTCTGGCTGGCATCCTTGCCACGCTGCGCTTTCTTCCTCTTGGCCCATCACTCCGTCGGGCTTCGCCGAAGCGGCGGAGCCCGACGGAGTGATAGGGCGGCTTGGGCTGGGGCGAGAAGCGTTGTCCGAAGGCAACGGTTCTTGTGGCGCTTGCGCCGCGACGATGTCCGCTTCAAGACCGAGCCCGATTGCCAGGTTGACGGCCACTGCAGCCACCAGCGCCCCGGTTTTCCCCACCTTCATCCCAACTTCGGTCGCTTAGGCGAATGATGCCAATCACGGTCATCGGCGGCAAACAGGGCGGATGGCCAAGACGCGTGGACCACTTTCACGAACGGGTGTTGGCGCGAGTGGACGGTGCGGTGCGCCGCCCGGGCTACTCGGTGCTGGGTGGGTTACAGCTAGGGGCATGTCCTCGCGCCGCCACGACGCCGAGCCGGGTTGCGGTTGCATGGCTGTAGGATATCCGCCGCGTTGCAAGCCGTCTGCCGTAGCGCCAGCACGCTCGAGGACGTGTTCCGCAGCCAGCAACCTGGGCCGTAGAAAGCGGCGCTGGCTCCTGGCCCGTGGTGAGCGACGGCGGATACTGCCTTGAATCGACTTGCAGGAGGCTCTTCGATGGGTGCTGTACGGATTGCGGTCCTGGCCGCGCTGGCTCTCGTTGGCGGTGCCGAGGCCCAGACGGTCCGCACCGCGGTGTTCGCGGGCGGGTGTTTCTGGTGCATGGAACCGCCCTACGACAAGCTCGACGGGGTGATTGCCACCACGTCGGGCTACACCGGCGGGCACGCGGAGTCGCCCACCTATGAACAGGTCACCTTCGGCGACACCGGTCACCTCGAAGCCGTCGAGGTGACCTACGACGCGGAGCGGATCGACTACGAGACGCTGCTCGACGTGTTCTGGCGCAACATCGACCCGTTCGACGACCTGGGCCAGTTCTGCGACAGGGGCGACAGCTATCGTGCCGCGGTCTTCGTTGCCAACGACAGCGAGCGCGAACTGGCGGAGGCGACCCGGCGCGCGGGGGAGGAGAAGCTCGGGCGCGTCTTCCTGACCCGAATCCTGGAGCGCGGGCGCTTCTACCCGGCGGAGGACTATCACCAGGACTACTACGAGAAGAACCCGATCCGCTACAACTACTACCGCTTCCGGTGCCGCCGCGACGACCGCCTCGAGCAGGTCTGGGGCGAGCGCCTGGATTGAGCGGTTGCGCTAGCGTCCGCGCCGGCCTACCGGTGTCCGCGCCGCCTCAAGGCGGCTCCACCCGGACGATGTCGGCGTCCGCGCCGTCCTCCACCAGATACAGGTAGCCATCGTGGACGCGCACGTCGCGGATGCGGCGGCCGAGTTCGGTGAACAGTGCTTCCTCGGCCACGACTTCGCCGTTCTCGATGTCTAGCCGCCGCACTTCCTTGTCCACCAGTGCGCCGACGAAGAGGTCGCCTTGCCATTCCGGGAAGTGCTCTCCTGCGTACACGGCTAGGCCCGAGGGGGCGATGGATGGGGTCCAGTGGTGGATGGGGCTGGCCATGCCTTCGGCTTCGGTGAACGGCGAGATGTAGGCGCCGTTGTAGTCGATGCCGTGGGTGAGCGCTGGCCAGCCGTAGTTGGCGCCCGGCATGAGGACGTTGGTTTCGTCGCCGCCGCGGGCGCCGTGTTCGTGCAGATAGACGGTGCCGTCTGGTGCCCGCGCGAGCCCTTGGGCGTTGCGGTGGCCGTAGGTGTATATCTCCGGCAGCGCCCCCTCGACTCCTCTGAACGGGTTGTTGGCGGGAATGCTGCCGTCGGGGTCGATGCGCACGGTCTTGCCGAGCAGGCTGCCGAGGTCTTGCGCCTGCTCGCGGAAGTCGAAGCCGTCGCCGCTGGTGAGGAGCAGCGTACCGTCTGGCAGGAAGGCCATGCGGCCGCCGTAGTGGACTGGCGTGGGTTTGCGTGGCGTGACCGAGAAGATCACCTCGCCGTCCACCAGCGTCTCGCCATCAAGTCGGGCGCGGAGCACTTCGGTTGCGTTGTCGTCTTCGGGCAAGGCGGCGTAGGAGAGGAAGAGGGTGGCATTGCTGGCGAAGTCCGGGTGCAGCAGCACGTCGAACAGCCCGCCTTGGCTGCGGCGAAACACGGGCGGAACGCCGGCGATGGGGTCGCTGACGCTGCCGCCTTGGGAAACCCGGCGCAGGGTGCCGCCGAGTTCCGTCACCAGCATGTCGCCGCCGGGCAGGAACGTGACGCACCAAGGAAAGTCGAGCCCTTCGGCCACCCTTTCGAGACGATACTCGGTGGCGGACACGGCGCTGGCGCATGCGAGGGCGAGGGCCGCCATGGCCCGTCTGGCACAAGCCCGCCAATCGGCGATCATCCGACGGATGTCAATGGACGGCTGGGCTGGGCCGGAGGCGGAGCCGGCTCCGCGCGAGTGCGGGGTGCCGGTCCGGCGTTGGGGCGCTCTTTCCTTCAACACGATACTCCGGTTATTTTGGCGGCTTGGCGTTGAGGGCGCAGAGTACATGACACGACGCATCGGGGCCTTCGCTTGCGCGGTGTTGGTGACCTATCTGGCCGGATCTCTGCTGTCCACGCAGATGATCCTGCAGGAGTTCGCCTCGTTTGGCGTGCCGGTGGACTTCGCCACTCGCATCACGGCAACCGTGCACGACCTTGCAGGGCTCGCCGTCACCTACCTGCCCATCATCACCATCGCCTCACTGGTCGCCTATCCAGTCACCGCACTCGTGCTGCGGTTCGTGCCTGGGCCAGGCGCGGTGGCCTATGCAATCGGCGGTGCTGCGGCGCTCCTTGCCCTGCACTCGCTCATGTTTGCGGTGCTGGGCATGCATCCGCTGCCGGCGACTCGCACCGGGCTCGGCATGGCGCTTCAGGCCGCAGCCGGCGCCATCGGCGGCTTGACGTTCGCTGCCGTCGCCCGCCCACGCCCGTCAGGAGCTTCGGACTCGACCTGAACGCGCAACATGCGCGGCGCCTTCACGAACTGGTGCAGCCGGGGCTGTCTGGCCATGTCATCGTTTACCGCCTCCAGCGGAGCGAGAGGTAGGCCCCTTGCCCAACATCGATGGACATTCCGGTGCCGGGTGGGCTGTCGAACTCCAGTGCCCGTTGTCGCTCGATGCCGATGGCGAGGGCGGCTTGCTGCCGCCTCGGCAGACGCAGGGCCAACTCGGCTTCGAGCCGCCACCCACGTCGGGCGAACTGTGTCTCGTTTGTGAGTTCCCGGTCGAATGCGTGCCACGCGCCACCCGAAGGCGACAGGGCGATCCCGAGTCGCAAGGAGGGGCTCAGGCGATGGTGGAGGCGCGAGTCGGGATAGCCCAGCAGCACTTCCGTCCCCTCGTGGGGCTGCCAGCGAATGGCTGCCGATGGCTGGATGCGGACATCTCCCCGCCGGCCGTCCCGACAGATGCCGAAAAGCAGGGCGAGGCTTGGCGCAAGGGGTTCTATGCGACGCACAGAAGCGTGCCAGTCGACCATGTTCGCATCCAGCACCCGAGGGTGGCGGCCCGCGTTGGAGGAGGCAGCCAGCGTCGGCGCGACCGCCACCTCCCAGTTCGGCGAATGCCGGCGCCACTCCATGCCGAGCCGGTGCAGGTGGCCGTTGGTTGGCATCGAAATGCGGGCATCGATCCGGTGCGCCCCATAGTTGTGCGTGAGGCGCACGACCTGCTCGGCGCCCGTATTTGCGTTCTGCCACGACCGAAGGCGGACGCGGAGCACGGATTCCTCGACGGACACGGCATCCAAGGCGTTGCCGGCGGCGATGGCCTCTTGGATGCGGCTTAAGGCCACGTAGACGCGTTCCGACATGCTTGTGGGCGCGCACACGGAGGCGTTGCCGACGCTGCAAGCCACCGTGCAGGCGATGGAACCGAGGAGCCGCGGCAGTTTCATGCGTCTCCCATTGCGGTCGTTGCTGTGCCCGGATCATCGCCTATGGACGTGCGAGGTCCTTCAAGGGCGTACCATGGTTGCAAACGCAAAGGGTAGCGGAGGGGACGCAACGTGAACTACAGAACAGGCCTGATTGCGCTCCTTGCGTTCGCCTCGTCAGGCGCGTTGGCTGCGGAGGAACGGTCGGGGACGGAGAGCGGCGACCGCCTCGAGGAGATGGTCGTGGTCGGCAGCCGGGCGCGCACAGAGAGCCGGGCCGATGAAATGCCCGTTCCGGTCGACGTGCACCAGCAATTCGACCTTGCCCGAACCGGCGAACTCGATCTTGGCGCCGCGCTCACCAAGCTCGCGTCATCGTTCAACTATTCGCGCCTCTCGGTGGGAGACGGGGCACTCCTTCACACCGCCACCTTGCGCGGTCTCGGCCCCGACCAAACCCTCGTGCTGGTCAACGGCAAGCGCCGTCACAGCATGGCCTGGATTCGGGTGCTCGACGGCGTGATCGGCTACGGCACCGGCGGCACGGACTTGCGCGCCATCCCTCAAGCGGCGGTTGGCCGTGCGGAAGTGCTGCGCGACGGTGCCGCAGCGCAGTACGGCTCCGATGCCATCGCCGGCGTCATCAACTTGGCGCTGAAGGAGACCCTTGCCACCGAGACGACCCTTCATGCTGGCACCAGCCCGGACGTGCAAGGGGGCACTGTCGGGCTTTCGGTCAACAGCGGCATTGCGCTGGGCGATGGGGGATTTCTGAACTGGACGTTGGAGGCGCATCAAACCGACTCCATCGAGCGCAACGGCGGCAACGGGGGCCTCGATCCGGACTACCAGGACCAACTCATCTCATTGAGTTCGCCTTCGCACGCCGGCGCTGCCGTGTTCGCCAACGCGATGCTGCCGTTGGGCGGCACCTCGGAACTGTACGCATTCGGCGGCGCGTCCCGCCGCGAAGGGCGTTCGAGCGGTGCCTACCGCTTCCGGCACAACTATTGGGACGGCATCGAGACGGGCGACCCGACTTGGGACTTCGTGCTGCCGAACTTCATCACCTTCCACGAGCGCAACGCGCACCCCGTTTATCCGAACGGCTTTCTGCCGACGGAGGAGTCCGAGATCGACGACATCTCCCTCGCCGGCGGTTGGCGCCTTTCCGTTCGCGACTGGGAGGTGGACTTGAGTGCCGGCTATGGCAGAAACCGCTTCAACTTCGCCGCTGCCAGCACCATCAATGCCTCCATCGCGGCGTACTACCTCGCCCGCAATCCCGCGGCCAGCGTCGGGCAAGTGATTGCCAACGCCGGACCCCGGGGTGGCAAGAGCGGTGGCATCGACTTCCGCCAAGCCAGCGTCAACCTCGACATTCGTCGCGACTTCGACGAAGGGCCGCTGAGCGCGGTGGCCGCTGGGGTGGAGCGGCGGGGGGAATCGTATCGGCAGCGAGCGGGAGACCCCGCGAGTTGGTCGTGCGGTCTGCCGCACGTGGCGGACTTCGGCGCCTTTGCCGTCGGTCCGGACGGGCAACCGCTCGATGGCGTCGTCGCTGCCTGCGGTTTCCAAGGCTATCCGGGTTACAGCCCCCGCAATGCGCGCCTGAGCGACGACAGCCGCTACAGCATGGCGGCCTACGTGGACTTAGAAAGCCGCCCTGCCGAGGGCGTGTTGCTCGGCGCCGCATTGCGCGCCGAGGATTACAGCGACGCCGGTGCCCAGACCACCGGCAAGGTAGTGGGCCGGTTCGAGCTCACGGACCGCATAGCCCTGCGTGGCGGAGTTTCAACCGGATTTCGGGCGCCGAGCCTGTCGCAGCGGCGCTTCAACTCCATCCTGTTCGTCGCCAGCGACGCCGGTCTCACGACGACCCTGTCGGTGGGCGAAGGGCACGATGTCGCTCGTGCCTTTGGGGTGGATTCGCTGCAGCACGAGACGGCGCAGAACGTCAGCGCCGGCCTTGTCGGCGTCTGGGCCGGAAACCGCCTGCGTCTGACTGCCGACATCTTCTCCACCCGCATCAACGACAGAGTGGTGCGCTCGCAGGGACTCGGCTGCGCCGGCATCCCCGCATGCGATGCGGAGCTCGTGAGCACAGCGGCGTTCTTCTTCAACGGCGTGAATACGGAGACGACGGGCCTCGATCTTTCGGCGCGCTGGGGGCTGCCGGCGGCTGGCGGCTACCTCTGGCTCTCCGCCAACGCGCACGCGAGCGAGACCGAGATCGTGGGCCGCAACCTTCCGGCCGGCGCTCCTGCGGGGGTAGGGTTCGGCGACTACTACGGCGGTTGGGCAGCGGACCAACTCGAACGGGGCCAGCCGGGACGACAGGCGAGTGTCACCGCCGACTTCAGCCGTGGCGGGTGGGGTGTCGTCGCCCGCATCAACCATTTCGGCGACACGGTGCAGCACCCTCTCGACACCGGAATGATCGAGGTGGACGCCGGCAATACCGTGGATGCCGAGGCGCGGCTCGATTGGGGTTCCTTCCGGCTGGCGGCAGGGATCAACAACCTGTTCGACGAACTGCCGACGGAACTGCCCAAGACCCACCTCTCCAACGTGCTCTGGGGCATCCGCTATCCGACGGACACCCCTTGGGGCCTCGGCGGACGGTTCGTGTACCTGCGCCTGAGCCACGGACTCGCGCTGTAGGGGCGGCCCTTGTGGTCGTCCGCGCGCATTCCGGCCGCCATTCGACGTCTCCCTAACACGGACACAAGCCCGCCCCTACGAGGGCCCGCTATGCGGAGAATGCAAGCGAAGGTCGCTGGTGCTACTGTGGTGCCATGTCCAAAGCGGGAGGACGCCGCGATGACAATTCGCATCCCCGAGTCCTTTGCTAAAGCTTGCGCCGGCGGGCTTTGCATCGCCTTTGCGGCGGGTTGTGCGACGGGCCTTCAGAGCCCGGGCGCGGGGCTGCCCGAAGTCGCGGCCAACGACGCCGCCACGCCAACGGAACCGCCGCGCCAAGCGAACATTCGACGCACCAGCACAGGACTTCCCGACCTCACCGGCAACTACGACAGCGGCTCGATCACGCCGGTGGAACGGCCACGCGAACTCGGCGAGCAGCGATTCATGACACCCGAAGAGGCCCACGAGAAGATCAAGGGCGCGGCCGACGCCCTGGCATTTGCCGAAAACCGTTCCAGCGACCCCAACCGAGGCGCGCCGGTCAAAGGCGGCGATGGCATCAACGCCTTTGGCGCTGGCAACGTCGGCGGCTACAACTCGTGGTGGGTGGATCCCGGCAGTGACATCGTGGCCATCGACGGCAAGTTTCGCACTTCCATCCTTTACGACCCGCCAAATGGCCGCTACCCGCCCATGACACCGAAGGGCATGATGAAGATGGCCGACAACTTCAGCTCCTTCATCCACGACAACGACGGCACCGCATCCTGGCTCGATCAGCCTCGGGGTCCGTTCGACAATCCCGAAGACCTCGCGCTTGCGGAGCGGTGCTTGCTCGGCTTCAGTGCCGGGCCACCGATGCTCCCCGGCCTCTACAACAACTTCAAGCGCATCGTGCAGACCGAAACCCACGTGATGATCTTGGTGGAGATGGTTCACGACGCCCGCATCATCCGCCTGGGCTCGGAGCATCCGCCAGAGGACGTGCAGCTCTGGCTAGGCGACTCCATCGGCCACTGGGAAGGCGACACCCTGGTCGTGGACACCACCAACTTCCGCGAGGATACGGGCCTCTACGGGGGCGATGAAAACCTGCACCTCGTCGAACGCTTCACCCTGCGCGAAGACGGCAACCTCCTCTACAACTTCACCGTGAACGATCCGACCATCTGGCGCGCCCCATGGAGCGGCGAGTACGTCTGGAAGCGCAGCGACGTAGGCGTGTTCGAGTACGCCTGCCACGAGGGCAACTACGCCATGGGCAACATCCTGCGCGGCGCCAGACGGCTAGAGCGAGAGGAGATCGCGCGGCGGGCGGAGAGTGCTGGGGAGTAGGTTGCCGGGCGGGAGAAGCCATCCCACCGAGGCGCTAGCGCCAGAACGCCGCGGGGACCGGGGGACCCGGAGGGAGGGCGTCCCGCCCTCCAGAGGCCCGGGCTATGTCCGACACGCGTCCTCGCGTTGGTGACGTTTGTTTGAGGATGGCACTTCGTTGGCATTGCCTGGGACGCATGTTGCGGTGGCCTAAGGCGGCTCCGCTGCGTGCGTGCCTTCGGCACGCGTGGAGGGCGGGACGCCCTCCCTCCGAAGGTCCGCGCCAAGTCCGATGGGCTACCGCCCCGTGTTCACCATCACGCGATGCATGACGCGGTCGTAGGGCTTGTCGCGCACGACATAATGCTGCGTCTTCTCGTTGTCCCAGATCACGAGGGTCCCGGGTTGCCACGACACTCGAAGCGGCAACTCCGGCACCGTGGTCTGACGGAACAGGAAGGCCAGCAGCACGTCGCTTTCGTCCTGCCGCAGTTCGCAGATGCGGGTGGTGTAGAGCTGGTTGACATACAGTGACTTGATGCCGGAATCCGGGTCTTCCATCACCACCGGATGCACCACCGGCTCCGCCTCCGGTTTCGACGCGCCCCAGCTATTGAGTGCGGTCAAGCCCGCGAGGAACTCCTTCAGCGGCGGCGACAGGCGTTCGTAGGCTCCCACCATGTCCGCAAACAGGGTGTCGCGTCCGAACGGTGGCACTTCGATGGCTTGCAGGAACGTGAACCACTGCGTCTTCTCCCGCGGCGGCCCGTCCGTGTGCCAGCTATCCCCAACGTCGATCCCGGTAGCGTAATCCCGCCCGACGATCCGCTTCACGCCAACGTGCCCGGTTACGTCATCCCAAATCGGATGCTGCGCCCGCTCCGCCTGCCCAAACTCCTCGGCGAAAGCCAGCAGGTCGTCCGGCGCCATGTCGCCCTGATCGGGCGCCACCAACACCTTGAACTGCGGCAGCGCGTCCTTCACTGCGGCAACCGCGTCGGCACCTTGCCGGCGAAAGTCCAAGCCATCGATCCGCGCCCCAAGCGTGCCGTTCAGCGGTTGTGGATTCAGCATTGCCTTGCCCTGGTCTCGCATCCGAGCCGCACGATGCCACAATCCCCACGCCGCGCAAGCGAACCCGTAAGACAGCAGTTCGCATGGTGAGCTGCCGCCGCGGCCGTCAGCGCGCTCGCTTGCCTTGCGGCAGGTTGCGGCAGTGATTACGCTTTGGCGCTCGGGGTCGGTCAATGACGGGACGGGAAGGGTTGCGTTTGCGGGCTTGTTACGGGCTGGTGCGGATGGCTGCTGCGGCCGCGTCGCTGTGGGCTTGTGCGGGTCTGGCGTTCGAGGACGAGATGCGCCCGTTGCTCGACAGTTCGTGCATGGCCTGTCACAGCAATCAGGTGCTGAGCTCGCTGGACTTGACGCAGACGGGGTTTGATCTTTCCGATACTGCGGCGTTCCGGGTTTGGGAGCGTGTTTACGACAGGGTGCGCCGGGGGGAGATGCCGCCGGCACCTATGCCGGCTCCGCCTGGAGAAGTGCTTGAACCGGCGCTCGGGGCACTCAAGGAAGCGCTCATCGAGGCCAATCTTGCCGCGCGGGGGCCGCAGCGGACGCCGCTTCGCCGTTTGACGCGGCTCGAATATCGCTACACGTTGGCCGATCTGCTGCAGATTGACGTCGAGCACGCGGCGGGCCTTGCGGAGGGGTTGCCGGCCGAGGCGGATTCGGGCGGATTCGACACCGTGGCGGCGAGTCAGGGCATCTCCGCGCTGCATGTGCGCAAGTATCTCGACGCCGCTGACCGAGCCTTGGACCTTGCCCTCGATCTCGGGCCTCGGCCGGAGGTGCAGACCTTCAAGGTCGACTATGCCGATTCGGGATATCTCAACTTCATGCACGACGGCGAGTTCTTGGGCGCGGGTGTCACCATGAAGGTTGGCGACGCCGTGGCGACCTTTTTCGACTCTGCCTCCACCTACATGTTCCACACCGACACGGAGGGCTACTCGGTGCCGGCCGCGGGGCGCTACAAAGTGACCGTGGAAGCGCGTCCCTATCAGGCCACGTCTCCCGTGACGCTGACGGTGTTCAAGGGCAAGGAGGGCGTGGCGGCTGCGGCGGCGCTCACCGAGCTCATCGGCAGCTTCGATCTCGTGGACGACGAGATGCGCACATTGGAGGTGGTGACGTTCCTCCGCCCCGGCGATGTCGTGAGCCCGTCGGTGGCAGACCTCAAAAAGCCGGAAGGCGATTACGTCAACTACTACGCGCCAGAGAACAACGTGCGCGACTACAAGGGCGAGGGAATCGCCATCCGTTCGCTCGCCGTGGAAGGGCCGCTGCGCGACGCGTGGCCGCCGGCGAGCACCCTCGGCTTGCTTGGCGACCTCGCCATTGAGGACGGGGCACCGGTGCTGACAAAGGAACCCTACGCGCACATCCAGGACATCGTCGCCGACTTCGCGGCACGGGCGTTCCGGCGCCCGCCATCGCCGGGGGAAGTGGAGGCATATGCGAGCTTGGCGCAACCGCTGCTCGAAGAGGGCGAGTCGTTTCTGAACGCCTTGCGGGTGCCGCTCAGGGCTGTCCTAAGTTCGCCTTCGTTCCTGTTCCACGCCAGCGCGGAACCAACGCTCGATGAACACGCGCTCGCTACGCGACTGTCGTACTTCCTCTGGCGCAGCATGCCGGACGACGAGCTTTTCGCGGTTGCTGCCGAAGGCCGGCTCTCCGACCCGGCGGTGATGGCGGAGCAGGTGGAACGGATGCTGGCCGATGCCAAGAGCGAGCGTTTCGTGAAGGACTTTGCGGGGCAGGCGTTCCGGCTCTACGAGATGAACGCAACAACGCCGGATGCCGGGCTATACCCCGAGTTCGACGAACGCTTGGGGCAAGCGATGGTGGCCGAAACCGAGCTCTTCCTCGCCCGGCTGATCGGCGAGAATCTCGGCGCCGCCAATCTCGTGGCCGCAGACTTCACCTTCGTCAACCGGCGACTCGCAGAGCACTACGGCCTTGCCGGCATCGAGGGCCAACACATGCGTCGGGTGGCCCTGCCGGAAGACAGCGTGCGCGGCGGGCTGCTCTCGCAGGCCAGCATCCACAAGATCACCGCCAACGGCACGACCACTTCGCCGGTGCCGCGCGGCAACTTCGTGCTTGCCAACGTCTTGGGGCAGCCGGCGCCGCCACCGCCGCCGAACGTGGCGGGGCTCGAGCCAGACACACGCGGTACCACCACGATTCGCGAACAGCTCGCGGCGCATCGCTCCAACCCCATGTGCGCCAGCTGCCATGTGACGATTGATCCGCCGGGTCTCGCGATGGAGTCGTTCGATCCCATCGGCGGGTTCCGCAAGGTGTATCGGGCGTCGGGCGAGGAGGTTCTCGGCGCGGATGGGCAGACGTATCCGGGGCCGTACAAGCAGGGCTTGCCAGTAGATGCCAGTGGCGTGACGCCGGAAGGCGAGGTCTTCGCCGGCTTCGAGGAATACCGCGAGTTCCTCGTGCGAGAGAAGCTCGAGGACGTGGCACAGCACTTCGTCTCGCAGCTTCTTGTGCTCGCCACCGGCGCAGAAGTGCAGTTCGCCGACCGCGAAGCGCGGGATCGCATCGTCGCTAAGCTCGCGGGGAATGACTACCCCGTGCGCTCCATGATTCACGAGGTCGCCCAGAGCGACCTGTTCCGGAGGCAATGAGGCCCATGCGCAAGATGGATCGACGCAGCTTCCTCAAGGGCGCGCTCAAGACCTCGGGTGTAGCGATGTCGCTGCCGGTGCTGGAGACTCTCTCCTGGGCGGACATGCCCGAACCCCCGGAGCGAATGGTCAATGTCTGTGCGACGCTTGGGCTCTATGCCGACTCGTGGTTTCCGAAGTCGGAGGGCAGGGACTACGAAGCCGGCGAGTACCTTGCGCTGATCGACCAGCATCGACAGCACTACACCCTCATCTCCGGCCTCGCCCACGCCAACCAGAGCGGGCGACAGGCGCACAACTCGGAGATCACCTGGCTCACCTCGGCGGAGCATCCGGGCCTCGACGGCTTCCGCAACACGATCTCCCTCGATCAGGCCGCAGCGGACCATCTGGGCTACGTGACGAGATTTCCGTCCATCGTGCTCGGCACCACAAGCCCGCAGAGCCAGTCCTACACAGAGAGCGGGGTGATGGTGCCGGCCGAGACGAGCCCCGCAGCGCTCTTCGCTCGCCTGTTCCTGCAGGGCAATGCTGAAGAAGTGGCCAAGGAAACTCGTAGGCTGGTGGACGGCGGCAGCATCCTCGATCACTTGAGCGCTGGTCGGGAGCAACTGTTGCGCCAGGTCAGCTCCACGGATCGCCACAAGCTCGCCGCGTACTTCGAGGCGGTGCGCACCGCGGAGCGGGAACTCACCGAAATGCGCGCCTGGCTCGATCGCCCCAAGCCCAAGGTTGCTGCCGAGTCGCCGGAGGACATCAAGGACAACGCCGACATCGTCGGCCGCGTGCGCTTGATGCTGAACATGGTGCCTTTGATCCTGGAAACGGATTCCTCCCGCGTGGTGAGCCTGATGATTCAGGACCACGGCGTCGTGCCGAAGGTGCCAGGCGTCTCCGGCGAGCACCACGGCCTCAGCCACCACGGCCAGGACGAGGCAAAGATTGGTCAGCTTCGCAAGGTGGAGTCTGCGCTGGTGTCCGCCTTCGGTGACTTCCTCACCGCCATGCGCGGCCACGACCTCCTCGCATCCACCGCCGTGCTGTTCGGCAGCAACCTCGGCAACGCCAACTCGCACAGCGCCACGCACCTGCCGATCCTCGTCGCCGGCGGCCCCTTCCGCCACGGCAGCCACGTGATGGCGGGACGGGGCGAGAACGGCGCCCAGGACGCGCCCCTCTCCAACCTCTTCGTCACGCTGCTTCGCACGATGGGCGTCGAGAGCGACTCATTCGGCCACAGCGACGGCGCACTGACCTGGGCCTAGGGAACCCACGACGCAAGCGCCCTGCAGGTAAACCAGCCCCTGCCTAGCGAGGGCCTCTTTTGGACGGAGGCGCCCGCCCTCCAAGCGTGCCGAAGGCGCGCACGCAGCGGAGCCGGCCAAGGCCACCGCAGCCCACGCCCCAGACAACGCCAACAAAGCGCCAGCCCCGAACAACGCCAGAAGCCCGTGCGTCATCGAGGTTGCGGACGTTGGCCGCCGCCTGTGCCAAACGTGAATGTGGTCGATGCTCGCCACACGTCACCGGGGCGCAGGATGGCATGCGGGCAATGGCGCAGATAGGCGGCGTGGTTGGGAGCGTCGGGAAACTGCTGGGTTTCGAGGCATAGGGCACCGTGGCGCGTGTACGGCACGCCGCCGGCGCTGAACTCGTCGAGCGTGTTGCCCGTGTAGAGCTGCACGCCGGGTTGGTCGGTGTGGATGGTGAGCGAGCGTCCGCTGGCGCGGTGATGGACATGAGCTGCTTCACGCATGCCGGTGCCATCGATGACGAAGGTGTGGTCGAAGCCGCCGGCTCGCAGCAGTTGCGGGTCTCGTAGGAACAGCCGTTCCCCAAGCGCGACCGCTTGGCGCAGGTCAAACGGCGTGTCGTTCACCGGCTGCAGTTCGCCGAGTTGCAGGAGCTCCTCGCTCACCGGCAAGTAGCGGGAAGCCGCGATGGCAACCTCGTGATCCTCTACGGTCGAGCCCGGAGTTCCGCTCAGGTTGAAATATCCGTGCGAGGTCAGGCTCACCGGCGTGGACGCGTCTGTGGTCGCCTCGAAGTCGAGCGCCAGGCGGTTGCCGGCGAGGGAGTAGCGCGCCGTGACTTCGAGCGTTCCCGGATAGCCGCCGTCGTCAGCTTTGCTGGTGAGCCGCAGCACCACCGCGCGGTCTTCCACGGAGCCTTGCCAATGGCGAACCCCAAAGCCACGTCTTCCGCCGTGCAACTGGTGTGGCGGGATGTTGGCATCGAGATCGTGGACTTCGCCGTCGAGTTCGAACCGCGCCCCGGCGATGCGGTTGGCATAGCGTCCGACGAGGCAGTTGAAGTGCGGGTGGCGACCCAGGTAGCCGTCCAACGTCGGGCAGCCGAGCAGCACGTTGGCGAATGTGCCGTCGCGATCTGGCGCCTCGACGCTGGTCACCGTGCCGCCGTGCTCGATGATGGTCACATGCAGTTCCGGCGTTCTGAGGCGGAAGCCACGGAACTCGGGGTGAGGGTCGAACGAGTCGATTTGCGTTGCGGTCATTCGCCGTGCGCGCTCGAACGGGCGGAGCGGTTGCGGCGGCGCCGAAAGCGCTTGTACTCCCATTGGTACTGCGCCGGGCTGCGACGCACCACCTGCTCGATCGCGACGTTCATCGCCGCGGCACTGGTCGCCGCGTCGGCAGAGTAAACATCGCCGTGCAACGGCTCGATGTGGGCGGCGAAGCCTCGTCCCGTGCGTTCCACCCAGGCCATCACCACCCGTGGCTGCACGCGCATGATGAGCCGGTGAGCCAGCACCATCGTCAGCACATCTTGGCCGAAGAACGGTGCATCGACGGCGGCCGATGGCGGTGGTGTTTGATCGGGGAGCAAGCCAACGATGCCGTTGTCGCGGGCGACGGAATAGAAATGCTTGAGACCGCGCGGTGTGGTGGGTGCGACGCGTACGCCCCAGCGCGTCCGGGCCCGGCACACGAGCGACTCGAGGCTCCTGATCTTGGGGGGTGCGTACAGGCAGGTAAGCCCCGGGCCGCAGCCGAACACATGGCCGAGGAGCTCCCAGTTGCCGAAGTGCGGCATCAGCACCAGCACGGCGCCGGGGGCGGATTCGACGTGCTCCATGCCCTGCACGCTCTGCACAAGGCGTGCTGTACGGCTCGGGCTGCCGTGCCAGACGAGGCCCGTCTCGGCGAAGGTCTTGGCGGTCTCGGCGAGGCTCTGGCGTGCGAGCCTTCGTCGGTCGCGTTGCGACAATGACGGAAAGCACCGTTCGATGTTCTCTTGCGTGGTGCGGGCGGCGCGGGTGCCAAGCAGCCATTGGGTGTTGGCGACGACGACCGCCAGGGCATGGGCAACAGGTAAAGGCAACAGCGCAAGCCCCCGCGCCACGACTCGTAGGAGGATGGGCGCCGCCGCTTCCAGCCGCCGATTGCGTCGGCGACGAGCAGCGTTGCGCCGCGAGGCAGCGCGTTCCTGCGCGTCCTCGGCAGCCGGTGCAAGCCCGGTCATCGCCTTGGTAGAGGACTTGGCGGGCTGCATTGGGGAACGCACATTGAGAGGTGCCGAGCCGCATCCACTGGTGGATTCGAGCCGGTTAGAAACCCGCCTCGCCAGCCTGGATCGTCTTGAGATACTCCTCATCGAGCAGCTCGTACTCCGAACTGCCCGGCTTCATCACGAACACCGGGTCGTCAATCGCCGTGATGTCGTACGCCTCGCGGCGAAGGTCGCCCTTCACCATCTTGAACGTGCCGGTTACGTCGATGTCGGATTGCTGGCGCACGAAGATGGGGCGGGCGTAGGACGGCAACTCTCGGTTCACCCACGCCGCCAGTGCATCGAGGCGCAGTCCGTCCACACCCTCCGCCAGCCGCACGGCCGCCATGCCGGCGCGGCCGTCGCTACCGGGCACTTCCACGCCATAGACGTTGCAGAACTCCACATCGTCGAAGCCGTTCAGGATTTCGCCCACCTCGTTGGTGGAGACGTTTTCGGACTTCCAGCGGAAGGTGTCGCCGACACGGTCCACAAACTGATAATGGGGATAGCCGAGGGTAAAGCCCACGTCCACCTCGCGGATCAGGTCGCCGGTGTTGAACCAGGCATCCCCTTCCTCGAAGGCATCGCGAACGATCTTGCGCTCGGTCGCCTCGGCATCGGTGTAGCCCTCGAACTTGGCCAGCGGATTGATGTGGCCGAGCAGCAGGCCTGGCTCGCCGCTCGCGACATTGCGACACTTGCCGTCGTCTCCGCGGACGATCTCGTCCGCGTCCACGTCGTAGGCCACCACCGCGACGCGGTTGGACGTGAGGCCGATCGTGCAGTCCTTGTTGAGGAAATTGGCAAACGAGATGTTGCCTTCGCTGGCGGCGTAGAACTCTGAGATGCGCTCAATGCCAAAGCGGCTCTTGAAGTCGAGCCAAAGATCGGGTCGGAGGCCATTGCCCATCGCGGTGCGCACCGGATTGTTGGCATCGTCGGGCAGCGGCGGTGTCGCCATCAGATAGCGGCAGAGTTCGCCGATGTAGAGCAGTGCCGTGCAACCGTGCTCGCGCACGTCCCCGAGAAAGGCGCTGGCCGAGAAGCGACGGCGCAGGAACATGGAGGCGCCGGAGTCGAGCACGGCGCCAAAGCCGATGATGAGCGCGCTGCCGTGATACAGCGGCATGCAGCAGTAGAGGCGGTCCTTCTCCGTGATGCGCAGTCCTCCCCGCGCTGCCGCGCCACCGCCCATCAGGCAGCGCCAGTTGGAGACGATGGCCGCCTTCGGCAGACCGGTAGTGCCGGAAGTAAAGATGTGGAAGGCCTGCTCGCCCAGGGTTCGGTTGGCGGTGTCCGCGGGGTTGGCCTCGGACTGGCCTTGACTGAGGGCCATGAAGTCGGTGGCCCAGTTGGGTGCGGGCGCCTCGTTGTCCGGCACGAACAGGTAGTCGCTGCCTTCTTCGAGGTGCAGTTCGGACTTCACGCCGGCAATCGCCTCACTGAGCTCCGCGCCGAAGACGCACTTCTTCGACTGCGTCACCGTGAGGCAATGACTGAGCGGCCGCCCGGTAAGGTTGGTGTTTATGAGCGAGGCAATGAGGCCGATCTTGTTGGCCGCTAGCACGACCGCCAGCATGTCGATGCTGTTTTGCATCATCACGCTCACGGCGTCGCCCGGCTCGACGCCTGCGTCGCGCAAGACGCCAGCAAAGCGGTTGGCGCGGGCATTGAGTTCTGCCCAAGTTACGGACTCCCCCTCGAACACTAGGGCAGTGCGCTCGCCGAACATCGTCGCGTTGCGCTCGGCAAGCTCGCCCAAGGAACCCTGTTCGTCTGGGGGCCGAGGCGTCATGGCCTTCTTGAGCTTCAGCAGCGCCGGCAACTGCACCACCGTCGATATCACGTCGCGAACGCCCATGACCGTTTCACCCTGCTTGATCGAATCCCGCGAAGATAGGCCGGCTACGCCCCGAAGGAAAGGGGCGGGAGCGGCGCAGTGCCTGACACGGGCGGGGACAAGCCCCGCCCCTACGAAGCCCTCGGAAACGCAGGGAAGACCGTGGGCATTAGCCCACTCAAGGAATCTAGCGAGCCATGAGGGGTTGCGCGGGCCGCCAATGGCTGTGACTCTCGCGGGTGTAGACAACGAGGAGGGGAGCGCCATGAACGAGGTTTGGAACGTGGGCGACGTGCGCATCACGCGGGTGGTGGAGATGGAAGTCACCGGCGGGTCGCGCTTCATCCTCCCGGATGCCACACGGGAAGCTTGTCTCGCGTATCCATGGATGCAGCCGCACTTCATGGACGCGAAGGGCAACTTGGTGATGAGCATCCACGCACTGGTGCTGGACACTGGCGAGCGCCGCATCGTCGTGGACACCTGCATCGGCAACGACAAGGAACGCGCCATCCCCACTTGGAGCCATTTGCAGACCAGCTTCCTGGCCGACATGGAGGCTGCCGGCTATCCGCGCGAGACCGTCGACACCGTGCTCTGCACCCACCTGCACGTCGATCACGTTGGCTGGAACACGATGCTCGTAGACGGCGAGTGGGTGCCGACCTTCCCCAACGCCCGCTACCTGATTGGCGAGCACGAGTTCCGCTATTGGGAGTCCGAAGACGACGAAACCCGTCGCGACTCCATCATTGCCGACTCGGTGCGCCCGGTGCTGGACGCCGGCCTCGTGGATTTCGTCGCGACGGATCATGTCGTCGCTCCCGGCATCCAACTGGTGCCCACCCCCGGCCATACCCCCGGTCACGTCAGCGTCCGCATTTCCTCGGCCGGCGAGGAAGCCCTCATCACCGGCGATTGCATTCACCACCCCTGCCAAATGACCCGCACCGATTGGTGCAGTTCCGCCGATTACGACCAGTCGGAAGCAAGACGCACGAGAGAGGGGCTCCTGGCGGACCTATCCGATTCCGAAACGCTGGTAATCGGCACGCACTTCGCAACCCCCACCGCCGGCCACGTCCGCCCCCGCCCCGAAGGAGGCGACTGGTTCGACGTGGGTTGAAGGAAGGGACGTCTCTGCAGGCCT
>VXSY01000250.1 GCA_009837725.1 Gammaproteobacteria bacterium | reverse complement strand
GGAGTCGAGAAACGGCGTTCCTCGCCGTTTCTCGGAGGGGGGGCCGCCTGCGGGCTGTGCAGAGGCGCTAGTCCGTGCTAGCGCCCAAAACAGCCTTTACTCTCGGACGTCGCTCCTTGCAGCCAGCCCGTCCGTCCGACGGGTTTGCGACACCGAACCCATCGTGGTCAGATCCGCGGTGTGACCACGAGTCGCTTCAACACTGTCCGCGCCGTCTTCGCGACGCCATCCGGGGCCTTCGCTGGCTTGCGCAACGAACGGCCCATCTTGCTCCCAATCCTGCTACTAGTCGTCGGGGCGGCTGCGGTCGCTCTCACGACATTCATGGTTCCCCTCGACACCCTGATCGCCAACGATGCGGGTGCTGCCGTCATCGAGGGCCCTCCCGCCGAGCGACGGGCACGCATCACCTCGGGCATCTTGCAGCCGGCCATGATTGCGGTCCTCGTGCTAAGTGCCGCCGCCGCCGTCATCGTCCTCCTCTTGATGTTCGCCATCGTCCTGTGGATCGCCGGGAACGTCACAAGGGACGGGGTCAGTTTCCACGACTCCGTGAGTCTGGTCGCTTGGGCATCGCTTCCGACATTGGTGACCGACATCGTCAGAGTGGCTAGCGCGGTGGTACGTCAATGGTGGGAGCGGGACTCTATCGCCCTGGATGTCGTGTTCTTCGGCCTCGACCGAGCCCACTCTCTGGGGTTTCCCGTGCCTCCGTTAGTCGAGGTGTGGGTCGCCGCACTAGTGGCGATCGGCTACCGCCAATGGTTTGCCGCCTCGATCTCGAAAGCCGCCGCGATGGGCTTCTTGGCATTGGGATTCCACGTGGCGGCACGGTTCGCTTTGGGGTGGGTCGTCTAGGCAGGGTTGGCCCTCCCGACACACAAACATTTCGTCCTACACAACGTGGGCCACCTCCTACGCCATCGGCGCAGCGCGCGGTGTCCACCGCGACACCGACGTTACGTGTTTCCCGCGTCGCGGCCGCGCCGCTGCCTAGCCTGCCTAGACAGCGCGTGTGGGCTGATACCCGCCGCCCTCCAAGAGCGAGGACGCTATGGACTCCGCTTCGCGTCGTCCACCGCGGGGATCCATGCGAACGCGGGCCTGGAGTTCGTCTTCGCTCACCACTCCAGCTACGAGGTGCCGCCTTCTCCGGCACAGGCGGCAAGGTCGTCCTGCTCGGCAATGTAGCTCTTGAGCGCCGTGGGCGTTGCAGGAATCGGCGTCTTTCGGGCGTCTTCCGGGCGTAGGCGGGATAGGCTCGGGTGTAGGGGCGGGTCTTGGCCGGTGGCGCGGGCGACTGTTTCCGGAAACTTCGCCGGGTGTGCCGTGGCTAGGCAGATGGGGCGGATGCTCGCATCGGCAGTTCGGCGGGCTGCGGCGACGCCTACTGCTGTGTGCGGGTCCAAGAGATAGCCGTGGCTTGCGTGTGTCTCGGCGATCGTGTCGAGGGTTTCTTGAGCATCGACTCGAACGGCGGTGATGGCTTCGTCCACGCGATTCTCGCCCGTGCGGCTGCCGCCGATCTTGGCGCGACCGTGTTCCGAGAAGGCCGACATGAAGGCGCGCACTCGCTCTGGGTCGCGACCGAAGCGCAGGAACAGGTAGCGTTCGAGGTTGCTGGCCACCTGGATGTCCATGCTTGGGCTCAGCGTCTGATGCACTGCGCCGCGGGCATAGACGCCGGTGTCGAAGAAGCGCGCCAGTATGTCGTTCTCGTTGGTGGCGAGGATCAACTGCTCGATGGGAGCGCCCATCTCCCGCGCCACGGTGCCGGCGAGGATGTTGCCGAAATTGCCGGTGGGTACGGCCAGTGTGCAGGGTCCGTCGGCGTTGATGCTGACGTGCATGTGATAGCTGATCTGAGCCAGGATGCGTGCCCAGTTGACCGAGTTGACGGCACCCAGGCGGTGGCGAGCCTTGAAGTCTTGATCGGCAAAGGCCGCCTTCAGCATCCGCTGGCAGTCATCGAAGCTGCCGTCCACGGCGAGGCAGTGGACGTTGGCGTCGGCTACCGCCGTCATCTGCAGTTCCTGTAACGGGCTGGTGCGGCCGTCCGGGAACATGACGAAGATGGCCATGTTGGCGCGACCCGCGACGGCGGCGATGGCCGCGCTGCCGGTGTCGCCGCTGGTGGCGCCGACGATGTTGAGGTCGCCGCCACGCCGCGCAAGGATGTGCTCGAAGAGTCGTCCTAGCACCTGCAAGGCAACGTCCTTGAAAGCGAGTGTGGGCCCGTGGAACAGCTCCAGCACCCGAACGTCGCCCACCTCCACCAACGGAATGACCTCCCGATGGTCGAAGGTGGCAAACGCCTCGGCAATCAGAGCATCAAGCTCTTCGTGCGGGATGTCGTCGACGTAGAGCCGGAACACGGCCTGGGCGGTTTCCACGAAGGAACGGCCACGCCAGTCGTCGAGCCGGTCGCTGATGTCCGGCAAGGTCTCCGGCACGAGCAATCCCCCGTCCGCCGCCAGCCCCGCCATCACCGCGTCGGAGAAAGCCATCGGCGTGGTGCCGCCACGGGTGGACACATAGCGCATGGCACGAATGATACCCGCGCGTCGCCAGCTCGCTGCCGAACCTGCGCGCCCTAACGGGCGCGCCTTCAGCGATGCCCGTCCGTGTCGTGCAGCCAAACGCGCGCGCCGTTGCTCTTGACGAGGGTGCGGCCGATGCGGGGGTAGTGCACCACGTCGGCGATGTTGCGCTCGCCGCCCATCAGGTACACGAGGTCCTCCTCGAACGGGTTGCGCAGCATGTGTGCCGGCGATGGCGCGGTGAAGCCCATGAAGTCGCCGGGCCCCACCTCGAAGGTTTCGTCGCCAATCTCGGCAATGCCTCGGCCCGAGACGACGTAGAGGAACTCCTCGTCCTGATCGTGGTAGTGGAAGGTGGTGCTGTCGCGCCCCGGCTCCAGCCGCACCAGATGGATGCCGATGCGGGTCATCCCGGTGGCGTCGGATATGGCGCGGGAATGACGCACGCCATTGTCGTTGAACGGATGCACGCGCCGTCGCTCCGGCATCTGCATCATCTCCTTTCGGGTGATCAGCATCGTTCATTCCTAGGTCGAAGTGTTTCCCGAAGGGCGCCCAGCAGGGCGTCGTTCTCCTCCGGCGTGCCGACGGTTATGCGCAGCCGATTGGCGAGGCGCGGCGTGTCGAAGTGACGCAGGAGAATGCCTCGCCCCCGCAGTGCGGCGTAGATGGCCTGGGCCGGCGGAGCGTCGGCTGGCGGCGCCGCCAGCAGGAAGTTCGCCTCAGAGGCGGGAATGTCGAATCCGGCCGACAGAAGACGCTCGCGCAACCGCTGCCTTTCCCTCCGCACCGCTGCCCAAGACGCCTTCGCATGCTCTACGTCGCCGAACGCCGCTTCCGCCGCCGCCTGCGCCAGCACGCTGACGTTGTAGCTGTCGCGGGTCTTGCCGCGGATCGGCTCGATCAGACCTGCGTTGCCGAGCAGGAAACCGAAGCGCACACCCGCCAGCGAATACCCCTTCGACAGCGTTCGGAGCAGCAGGAGGTTGTCGAAGCGATGGACGAGTCCCGTCAGGTCGTGATGCAAGCTAGGATCCACGAAGTCGACGTACGCCTCGTCCACTAGCAAGACGCCGTTGAGGCCCTCCGCCAACGCGGCAATGGCCTCGGCATCGAGCAGTGCACCGGAAGGAGCGTGCGGGTTGACTAGGCACGTCAGGCGAACGTCCTCGGCATTGAGTCGCGCCGCCAAGTCCGCCGGCGGCAGCCAGCCGTCGCCAAGTTCCACGGCCACCAATCGGCAGTCTTGAATCGACGCCAGCACCGGATAGAGGGAGTAGCTCGGCGACGCCATGCCGAAGGCCGCACCGGGGTCCACGAAGGTCGTCAGCGCCAGCCGCAAGGCCTCGTCGCCGCCGTTGGTGGCGACGACCTCATCCGGTTGCAGCCCAAAGCGCTCGGCGGCAAGCCGCCGGAAACCCAATGCCGTCGCGGGCGGGTAACGCCGCAGCGACGCGACGTCCACCGCCGCCAACGCCCGCGCCACTGCCGGAGACGGCGGATACGGATTCTCGTTGGTATTGAGCTTGATGACCTTGGCATCGTCCGGCTGCTCGCCATAGCCGTAGCCGGTCATGCGTTCGATGTTCGCCCGCTCGAAACTCACGGCGCCGCCTCGGCGGGTGGAGCATCACGAGCCGCCGCCGTCGCCGGCCCAAGCAGGAGCGCAAGCCAAGTCGTTCCTGGATTCGCTTCCAGCGCGATCTTCAAAGTCATCGTCAGGGGCACGGACAGCAACATCCCCACGGGGCCCAGCATCCAACCCCAGAACACCAGCGACAGGAACACCACCAGCGTCGAAAGCCCAAGCCCTCGCCCCATGAAGCGCGGCTCGACGACGTTGCCGAAGCCGACATTGGTGACGGCAAACACCGCTGCCACTGCGGCGGCGTGCCATGCGCCAAGTTGCACCAGCGCCAGCAGCACGGGCGGCGCCGCGGCGATGAGGCTGCCAATGGTGGGTACGTAGTTGAGCAGAAACGCCAAGAGCCCCCAGAGCGCCGGAAAGTCGACGCCAATGATCCACATGGCCACCCAAACGACGATTCCGGTAGCGGCACTGATTGCTGTCTTGATGGCGATGTAGCGATTCACGTTGTCGGCAAAGCGGCGAAAGTGCGGCAGGTCGCGTTCCGGCACCTTCAGCACGGCTTTGAGCTTGGCGGGGAAGCTCGATGCTTCGCCGAGAATGAAGATCACCGTGAGCAAGATGAGGAAGCCGTTCGAGAGCACGTTGCCAAAACCCGCCAGCATGTTGCCAGCCAGCGTGAACGCCTGCGACGGATCGAGACCGTCCAAGGCCGAGACCTCGGACAGGTCAAAGCCAAGCCGCAGCGCGAGTGCCGCACCGCCGGCCACGAGGGCGTTGAGCCGTTCCCCATAGAACGGCATCTGCTCGCGAAAGTCGTCCACGCTGCTTGCCACCACCGCCCCAACGCCTAACAGAACGGCAATCAGGGCCGCTACCACGACGGCGATGGCGAGGCTCACGGGAATCCGGTGCCGTGCCATCCAGAACACCGGGGTGGCGGCGATGGTGGCAAGGAACGCCGCCAACAGAAACGGCACCATCAACTCCTCGGCAGCCTTGATGCCAGCCACCACCACCACAAAGGCGGCGAGCATCAGCAGGGGATTGCTGGCCGAGATTGGACCGGACGACGCGGACACCGCTACAGGGACACGCCTTCAGCAGAAGGCACGTCGGTTGGCGAGGCTTGGCAACTGCCCCCGCACTTCGGTCACCCGCGCGGGGTCCACATCCGCCACCGCGAAGCCGTCGCCGCCGTCGCACGAGGCGATCACGTCGCCCCAAGGGTCCACGATCAAGCCGTGGCCCCAAGACTGGCGCCCCCGGTGACCGTGGTCGCCATGCTGTGCCGGGGCGATCATGTAGCACTGGGTTTCGATGGCGCGTGCCCGCATGAGCACTTCCCAATGGTCGCGGCCGGTGGTGCGGGTGAACGCGCTCGGCGCGGTGAGGGCGATTGCGCCCATGTCAGCGAGGCGTTGATACAGCGCCGGGAAGCGGATGTCATAGCAGACCGTGAGACCGAGGGCGCCGAAGGGCGCGCGAGTGACTACGGCGCGATCACCCGGCGCCGTGCCGCGCGATTCGAGCAGGCGTGTGCCGTCGGCCAGGTCCGCATCGAACAGATGGATCTTGCGATACAGCGCCGCGATCTCGCCGTCCGGGCCAAGGTGCACGCAGGTATTGTGTGCACGCCCATCGGCAGCTTGTTCATGGAAGCCGCCGAACACCAGATGCACCGCGCAATCCCGCGCCAGGGCCTGGCAGCGGGCCAGAATTGGGCCGCCTTTCGGCAGCGGCTCAAGCCATTGGCGACGTTCGCGTTCGCTGCCGATGTAGGCGAAGGCCTCCGGCAAGAACACCACCTTCGCGCCAGCCTCGGCCGCTTCCCGCGCCAGCCCCAATGCGCTCGTGAGATTCGCCTCCACATCCGAGGTCGCGCACATCTGAACGATGCCGACGGGGGTGGTTTCACTCATGGCTGCTGGCCTCCCTCAGGCGCTGCTCAATCCGGGTAGTGTCTCACTTTGACTTCTACTGCACCTTTGGGGAGCCGTCGGAGGGAGGGCGTCCCGCCCTCCACGCGCGCCGTTAGGCGTGCCTCCTGCGAGCCCCTTTGCAGAATTCCCGTGTGCGTGCAGCGAGTGTGCCATGCGCCTGTGCGCTCTACGAGCGCGTCTGCAGTGCTTCGCAACCGCTGGCCTACGGTGTGATGGAGGGCGGGATGCCCTCCCCTCCGACGGCCCCCAAAAAGTGCAGTAGACACCACGTCATTCCGCTTCCGCGCCAAACTCTGGTTGTGTGCATTCCACCTCGTGCCCCAGGAACGCTTCAATTGCCGGCAGATTGAAGGCGTCGTCTTCGGAAACGAAGCTGATGGCGACCCCGGAGGCGCCGGCGCGCCCGGTGCGACCGATGCGATGCACATAGTCCTCCGCCTCCTCGGGCAACTGATAGTTCACCACGTGGCTGATTCCTTCCACGTGGATGCCCCGCCCAGCCACGTCCGTCGCCACCAAGAGGTTGGTGTGCCCTTCCTTGAAGCGATTCAGCGTCGCGATGCGCTTGCGCTGCGGAATGTCGCCCGCCAGCGCTTCGCAGTCCACGCCGCGGCGCCTGAGGTCACGCACCAGATTGTGAACCTGATCGCGACGATTGACGAACACTAGCGTGTGGTCTGGTTGCTCGCCCTGCACGAAGCGCAGGAGGATGTCGCGCTTGTTGCTCGCGTCCATCAGCCAGAAGCGCTGGTCCACGGTGTCCACAGCCACCGACTCCGGCTCGATGGCGACGTGCTCTGGCTCCAGCGTCCACTGCTGCGCCAGATTCATCACGTCGGCATTGAAGGTGGCGCTGAAAAAGAGGGTCTGTCGGGAGCGCTTCTTGGGCGTCTGATAGACGATTCGGCGCACGTCCGGGATGAAGCCCATGTCGAGCATTCGGTCCGCCTCATCGATCACCAGCACCTCCACACGGCTCAAGTCCACCGACCGTCGCCGGACGAAGTCCAAGAGGCGCCCAGGCGTCGCGACGAGGATGTCGATGGGCCAGCGCCGAAGCTGCGATTGTTGCTTCTCGAAGTCGATGCCGCCCACGGCGACGCCGATGACGGCGTCCGTGTAGCGGGAGAGATCTCGGGCATCCGCTTCGATCTGCAGCGCCAGTTCCCGCGTCGGCGCCAGCACCAGCGAACGGGCGAATCCGGGCGGATTGGGCCGCGCCAACGGGTGCTCGATCTGACGCGCGAGGATGGTGATGAGGAAGGCTGCGGTCTTGCCGGTGCCGGTCTGGGCCTGTCCGGTTACGTCGTAGTCGGCAAGGCTGAACGGCAGCACTTCGCTCTGAATGGGCGTGCAGTCGGTGAAGCCGAGATCATCGATCGCATCCATGACGGCATGGGGCAATGCCAGATGGTGGAAGTTGACGATCGCTTCCGGGCTCGCTTCGGGGGTCGGTTCGCTCACGCTGCCTCCGTGGACTTTCGTGCGGATGCAAGCCGTATGCATAGGGCGAGCACATCTATGGCTGCCACCACTTCGTCAAGGGTGGCGAAGGTGGGGGCAATGCGAATGTTGCGGTCGTCCGGATCCTTGCCGCCCGGAAACGTCGCACCAGCCGGCGTCAGCACGACGCCGGCATCAGCGGCAAGTGCAACGACCTCCTTGGCGAGACCAGGCTGCGTGTTGAGCGAGACGAAGTAGCCGCCCCGAGGCCTGGTCCAAGTGGCAAGGCCGGTGCCTCCCAAGCCTTGCTCCAACCCTGCCTGCACGGCCTCGAACTTGGGCTGTACCGACGCCGCATGGCTGTGCATGTGCTCCGTCAGGCGACCGTTCAACAAGCGGGCGTGGCGCAACTGGTTCACCTTGTCCGGCCCGATCATGAAGGCCGAGAAGCGGCGCTCCAAGGCGTCGAGCAACTCCGCCCCGCCGCCGAGGAAGGCGACGCCGCTGCCGGCATGGGTGATCTTCGACGTGGACGCGAACATGGCGATGGCGTCCGCGGTTCCAGCGGCCTTCGCAAGGGGCAGGATCGGCGTCAGCTCCACCGCTGGCGACTCGAAGTCGTGTACGGCATAGGCGTTGTCCCAAAGCACCAGAAAGCCGGGCGATGCGAGCTTGGGCAGACGGGCGATGCGCTCCACCACTTCGGGCGAATAGGTACAGCCCGTGGGGTTGGAGTGCTTCGGCACGCACCAGATGCAGCGGACGGTGGGGTCGTCCTGCACGAGACGCTCGACGGCATCCATGTCCGGGCCTTCGTCCCCGATCGGCACCGTGACGGGCGCGATGCCGAAGGAATCGGTCAACGTGAAGTGACGGTCGTAGCCTGGCACCGGGCAGATCGCCTTCGCCGGGCCGGCGTCACGCCACGGCCTATGCAAGATGCCGTAGTGCATGGCCGCGTCGAGCACATAGAACATGAGCGTTAGGCTCGCGTTGCCGCCGGCCATTACATCCTCGGGCGCCACGTCCAGGAGCTCGGCACCGAGTTGCCGCGCCTCGGGAATGCCGCGCAGGTTGCCGTAGTTGCGCACATCCGTGCCGTCCTCGGCAGTGAAGTCGCCGTTCAGGATGCCGTCGAGCTCGTCGGAAAGGTCTAGCTGCGCCGCCGCTGGCTTGCCGCGCGTGAGATCGAGCTTGAGATTGGCACCTTGCAGCGCCGCGTATTGGCGCTCGAGTTCCTCGACGGGCATCACGAGGCTTCCAAGGCCGGCTCGCGGGACAGGTGCACGCCCGTGGCTTCCGGCAAGCCCAGCATCAGGTTGAGGTTCTGCACCGCAGCGCCGGATGCCCCCTTGCCGAGATTGTCGTATCTCGCCACCAGCAACACTTGATCGTCATGGCCGAACACCATGAGATCGAGATCGTTGCTGCCGTTGCGCTCCGTGGCCGAGAGAAAGCCGGCGTCAAGCGCCTCCTCCGGCACCGGATACTCACGGACGTGGACAAACGCCTCGTCCGCGTAGCGCTCGCTAAGCACTTCGCGCACCCGCGCGGCGTCGCCTCCGCAAAGCTCCCGCACCGAAAGCGGCACCTGCACCAGCATGCCTTGATGGAAATGACCCACCGTGGGGACGAACACCGGCGCGAGGTCAGTCAGCGAATGGCGGTGCATTTCCGGCACGTGCTTGTGCCGCAGCGCAAGCCCGTAGGGACGCACGCGCATGGCCTCGGAGTCGCAGGCACGATACTTCGCGATCAGGCTCTTGCCACCACCGGAATAGCCCGACACCGCATTCACCTTGAGCGGCGTCGTCGGCAGCAGCATCCCTGACTCGATCAGCGGGCGCACGGCAAGAATGAACCCCGTGGGATAGCAGCCCGGGTTGCTCACGCGCCGGGCATCGCGGATGCGCTGTCGCTGTTCCGCCTCAAGCTCCGGCAATCCATATACCCAATCCGCAGCCACCCGATGCGCCGTGCTCGCATCCAGGAACCGGCCATCGGGCGCGAGTTCCACCGCCTGTCGCGCGGCGTCATCCGGCAAGCACAGCACGACCACGTCTGCCTGCCGCATCAACTCCCGTCGCCGCGAGTCGTCCTTGCGCCACTGGTCCTCGATCCGAAGCACAGCAAGATCCCCCCGGCGAGCCAGCCGAGCGGCGATCTCAAGGCCGGTGGTGCCAGCCTGCCCATCAATGAAAACGCTATGCGCCACGGACGCGAGCGCAGCGGAAGAGGAGCTTCATGGCGCAATTGTAGCGAATGCGGGCACAGCGGCCCCCGCCAACGCGCCCGTCAGGGCGCGCCGGGACGGGACAAGCCCGCCCCCTACGAACTGGTTTCTACGACGCTTGCCTCCTCGCTTGGGGCAAACCCGTCGTCCGAGTGGAAGGTCGTCTGGTCGCTTTCGAGCCATCGCGCGACCCGTTCGGCGGTGGTGGTGGCACCGTCTCCCTTGAGATCGCACTCCCAGACGACGGCGACGCGCCAGCCGGACTCTTGCAAGCTGCGGGTGGCCGCCTTGTCGCGCGCTTGGTTGCCCTCGAACTTGCTGAGCCAATAGTCGGGGCGGGTGGCGGGCGTGGTGGCAAACCGGCAGCCTTCGTGGTGGTGCCAGAAGCAGCCGTGCACGAAGCAGACGGCGTTGAAGCGACGGAACACCATGTCCGGCTTGCCCGGAAGACCCTTGCCGTGCAGGCGATAGCGAAAGCCGCGGGCGTGGAGGCTCTTGCGAAGCACCATTTCGGGCTTCGTGTCCTTGCCGCGGATGCTCGCCATGATGCGCGAGCGAGTGGCCGCATCCACCGTATCAGCCATGGGTCATGTCACATATTTGGAAAGCGTCCTCGCTTTTCTCGCATTTCGTAGGGGGCGGGCTTGTCCGAGCAAAACCGAATCCAACAATTTGATTTAACGTGATTTACTGGCCGTTGTCCAGTTCGGATTACTGCCGGCGTTAGTGGTATTCGGGCGATGGCAGGAGCGCCTCGGTGGTACGTTCTGCGCGCGCACGATGCGGTGGCCGTCGGGTGGCGTGGTAGCCGCTTGTAGCAACCAGGCGATTTGGACTGGTGAGAGGGGGGAATCGGGACGTTTTCTCGCCGTCTGGCTGGCGTGGATGGAAGCCGGACGCGTTTTCCGCACGCGCGAGCGCGAGCACGTCAGGGACGTTCACGCTAGGTTCATGTGGACAAGGCCATTGTCAGTGCGGAACGACGGGATGGACAGAGCGGTTGAAGACGAAGGCCCGAGTGCCGTCGATAGGCGAGATACGCCGGGACTATCGCCGGCTGATGCAGGACGTCAACCCGCTGGAGACCTTTGAGCTTCAACGGACGGGCATGCTGAACGCTCACATCGAGTTCGTGGTCACCGAGCTCAATCTCGTGTGGCGTGGCGGCATCCCGGGATCGGCGACGTTTGGGAGGTGCGGGAGGCTGTCTGGCGACAGATGGTGGCGTCGCTGCCCGAGCCACCCCTGGACGCGCCTCGCTGACGCGTTGTCCGAGCCTTTGCCTGGACGCTGACCGGCACGACATCCTTTGCGATGTGCGCCAACTGTCGGAATCGGTTCGGCGCGATCTGCGCGAGATTCGCGGACGTGTGTCGGCGTTGCGCAAGCGTCGAGGCTGACGGCAGGCTCGGCGCGCTCCGCACGTTGCTTGGCATCCTCGATGGGTGCCCGACCCACCGAATGCCAAGGCACAGTGCCGTCGTCGGCGAATCGCTTGAGCGTGAAGTTGTCACGGGATTTGGCACCACGTGGCGCTTTCCGGCAACCGGGAATACCCCGCGCCATTCGGCTGCTCTCTTCACCGAGGCCAAGGTTTCAGTCACGGGGGCTGAAAACGCCCCGCCCTGTTCGGCGGCGATCTAGGTTGCCCCCAAAGCAGGCCCAAGCCGGATGGCGCCATCGGACAACATGCCGGAGCCGAGAGTCGACGTCGATGGGAGAGGGAGCGCGGAGCGGCGGGTGGCAGCGGAGCCATCATGCGATAGTAGGCTGTGTCGGAGGGCGCGGCATGGCGTGCCCGCGTTGGGGTTGCTGGGAACGGGGTGTGGCGAACAAGGACACGATGGACAACGACGACGTGCCGGTACCTAGGCCGGTGCGAGTCCAAGCCGGCGCATACCTTGAAACGGAGTTGCTGGCAGAGGCGTTCGGCCCGTTGCCGGCGTTTTTCCTTGGAGCGGGCGTGATTTTGGGCGCGGGTCTTTATCGCTGGTCCGGATGGATGCCGATCCTCGGCATCGGCATCGCCTCGCTCGCGGGCGCCGCGTACTTCTGGTTCTGGGGCAAACGCCGGTGGGAGCCGCTTCGCAAGGGACATCTCGCCGAGCGCCAGATCGGCCGGGCGCTGGAGCAGGCGGTCACGGCGAAGGGCTGCGCAGTCGCGCACAACGTGACCGGCGTGATGGACTCGGGCGACATCGACCACATCGTTGCGACCCGGCACACCGTCTGGGTGATAGAGACAAAGTACCGGCGTGTCCAGAAGGAGGCGTTCGGCAAGGTCCTTCGGCGACTTCACGCATGCCGACGCAGCGTCGAGGCGATACTGCCGAGCGGAACGCCTGTAAGGGCGTGCCTCGTGCTGGCCTACGAAGGCCGCGGCGTGAGAAACGGACGCGATGGCATCGAGGTGTTCAATCACGAGACCTTCCGCGAGGTGTTGCTGCCGAAGTTGCGCGCCGAGCGGAACGAGGCGCCTGACACCGCCGACGTTGACGAGCGCGTTGCGGGGACGGTCTGGCGGCTGAGCCGCGGAGAGGACGCGCTTGCTGTCAAGGTACCCGAGGATCAGGACCGAGGTGAAGGCCATGATGTGGAGGAGGTCCGCCGCTGGCACCCAAGGGCATACGAGCGGTGGACAGCCGAAGAGGACCAGAGGCTGCGGGACCTGCACGACGCGGGGTGGGACGAGGCGGATCTCGCAAGCGAGTTCGGCCGACAGTCAAGCGCGATTCGGTCGAGGCTTCGCAAGCTGGCCTAAAGCGGCAATACGCTGCGGCCTTCACGCCAGGCCGAGACGGCCTGTCCGTGTGCAACATTCCGAAAGTCGAATGTGCCAGGCTGGCGGCTCGGGGGTTCGGAAGTCTGTCGATTACCACAACAGTGTCCACAGACGGTTTCCGCGCTTCCGACCGGTCGCTGTCGGCCGGACGTCCGGACTCCGGGGCGTAGGAGTGCACAGCGGCACAGCGATAACCGTTCGTTTAGGCCGGTATCGCAGGCCGTACAAACCCAGCGCTGTCGCGGAAAACGGCCCGTACCGTGTTTCAGCCGAGAGGACAGTCAGGCCATCACGTCACATACCGGGTTAACCGAACGCTTACCACAGCGGCTCAGAATAACGGTTCGGTCAACGGGTATGACGCATTCTCACTGCGACAATGTACGTCGCCAAATGCGGGCAACCATGATGTCTGGTCAAATAGCGGATTCGGACGGAGCACAGGAAATCATGGGGTTTCCTGCTGCTGACGATCATGGCGCCACCTCGTCGCAGTGGATGGCGGCCCAAGCGACGCGAGGCCTCGGCACCGCGCTGCACCGCCTTACCCGAAGGCTTACCTCACGCGCTCACTAGCGTCGACGCGAAGACGGTGCAAACCGAGCGGTGCCCAGGTGATTGTGGACGCTCTCGTGCTGATTGGCCAAAGTGCTGTAGGCTCGATCACTCGGCGGATCCGCTGATGGAGGGAGGCTAGGCATGTGCGGCACGTTGCATCGGGACGTAATACAATCTCGCGTCCTTTCTCAAACATGACGCGGCAAGAAGCAAGGGGAAAGACCGGAGGATGACGACCCAGCGTGACTTCGACGCCTTTGATGCATCAACGTGGAACGAGTCTGAGCGCACGTACTTCGAGATCGTGAATGGCGCGCTCAAGGCCCAGGAAAACCTGACGATCAGCAACGGAAAGCCGCAACACGCCGTGTACTTGCTGCGGACGTTCCTGGCAAATGCAAAGCGGTCTCTACGGATGTACTCGGGCGCACTCGCGCGATACATCGATGGGGGGCATGTTGCAGCCTTCGACAACCCGCATGTTCTGCATGCGGCGGAAACCATGCTTACGCGCCCCAACGCGACTATGGCCGTCATGATCGAGCAGTCGCTCGACGTCGAGGAAGGTGGGTCTCCTGACGATCATCCGCTGATCCGCTTGGCCAAGCGCATGAAATCGGAGCGCAGGCTTCGCGGGAACTTGGAGATCTCCCAAGCAACCGAAGCCGTCAAGTCCGCTCTTAAGGAGGCTGACTTCCGCCACCATTGGATGGTGATGGACGGCTCGGCGTATCGTCTGGAGACGGACCCGAGCTTGGCGCGCGCAACGGTCAATTTCGGGGATCCGCGGTCGGCGCGTGCTCTGGACACGATGTTTAGAGCCCTCTGGCCACACGGAACGAGCGTCGTCTCGATTCAACCTTGATTCCCTATGCCCCCGTTTGGCGACTTCGAGTCATTCCTTGAACTCGCATTCGCCGTCAACCTGATCTGGGGGATCTGGGGTGATTTGCGTGCGCGACTGGAGAACCGATTCGGCAACCCAAAGCTGAAGACCCAAGTCGCCGCGGCCATCGACACGTCCTCGGCTACGGCGGTCGACAGCCTCGTGGAGCGAGCGCGGCGATGGCGTAGCGGACTCTCGCGGGTGGGGCAGGTTGCCAGCCTCGCCGTGGCAGTTGCCATCGCGATGTGCCTGTTCTTCGTTCAGTCGACGGTCGAACTCAGTGGCGGCTGGCGGGCGTTAGTCTTCTTTGCGATGTGTCCCGTCCCGGTCTTTGCCTTCTTCATGTGGCTAGTGAATCCGATATTCACCTTGGCGGTGTGGCTCAAGGCAGGCAGGGTGACCATTGACTCATCGCCAATCGACAACGTGGGTCAAGCGACCAAAGACGTCCAGAAGTCGTTGACCGAGGATGGATCGAGGGAATCTTCAGACGGGACGGGAACAGGGAGTTCCGGCAACGGCTAGACAAGGCCTCACTTCCCTGACTCATGGGACGACGACTGTTTGGCGCGCTCCGCGACCTTGAGTTATCTACGCCGCTTCCTTCTGTTCAAATCCGAGCACTCATGGCTGCAAGTAACGGTGCGCCCCCCGGTGGCCTGGAGGCGGGCTTCCGGTATCTCTTTTGGGCACCAGCGGCAGATAGGAAGGGGGGCATCGAAGGGATCCGCTCGCGACCCTGGGGCCGCAACGGAATCCGAGGCAACGTCGTTCACGCGCTGGCGGGCAATCGCCGTGTACTCGGCACTGACGTCAACGCCAAGCCAGCGCCGACCGGTCGCTTTGGCCATCTTGCATGCCGTCCCCGCCCCGCACATCGGGTCGAACACTAGGTCGCCTGGGTTAGACCAGGAAAGGATGTGGTCGCGCGCGAGGTTCTCGGGGAACATGGCAGGGTGCCGGAAGGCGTACATGTCGCTCGTCGTGCCGTTCTTGCCGACGGCGTAGGACCAGATATTGGTCCGCACCTTGTGCTCGCTCAACGACCGTCGCGTCTTGCGATTGACGCCATCCGTACCTTTCAGGAACGGGAGCGGAGCAGGACCGGAACGAACGCTCGGGCTTCTCAACGGGTTAAAGGTCTTGGGGATGCCACGACTGAAGATGAACATGAACTCGTAGCAGTTCGTGTACGCCCGTTTGCGCATAAAGGGGGTGTTGCGCTTTTTGAAAATCATTGCGTCGTAGACCGTGAATCCCGCGTCGCGGAAAGTGAACGCGTGATCGAAGCTCGTTAGCGAGCGACCGCCGTTGATCCGGTCCCCTACTACCCAGACGACGACTCCCCCGCGCTTGACCACCTTGGCCAGCCCTTCGGCTACCGCGACGCAGTCGAACGTGAACCCCTTGTAGTCGCGCAAATCGTCGTAGGGCGGCGACGTAACGACCAGATCGACGGTGGCGGCGTCCATCGTCGTCATGAACTCGACGCAGTCACCCGTGTGGATGGCGGATGGGATTTCGGTTGCCATGGGGGGTTGCAGAGCGGTTTGTTGATTGGTTCGTCGAACAACCATAGTTCGACAACGCGGGCGGCGTCAATCCGGTTTTGCGACGGCCCCGGCAGGTGGACGGGCGTCGCCCTCTGCGCTACAGTAGTTCGCGTTCCATGTCGCATCTTTGATCGGGCCGCGCTCAGGCCCCGCCCGGAAAAAGAACGCGGCTAGAAGCGCCACGCGGCACATCGCCGCCTTCGCGGAAAAAGCCGCCCCGACTCGGGCGGGACTTCGAGGAACTTGCAGAGGAGGACAGTCATGTCCACCAACTCTCGTCCGCTCTCCTTTGACTCCGACCCGCACTCCGTGACGAATTTCGTCGATCGAATGCACGGCGAGTGTGCTCGCCTTCAATGGCTTCGGGAGCTCGTGGTGAACTCAATTGAGGCGGTCGCCGCCACAGGTGAGGGGGGATCGATTTTGGTCCATGCGGTCGACCAGGACATGGGCGATGGCGTGCCCGTTCGCAAGCTCGCGGTAACGGATACGGGCGAAGGGATCGCCCGCGGCGAGCTCTACAGCTCATTCCGGGTTGCCATGACATCGCGAGGGCGGGGGAACTTCGGCATCGGCGCGAAGGTAGCCGCGCTTCCACTGAATCCCGCCGGGATGATCTACCGGTCCAAGGTGACAGACGGTGAGCCCGCAGAGCTGATTTGGCACAAGACCGGGCGGATCCATGGGTACTACGCGGCCATGGAAGCGCAGGACCCCGCGACCGGACAGATTGAGTACGCCACGGCGCCGACTGTCGAACCAGAGACCTATGCTCGGATAACCGATGCAGGTCATGGGACGCAGGTGGTGCTTTGCGGCGAAAGGCCCGCGGACGACACGTGTCGGACGTTGAGCCCGGCGCCCTCAAGGAGCACTGGCAATCTCCATTGGGCGATTCGCGAGCTCAACTTTAAGTTCTGGCGGATCCCCAAGGACATTGAGCTCCGTGTGGAAAACGCGAGAGCCAACGGCGGCCAAGTCAGTAACGGGCGTGGGACCTACATCGTCCATGGCGCCGAGGCCGGTTTGAAGGACATCACACTCGCTCATGGCACCGTCGATCTTGCGGTCAGCCCGTATCGGGTGCGCTGGTTCCTACTGAAAGAAAAAGCGAGGACCAAGAACCAGCACAACGGCTGGAGCGATGGACGGATTCTCGGCACGCTCTTCCATGAGAGCACGGGCGTGGTGGAGGTTTACGCACTGCGCCGGCATCGTGCGGCCGCCGGTCTGATGAATGACTTCGGCATTTACACGGGCGCCGAGCGTGTTGTCCTGCTGGTCGACCCCAAGCACCAGGACCGTCTTCAGCCGACAACAGCACGGAACGACCTGCGCATCGAGGCCGAAGGGAACGTGTCGGGCGCTTACAAGGAAATCGGCCAGGAGTTTGCCAGCCTGATGGCCGACAAGGCGCAGGCCCTGGCGGAGTACGTGAGAGAGCAACTCGAAGGGCTAAAGTCGACATCGGATGAAGAGAACCTCAAGGAGGTGATCGCCAGGGTCGCGGAACTCTTCCGAATCAAGGACTACCGCCGATTGGCAAGGGGAAGGGTCCGGGCGTCGGATGACGATGAGGAGACCCTCCAGAAGGCAGGGGAATCCGCAATTCAAGACTCGGTGATCGACGACCCGGGCGAGCCAAGCGAAGTCGTCGATGATTCACCCAAAAGGCAACGGCCGCAACCGCGTCCGCGACCACGCCCCCGGCCACTTGTAGACGGGAGTGGCAGGCAAAGGGGTGAGGAGGTGCCGCCCGATATATCTCCGAAGGTCTTCAAGTGGACGTCCTTGGGCAACGCCGACGATGTGACCGACTACGTAAACGACACGCAACACGTTGTGAGCGTGAACACCGACGGAGAGACGTATGTCCGACTGCTGGCGCTGTACAACAGTCGACCGGATTTCGCCGAGCATCCTGAGGTGGTGGAGCAGGTTGTCCGGAGCAAGTGCGAGGCGTGGCTCCAACTCTGCATCTATTCTGTAGAACGGGAGTTTAGAGCGAGGCGGGCGCGCTTGGGTACGGACTTCGACGGCTTCCTGAAGGACAACTCTGGGCGAGTGTGTCTGGACGGGATGGCTTCCAAGGAGGTCCACGACGCCACCGCGCGTGAGATTCGCAACCAAATCCAGAAGGCCAAGTCCCAAGCGGCTGCCGAGGCGCGAGCCGCCGCCGGATAGGGGTCCCTCCCAATAGAGGATTGGTGAGACCTCCCTGCGCACCCGTCGTGTGCAGTTAAGGCCTACGACGGGGCGCGCGACCGCCACCGAAGGATGCTGGTCGGACTGAGTTCGAGGCGGGCATGGGCGAGACGAATCCGTCTTGACCAGGCGATCGGTTGTCAGAGGCAAGTAGTGACAGTTGTCGACAGCCTCGCCGGTACGCTTGTCGTATTGCGCGGGCCCCAGCGGAGCCTGCGATCAGGGAATCAGAGAGGCTGACGTAGCAGGCCAGTGGCACGGGCTATGGGTGCACGCGTTCATCGACGTAGACGACGTGCGGTGCGCGCCGGCTGTTCAGCCTGGCGCCGCTTGGCTCAAGTCACGCGTGAGCGGCGGCGACCTTCGGAACGCGCGGGACAACGGGGCGCCACAACTGGCTGTTCGCCTGGACCGAACTGGGTGCCGAGCGCGTCGGCGTGATCCAGAGCCTGCTGGTGGTTCCGCGGCCTTTTGCACTATCTCACCGCCCCGTCACTACGGAGTTTCCGGTAGTGACGGGGCGCAGATGCGGCGTTTGGGCCAGCGGCGGCCAGCGCTTCGGTAAGAAGAAAGCTGGTGCCGGCGTGGTGACGCGGTGCTAGAGTGCCCGGCGTCAATCTGTCGCCATCGCGCGACATGGCAGGGCCGGAGAGCCCTGCATGACGGCGTCGCCGAACGGCGGCGCAATGTGCCGAGCTGCAGGCGCAGCATTTGGCGGTCGACGCATCGCAAGGCACGGTCCGCCATGTTCGCGGTAGCGCGCGGACAGGGGCGAACCACCGACGGCAGGAGAGGCCGCATGGCGCGGA
Source organism: Gammaproteobacteria bacterium (assembly GCA_009837725.1). Classification (GTDB taxonomy): domain Bacteria; phylum Pseudomonadota; class Gammaproteobacteria; order Pseudomonadales; family Azotimanducaceae; genus VXYL01. The sequence goes on along the minus strand of VXSY01000250.1, from coordinate 775 downwards.
GACGCGCACCGCCGGGAAACCGGTGCGGCGAACCTGGACGTGGTGCGACGCATCGCGCGGGACGGAGAACTCCGTCATGCCGAATGGCTCCGCGCGGCGCGGCGCGTGCCGAAGGGCTGGCGGGCCAGTTGTCGCAGGACACGCCGCGGCCGCCGCAGGAGACGGCGAGGGAAGACGCGTCGACGGGCATTGCCGCACGAAGGTGCGGGGTCCGGACACCCTGACGGGTGCCGGGTCGCCCATTAGAACTCAACGAACCACACTCGCTCCCGGCCGCGTTCGCGGTCGCGGGGCGCGTCCGGTGCGGCGACGCCGCGGTCATTCGAGGCCCCCACAAATTGAGCTGTCGTTCGGCGATGGCTGCCGTGCCTGCCGTTCCGGCAGGCGGCGCTTACCGGTCCGGTGAGCACGCCGTCGTTGACGCTGGCGGAGGCCCTCTCTAGCTTCGAGCCGAACATCGCGCCCCATCGGGAGGAGACCGGCAACCATGCGCCAACTGCACTTCGACCTGCTGCGGCTGCTGGAGGACGACCGGCGCGGGTCGCACGCCACGCGCCGCGCCCGGCGCTTCGTGCTGGCGCAGGCGGCGGAGACCCTGCACGGCCTCGGTTGCCGGGGCCTGAGGGCGCGGGGGTTCAAGGGGCGGCACGTCGACGCGCTGGTGGCGGAGTGGCGCCGGCAGGGCCTGTCGGACGGCACGGTGAAGAACCGGCTGGCGCACCTGCGCTGGCTGGCGCGGAGGATCGGCAAGCCGGGCATCGTCCGGAAGGACAAC
>VXSY01000288.1 GCA_009837725.1 Gammaproteobacteria bacterium | reverse complement strand
GTACCCCATCGACCGTCTGTTCATGTCAGACAGCAAAGTCCGACAGGCTGCTAGCTCATGTTGATGCGGCGGCTGTTCGAGAGCGACCCCGGCGGCAAGGTGCTGCTGGCAGTACTCGCGGCGCTCGCCGTGCTCGTGCCGCTTGCCAACCTTGCGGTGCCCGACGACTCGCCACTGCACCTATCCACCTATGCGGTGACGCTGATTGGCAAGTACCTGTGCTTCGCTATGCTGGCGATGGCGCTGGACCTGATCTGGGGCTATTGCGGCATCCTGAGCCTCGGCCATGGCGCCTTCTTCGCCTTGGGCGGCTATGCGATGGGCATGTACCTGATGCGCCAGATCGGCGATCGCGGCGTGTATGGCCATCCGGAGCTGCCGGACTTCATGGTGTTCCTCAATTGGCAGGAACTGCCTTGGTATTGGCTCGGCTTCGATCAGTTCTGGTTCGCCGCGCTGATGGTGATGGCGGTGCCGGGGCTGCTCGCGTTCGTGTTCGGCTGGCTCGCCTTTCGTTCCCGCGTCAGCGGCGTGTATCTCTCCATCATGACCCAGGCGCTCACCTATGCCTTGATGCTGGCCTTCTTTCGCAACGAGATGGGCTTTGGCGGCAACAATGGCCTTACCGATTTCAAGGACATCCTAGGCATGAACCTGCAATCGGACGGCGTGCGGGCGGGGCTGTTCGTGGCTTCGGCGGCGGCCTTGGCGGGGACCTTTCTCCTCTGCCGCTTCATCGTTGGCTCGAAGCTTGGCCGTGTGGCGACGGCGGTGCGGGACTCCCAGGACCGAGTGCGCTTCATCGGCTATCGGGTGGAGCGCTTTCAGGTGTGGATGTTCGTCGTTTCCGCGGTGCTGGCGGGCATTGCTGGGGCGCTCTATGTGCCACAGGTGGGGATCATCAACCCGAGCGAGTTCCATCCACTCAACTCGATTGAGCTGGTGGTGTGGGTGGCGCTCGGTGGACGCGGCACGCTCTACGGCGCGGCGTTGGGGGCGGTGGTGGTGAACTATGCCAAGACCGTGCTCACCGGCGCCATGCCGGAGGTGTGGCTGTTCGCGCTCGGTGGGTTGTTCGTCGGCGTGACGCTGGCGCTGCCGGCAGGGCTCGTGGGCCTTGCACGGCGGTTTTCGTCGAAGCGAGACTCTGACCAGGCACAACCGGGGGCAGCCGATGCCTGACACCGCCGGCCAAGCCCCGGCGAGCGGGGCGAACGGGACCCCGGAGGCGCGCCGGGCACAGTTCCTCGAGCGCGAACGGGTGTGGGATTTCCTGATCGAGCGCCCTAGCCGTGCGGAACTGGTGGACACCGACCATGGCTACATCCTCTACATCGAGGAACTCACCGTCAGCTTCGATGGCTTCAAGGCGCTCGACAACCTGACGCTTTACATCGAAACCGGCGAGCTGCACTGCATCATCGGGCCCAACGGTGCCGGCAAGACGACGATGATGGATGTCATCACCGGCAAGACCCGACCCGACTACGGCTCGGTGTTCTACGGCCAGCGACTGGACCTCACGCGTCTGCCGGAAGCCGAAATCGCCACCCTCGGCATCGGTCGCAAGTTCCAGAAGCCGACGGTGTTCGAGAGCCACACGCCCTATCAGAACCTGGAACTCGCGATGGCGGCGGACAAGCGGGTTTGGCCGACATTGCTCCGGCGCCTCAGCGGCGAGGAGCGGGGCCGCATCGAGGAGGTGCTGAGCACGGTGGGCCTCGGCGCCCACGCGGCGCGTGGCGCGGACACCCTTGCCGGCGCTCTCTCCCACGGCGAGAAGCAGTGGCTGGAGATCGGCATGTTGCTGATGCAGAACCCCTTGGTGCTGTTGGTGGACGAGCCGGTTGCCGGCATGACGCGGCAGGAGTCCGAACTCACGGGCGAGCTCTTGGTGTCGCTCGCCGGCGAGCATTCCGTGATCGTGGTGGAGCACGACATGGATTTCGTCCGCTCCATCGCCCGGCAAGTGACGGTGCTGCACGAGGGCCGCGTGCTGGCCGAAGGCTCGTTCGACGCCGTGCAGGACGATGCCCGGGTGCGCGAGGTGTACCTCGGGGCTGCCGAGACAGAGGGGTCGTAGGGCAAGCCATGCTGCGCGTTCGCACCTTGAATCAGTCCTATGGCCAGAGCCGCACGCTGTGGGATGTGGACCTGGATGTCGAGACTGGTGCTTGCGTCAGCCTCATCGGCCGCAACGGAGTCGGCAAGACGACGCTGCTCAAGTGCCTGATGGGCCTCTTGCCCATCGACTCCGGCGAGATGGTCTTCGACGGCACCGAGCTCGGCAGCGAAGGCGCAGCACTTCGAGCTCGGCTGGGCATTGGCTACGTGCCGCAGGGGCGGATGATCTTCCCGCTCCTTACGGTTGCGGAGAACCTGGAGGTTGGCCTCGGCGCGCTGTCGAGGGACCGTCGCACCGTCCCGGAGCTGGTTTACGAACTGTTTCCGGTCCTCGCCGATATGCGCACCCGCCGAGGCGGCGACCTATCCGGCGGCCAACAACAGCAGCTAGCCATCGGCCGCGCCTTGGTGCTCGACCCGCGCCTGCTCATCCTCGATGAACCCACGGAAGGCATCCAACCCAACATCGTCACCCAAATCGGCGACGTGATCGTCCGCCTAAACCAGGAGCTCCGCATGACGGTGCTGGTGGTGGAACAGAAGCTTGCCTTCGTCCGCCAAGTGGCAACGAGGTTCTTCGTGATGACCAAGGGCGCCATAGTCGCCGGCGGCCCCTTGGACGATCTGACCGAAGACCTAATCCGCGAACACCTCTCGGTGTAGTCGTGCGAGGCGTGTTGCAGTCGCGCATGGTGTTCCTCCCCACCAAGTGGGTAGGTATGCGGCGGCCCTGGCATTTGCTCCGATGAGCGTGGGGTGGGAGGCCAAGATCGCGCTGGTGTTCGGCGTGTGTGGTGGGCGCACGACTCTGGTGCGGCGTTACGGGCGAGGACCTCTGGCGGTGCAGAGGCCGTTTCATCCTGGGGACGGGGTTTGCCATTTGTATCTCTTGCATCCCCCCGGCGGGGTTGCTGGGGGGGATAGTCTCGACGTGCATGTGCATGCCCGTGGCGGGACAGCGGCGTTGGTGACGACTCCTGCCGCTGCCAAGGTGTACCGCACGCTGGGGGCATCGAGCAGGATGCGGCAGACGCTCGTCGTTGACGAGGGCGCTTCGCTTGAGTGGCTGCCGCAGGAGACTATCTTGTTTGGCGGCAGTGCCTGTCGTGTCCACACGGACGTGCAACTGGCCAAGGGGGCGCGGTTTGCCGGTTGGGAGGTGTTTGCGCTAGGTCGCGAGCACTTCGGAGATCACTACACGCAAGGCTCCTTTCGCCAGCGGACGCAACTCCACATCGATGGCACCCTGTGTGTGCGCGAGTTGCAAGACTTCGCCCCGGGCGATCCGGCACTGGTGGAGCGCTGGGGCTTGGCATCCCGCCGGGCGTTTGGCACGCTCTATGCTGCACCTGCGGATGAGGACGTGTTGGCGCGGGCGCGTCACGCGCTCGGGGAGGTGCCGGATTGCGTCGACGCGGGTGCAACTGTGCTCGACGGGGTCCTTGCCGTTCGCGCCGTGGGCAGTGCTGGGTCCGATGTGCGGACGGCGCTGGCGCGTGCTTGGTCGGGGCTCAGGCCCCTCGTGATCGGAGCGCAGCCGATGCACCCCCGCATCTGGGCAACCTAAGCGGCCGTGCATGATTTGCGCCGCCAAACCCCTCGCTGGCGCTCGGCGTCTGGCCCCAACCCCCACCTACCTATGCGCTTGCGCCGTAGAATGACGCTGGCGCGCCATCTCTACGGCGCAAGATCCTAGGAGGGAACTTCCGTGGAACTGACGCCGCGAGAGAAGGACAAGCTCTTGATCTTCGTCGCCGCGGAACTCGCCGAAAAGCGGCGCGCCCGTGGCGTAAAGCTCAACTATCCGGAGTGCGTCGCGATCATTTCCGCGGCCATCATGGAAGGCGCCCGGGACGGTCGTTCCGTGGCCGACTTGATGGGCGCCGGCGCCGAGATCATCCGCCGTGACGAGGTCATGGAAGGCATCCCAGAGATGCTCCCGGAAGTGCAGGTGGAGGCCACCTTCCCAGACGGCACCAAGCTCGTGACCGTCCACAACCCCATTCCTTGAGCGAGGGAGGCAGCCGCGATGGTTCCCGGCGAGTATCTGATCGAAGAAGGCGAAATCACCCTCAACGAGGGCCGGCCAAGGCGCGAACTCGCCGTCGCAAACACCGGCGACCGCCCCGTGCAAGTTGGCTCGCACTACCACTTCGCCGAAGTGAATGAAGCCCTCGCCTTCGACCGCGAATCCGCCCACGGCCATCGCCTCGACATCCCCGCCGGCACGGCCGTCCGCTTCGAACCAGGCCAATCCCGCACTGTGCATCTGGTGCCGATCGCCGGCCAAAGGCGAATCTACGGCTTCCAAGCCAAGGTCATGGGTCCGTTGGAGACGGGCGCATGAGCACGATCTCCCGCACCGCCTATGCCGAGATGTTTGGCCCTACCGTGGGCGACCGCGTGCGCCTGGGCGATACCGAACTCTTCGTCGAAGTCGAGCAGGACCACGCCATCTACGGCGAAGAGGTCAAGTTCGGCGGCGGCAAGGTGATCCGCGACGGTATGGGACAGAGCCAGCTACCCCGCGCCGAAACCGTCGATACGGTCATCACCAACGCCCTCATCATCGACCATTGGGGCATCGTCAAGGCCGACGTCGGCATTCGCGACGGTCGCATCCATGCCATCGGCAAGGCCGGCAACCCGGACACCCAGCCTGGCGTCACCATCGCCATTGGCCCGGGCACCGAAGCCATCGCCGGCGAAGGCAAGATCCTCACCGCTGGCGGCATCGACGCCCACATCCACTTCATCTGCCCGCAGCAGGTCGAGGAGGCGCTGATGTCCGGCGTCACCACCATGCTCGGCGGCGGCACGGGCCCTGCGACCGGCACCAACGCCACCACCTGCACGCCGGGGCCGTGGCACATCGCCCGCATGTTGCAGGCGGCGGACGCCTTCCCGATGAACCTCGGCTTCCTCGGCAAGGGCAATGCCAGCTTGCCGGGGGCGCTGGAGGAACAGGTTGCCGCCGGTGCCATGGGTCTCAAGCTGCACGAGGACTGGGGCACCACCCCCGCCGCCATCGACAACTGCCTGAACGTGGCTGAGGCGGCCGATGTGCAGGTGGCGATTCACACCGACACGCTGAACGAATCCGGTTTCGTCGAAGCCACCCTGGCCGCCTTCAAGGGCCGCTCCATCCACACCTTCCACACCGAAGGCGCTGGCGGCGGCCACGCGCCGGACATCATCCGCGCCTGCGGCCTCGGCAACGTCTTGCCTTCCTCCACGAATCCCACGAGGCCCTACACCGTCAACACCGTGGACGAGCATCTCGACATGCTGATGGTCTGCCACCATCTCGATCCGTCCATTGCGGAAGACGTGGCGTTTGCGGAGTCGCGCATCCGGCGCGAAACCATTGCCGCCGAGGACATCCTGCACGACCTGGGCGCCTTCTCCATGATCGCCTCGGATTCGCAGGCGATGGGGCGCGTGGGCGAGGTGATCTGCCGCACCTGGCAGACGGCGCACAAGATGAAGGTGCAACGGGGCCCGCTCGCGGAGGACTCGGAGCAGAGCGACAACCATCGGGTGAAGCGCTACATCGCCAAATACACGATCAACCCGGCGCTGGCGCATGGCATGGCCGCCGAGGTGGGATCGGTGGAGCCGGGCAAGCTCGCGGACCTCGTGCTGTGGAATCCGGCGTTCTTCGGCGTGAAGCCGGCCATGATCCTCAAGGGCGGGATGATTGCGGCGGCGCCGATGGGGGATCCGAACGCCTCGATTCCGACGCCGCAGCCGGTTCACTATCGGCCGATGTTTGGTGCGTTTGGCGGGGCAATCGGCGCGACTTCGGTGACTTTCGTGTCGGGTCAGGCACGAGAGGCGGGCGTGGCCGACGCCTTGGGGCTTGCCAAGCGGGCAGTTCCGGTGAGCGGCGTGCGTTCGGTGATGAAGCAGCACATGGTGCACAACGGCGAGACGCCAACGGTGGAAGTGGACCCCGAAACCTACGAGGTGCGCGCCGACGGCGAACTCCTCATCTGCGAGCCGGCCGAAGTGCTGCCATTGGCGCAGCGTTACTTCCTGCTCTGACTGGACGCGTGCGTGGAGGTCTTCATCCGGCTGGTTTCCTCGGAGTCGAAGGCAGCGGAGAGCCGCGTGCCCCTCACTTGGGAACGCCGCCAGAAATCGCGCCAGCGGGTGCGGCTGGAATCTGGCGAGGAAGTGGCGCTGCTGTTGCCTCGCGGCACCACCCTCAGAGACGGCCAGCGCATCGCCTCGGAAGCAGGACGAGTCGTCGAGGTCGTCGCGCAAGCCGAGCCCGTTTCCACCGTACGCTCGACGGACCCCACCTCCCTGGCCCGCGCCGCCTACCACCTGGGCAACCGCCACACACCGCTGCAGCTTGGCGAGGGTTGGCTGCGCTACCGCGAGGACCATGTGCTCGACGCCATGATCGCCGGCCTTGGCATTGGCGCAGAGCGCGAGCGGGCGCCGTTCGAGCCGGAGTCGGGGGCGTATTCGCACGGCCACGGTCACGATTGATGGCTTGGGGTGCCGTCGTTCTCATGGAGGGCGCTGGGGCGCTCCGATGGAACATCGCGCATCACGAAACTGATGGTCGCCCTCGTTGATCCACCCCCGCCTCTGGCAGCTCATGAGCCCCCTTCTTCCGGTGGGTGCCTACCAGCACTCCCAAGGGTTGGAGCAAGCGGTGGCGCGAGGCTGGATTCCGGATGCCGACGCCGCGGGCCTGTGGATCGAGGGGCTCTTGCGCCATGTCGTGGCGCATGTGGACATCCCGGTAGCGATCCGCGCACGGGACGCGTGGGCGATCGGCGACGCAGCCGCCGTGGTGCGCTGGAACCGAATCTGTTACGCCTGTCGCGAAACGGCCCAGGGGCGGCGGGAAGAAACCGACATGGGCTCGGCACTGATGCGGCTTCTGCGTGGCCTCGATGAGCCAACGCCTTCGCGGCCGCTCGGCTTCGTCGCCGCCTTCGGCGTTGCGGGCGCCAATGCTGGGCTGGCGTCAAAGGAAGTGGCTGCGGGCCTCGCCTGGGCTTGGTGCGAAAACCAGACCCTCGCGGCGGTGAAGCTGGCGCGTCTTGGCCACATTACCGGGCAGCGAGTCCTGCGCCGGGTTGGGGGAACCCTGGAGGAGGTGGTATCCGCCGGCATGAAGGTGGCCGACGACGACATCGGTCGCAGCGCACCGTATCTTGCGCTCGCCGGCGCTTGGCACGAGACCCAGCCGGCGCGCCTGTATCGTTCCTGACAGCCTGTCGGACTTCGGACGGCGTAAGCCGGGCGAGCGCCGACTTCGGTGACAGGACGGCTTGGGTTGGGGCAAGAGGCGTTGTCCGAAGGCAACGGTTCTTGTGGCGTGAAGCAAGCGGAAGGAGATTCGCATGAAAGAGGTTCTGCGGCTCGGCATCGCTGGCCCCGTGGGCGCCGGCAAGACGACGCTGGTGGAGTCGCTCTGCCGCAGCCTGGCCGGGCGCTTCGAGATGGCCGTGGTCACCAACGACATCTATACGCAAGAGGATGCCGACATCCTGCTACGCTCCCAGGCGCTGCCGGCGGAGCGCATCATTGGCGTCGAAACCGGCGGTTGCCCGCACACGGCGATCCGCGAGGACCCCTCCATGAACATCGCCGCCATCGACGATCTCGTGGAGAGGTTCCCGGAGCTTGACCTCGTGGTCATCGAAAGCGGCGGCGACAATCTGGCAGCGACCTTCAGCCCGGAACTCGTGGACCTCGCCATCTACGTCATCGACGTTGCCGGCGGCGAGAAGGTCCCCCGCAAGGGCGGCCCTGGCATCACCCGCTCCGACCTTCTGGTCATCAACAAGACCGACCTCGCCCCCTACGTGGGCGCGGACCTCACCCGGATGGACGCCGACACGCGCCGCCAGCGAGGCGCCGCGCCTTGGGTCTTCACCAATCTCAAGACCGGCGATGGGCTAGAGCAGATTGCGGACTTCGTCGTGCAAGCGGGGTTGCTCGGGGTCGCGTAACACCCGAGGGAAAGTGCTGCCGCCTCCAACGTCCCGAAGGCCCGGCCCCACCACTCAGACTCGTGATTCCCGCTTGAAGATGCCGATGATGGCGCCGGCAATCACGCTGGTAACGACCGTGCCGACGGCGCCCGCGAATGCCTGACCGATGGCGGTCGATTCCTCCAGATTCTGCACCTGCTGCTCGATCATCTCCGGTGCAAGGCCGGCATTCGCCAGCGCGTGTTCCGCCGCCGCCGCGCTTTCCGCGAGGTAGTGCGGGAACACGACGCCAAGGGTCAGCCAGCTCACCACGAACACGATCGCCGCCGCGACTGCCCCGAGAATGACACTGTTCACCAGTTGCCCCACCCAAGTGGCCTCGGCGGCGGTTTCCTTCAACCCCAGGAAGACGATCACGATGGTCACCACAGTAGCCACCAGCGGGAAGACGATCGCCATCACGCTCATTTGCGGACCCATCGCCACCGTGACGAAGCTGATGAGGGCAGCGACCACGCCGAGAATCAAGCCGTATCTGACGGGTACGTTCACTTGTGTGCTCCATGAGTTGATCTCGTTGTGGATCGTAGCAGCCAAGCGGGGGCATTGGCCTGCTTGGCCATTACGGCCTCGGTTGGCGTTATTCTGCGAGTTCCGTTTCGGGGTGGGGATGGGACATGCGCGGGATGAGATCACTTCTTCTGGCGGCGTTTGCTGCCGTCGGGCTGGTTGCTGGAACGGCTAGCGGCGATGGTGAAGGCGATCAGGGGGACGACCACGGCGATACGTACCTGTCGTCCACACGGCTCACCTATGGCGTCACCATGCCAGCCGAACTCGAGGCCGGCGACACCGATGTGTTCCGCATCGACCTGCAAGGCCGCGCCAACGTGGAAGTGCGCGGCAGCGGAAGGCTTGACACCGTAGGTGCCTTGCTCGACAGCGAGGGCGAGGTCATCGATGAGGATGACGACAGCGGCCCCAGCTTCAACTTCGGCTTTCAGGAGACCCTGGATGGCGGCGTGTACTACGTGCGTGTGTCGAGCGACGTGGGGGACACCGGCGATTACAAGATCACGGCCTACATCGTGCGCGAGGACGACCACGGCGACACTTCCGGCAACTCCTCGGTGCTGCCGCTTGGCGTGAGGTCCACCGCTCGCATCCAGCCGGCCACCGACCGCGACGTGTTTCGGGTGGAAGTGGAGCATGAGGGCCAGCTTCGGGTCTGGACGGAAGGGCCCACCAACACCATGGGGGAACTGCGCGACAGCACGGATGCCGTCATCGAATCCGCCGACGGCGGCGGCGACCGGGGCAACTTCAGCATCGTCCATTCGGTGGAGCCGGGCGTCTTCTACATGCACGTGACGGCGGACGCCGTGGGCACCTACTTCCCGGTGGCGGAAATGGGGGAGTTCGAGGATGTGGACGAGGAGCCGAGCGCACCGGATGAGCCGGACGCGCCCGCCATGCCGGACGCGGCGATGGTGGCTTTCGAGACGTACATTTCGACACCGATCATCCATGCCAGATGCATCAACTGCCACGTACAGGGCGGCCTGTCGGGCAACACGCACCTCGTCTTCGTGCGCGCAACGGATCCGGACCACCTGAACAAGAACCTGGGCGCGTTTCGGGAGTTCCTGCGCCACCAGCACGAGGAGGGCGAGGACGGCGTGGCCTTGATTCTGTCGAAGGTGACTGGCGGCAACCTGCACGGCGGCGGCATTCAACTCCAAGCCGGCTCCGCCGACTACGAGAATCTGGCGACGTTCCTCGATTTGCTGGCGGAAGAGGGTTGACTAGAGGGATTCGACCCGTCGTTGGACCCCGATTTTGAATAAATTTGAGAAGTTCGACAAGAAAAAACTTGAAAAAAATGAAATAGAACCTATGTTGGGCTCATCCAAGACGGATCGGAGTCAAGCAACATGCGTGAGGAAATCAACCGCATCCTCAAACTCGTGGAAGCTGGCGAACTCACCGGCGACCAAGCCGCGCAGATGATCGACGCCATCACTGGCGCCGCCGGGGCCAGCGCCCATGCCGGGCAGCCGTGGCCGGGTGAATCTCGCCGTCACACGGGCGACCGCGAGCGGCGTCATCACGGCGGCCACCGCCGGCACGGCCAGCGTCGCCGGGATCATGGCCGCCATCGCCGCCGGGGGTTCGAGGACTTGGGCGACCTCGGCATCGACATCGAGGCCGCGGTGAACTTCGGCGCCGACGCCATGCGACGGGCTTGGGGTGACGCCATGCGCGGCGGTTCTGCCAGCGGCTGGGGCGCGAGCAACTCGATCATGTTCTCGAAGTGCGACGCGCCCGAAGGCAAGGATTTTCGCGTCGAGGACAACCAACTCGTCGTCTCGCAAGTGGTGGATCTGCGTTTGGACAGCAGCGAGTTCCGTGGCAACCAGCTCAATGCGGCCGGCATTGGCGGCGCAGACCTTCGCGGCACCGAGTTCGCGGACAACGGCCTGCGTGGCTCCTCGCTCAAGGAAGTCCGTGCCGAGGGCTCGCGCATCTTGGCCAATCAACTCAACGGCGTGCAGATCGCCAAGTTCACGCTGGCCGACTCGGCATTCCGGCGCAACTCGATGAACGCAACGCAATTCAAGGACGTGGGATTGGCGGATTCCCGCATCCGGTCGTCCCAGTTCAACGCCGCTAGGCTACGGTCGGTGATGCTGAAGGGCGAAACGAACGTGAAGACCTGCGAGTTCTCGGCCGTGCGGGGGCGCGACTGGGTGCTGGATGCGGCGCGGCTCGACGAGGTCAAGTTCAAGGGCATCTCGGCGGCCGGCCTGATCGTCACCCGGACGCGGCTCACGAACTGCACGTGGATGGGGAATTGGGCAGGGTCGATGGAGGCGTCGGTGATGGGACGCGGCGTCGACGCGCAGAGGCCAGGCCACATCCGCGACTTCACCTTGGAGGACGTGGAACTCGAGGATTGCGAGTTCGTGGACTGCCGGTTCGACCGTACGGCGATCCGCGGCGTGAAGGCCAAGGGCTTGCGCTTCGACGACGTGGACTTCTCCGGCCTCACCATCACCAGCACGGACCAGTTCGCGGGGCTCGCAAATGCCCGTGCCGCCTGAATCGGAGCCGGCGGCCAATCTGCGCTGCCCGGCTTGTAGAGGCCAGCTGTTCCCTCGCGAACTCGAGTGCGTGGACTGCGGCTTGCACTTGCAGGCGAGCTATCCGCGCAACGAGTTCGCCCGCCTGGACGACGATGCGTTGCACTTGCTGCGCATTTTCGTCGCCTGCGAAGGCCGGATTCGGGACATGGAACGGGCGCTGGGCGTGAGCTATCCGACGGTGAAATCCCGCTTGGCGGGGCTGCGGGAGACGTTGGGGTTTGGGGCGGAGCAGGCTCGGCGGAAAAAGGCGGAGCCGAAGCCGGAAGAAGCGCCAGAGCCAAAGACGGCGTCGGACACGATCGGGAGACTGGAGCGGGGCGAGATCGACTTCGACGAGGCTATGCGGCGATTGCAGGGCTAGTGCCTCTGCCGCCCCCTCCGAGAAACGGCGAGGAACGCCGTTTCTCGGAGGAGGGAAGTGACAGGCAGGCCCTCGCACCCCCAACAACGGTCGTGGCGTGCACTTTCCTGTCACTCCCCCCTCGAGGGGGAGTCGAGAAAAGCGTCCCCGCTTTTCTCGGAGGGGGGGGCCGCCGACCCAACGCCCGTACGCCACAATCCCCGAACGAAGCCCCCCTGTCACTCCCCTATCGCGCCAGGGCCGCTTTCTTCGGCCGAGCCTCCTAGCTTTGGTCGGGCGTGGATGCTTCGGTGTTGGCGAGCAAGGCAAGGAAGGCGTCGCCGTAGCGTTCGAGTTTCGCCTTGCCGACGCCGTGCAGGGCCAGCATTTCCGCATGGGTTTTGGGCTTCGCCTGGATCAGCGCCTTCAGCGTTGCGTCGTGGAAGACGACGTAGGGGGGCAGACCGGCGGCATCGGCCAGTTGCTTGCGCAGGGCGCGCATGGCTTCCCACAAGGGCTGGTCGCTGGCGGCGACTTCGGCGTCTCCGGGCCGGGCCTTGCGGGCGCGTTCGGGCTTTGGCGTTCGCACCTCCTCCCGAAGCTCCAGCGTCACCTCGCCGCGCAGCAGCGGCCGGGCCGCTGGTTCGAGCACCAGCGCGCCGTAGCGATGGGCATCGGAACGAACGTAGCCTTGCACTAGAAGCTGGCGCAGCACGGAGCGCCATTGGCCGTCGGTTAGGTCTTCGCCGATTCCGTAGGTGGAGAGAGCCGCGTGGCGGTGCTGTTCGATCTTGGCCGTTTCCTTGCCGCGCAGCACGTCGATGACATGCGCGGCGCCAAATCGCTGGTCGGTTCGCACGATGCAGGAGAGTAGCTTCTGCGCCGCCACGGTGCCGTCCCACGTGCGCGGGGGATTGAGGCAGATGTCGCAGTTGCCGCATGGGGTGGGATAGTCCTCGCCGAAGTGGGCCAGCAGTGCGGCGCGGCGGCAGGCGGTCACTTCGCACCAGGCGAGGAGCTTGTCGAGCTTGGCGCGTTCGATGCGTTTCTGATCCTCGCCGGCCTCCGACTCGTCCAGCATCTGGCGCAGCCGCACCACATCCTGCAGACCGTAGATCATCCACGCCTCGGCCGCTGCCCCGTCGCGGCCGGCCCGCCCGGTCTCTTGATAGTAGGCCTCGATGCTCTTCGGCAGGTCCACGTGGGCGACGAAGCGCACGTCCGGCTTGTCGATGCCCATGCCGAAGGCGATGGTGGCGACCACCACGACGCCGTCTTCACGCAGGAAGCGGGCCTGGTTGGCTGCCCGCACGTGGCCGGGCAGGCCGGCATGGTAGGGCAGGGCATCGTGGCCGGCTTCGCGCAACGCCTCGGCGGTGGACTCCACCTTGCGCCGTGACAGGCAATAGACGATGCCGGCTTCGCCACGATGGTCTTCGAGAAACCCGGCAAGCTGGCCTCCAGCGCGATTCTTGGCCTGCACGGTGTAGCGGATGTTGGGGCGGTCGAAGCCGTGGATGAACGCGGCTGGGCGACGGAGCGCCAACCGGGCCACGATCTCTGCCCGGGTGCGTTCGTCGGCGGTGGCGGTGAGGGCCATGCGCGGGATGCCGGGGAACGCTTCCGCCAGCACGTTAAGGCCAAGGTAATCCTGACGGAAGTCGTGTCCCCACTGCGACACGCAGTGCGCCTCGTCGATGGCGATGAGCGCGACCTTTACGGTGCGCAGGAACTCGAGTGTTTCTGCCTGCAGCAGCCGCTCCGGAGCGAGATAGACGAGATCGAGTTGGTCTTGGCCGAGGGCTGCGTGAATCTCCTGTTGCTCCCAGTAGTCGAGCGTGGAGTTCAGAAACGCAGCCTTCACCCCGAGCTGGCGCAAGGCCGACACCTGGTCCTGCATCAGCGCGATGAGGGGTGAGACGACGATGCCGACACCCTCCGCCGCGATAGCCGGCAACTGATAGCACAGCGACTTGCCGCCGCCGGTGGGCATGAGCACGAGTGCGTCCCGCCCCTCAAATGCCGTCTGGACAACGGCTTCCTGGCCGGCGCGGAACCCGGAGTAGCCATACACATTGCGCAGCAGCCGGCGTGCACGATCCATCGGCAAGGCGTCGGGGCCGGGCGCGTGTGCAAGCAGCGTTGCTTGAGGGGATTCCATGCGGGCATTGTATTTGGGGTAAGGGAGGCCGGCACCACGGGTGCGGGCCTCAAGCTCCCTTTCCGTTCGGAGAATGCCGCCGGCGTATAGTCCCCCCATGACAGCCAACGAGAGCGACGCGCTCGCCGGAATCCCCCGCGAACTGCGCGACGATGTTCGCCTCTTGGGCGACATTCTCGGTCGTGTCATCGGTCACCATCGGGGCGCCGATTTCGTCGATTTGATCGAGGACATCCGCGCCTTGGCGAAAGCGGCTCGGCGCGGCTCGGAGGCCGATTGGGAGCGCCTCAGCCGCCGCCTGGCCGGCATCCCCGAGAACCTGCTCCCCGACATTGCCCGCGCCTTCAACCAGTTCCTCAATCTCGCCAACATCGCCGAGCAATGTCACGCCGCGCCGGCACCACCTTGGCCAGCGGTTTCGGCCGACGACTTGACCGGCGTTCGGGTCGAGCTCGTGCTGACGGCGCATCCCACGGAAGTGCTGCGGCGCACCCTGATCCAGAAGTACGATGCAATCGGTGCCGAACTGGCCGCGCGGACCCGCTTTGGCGACGCGGAACGTCGGGAATCCGACGAGCGCTTGGAACGGCTCATCAGCGAGGCGTGGCACACCGACGAAATACGTCGTGAACGCCCCTCGCCGGAGGAGGAGGCTCGCTGGGGCTTCGCCGTGATCGAGAACTCCCTCTGGGACGCCGTGCCGAAAGCCATGCGAGATCTCGACGCGGCGCTGCCGCAACCGCTGCCGGTGAGCACGATGCCGTTCTCGTTCGCGTCCTGGATGGGCGGCGACCGCGACGGCAATCCCGGCGTTACCGCGGCGGTCACCCGGCGTGTCCTGCGTCGAGCGCGCTGGACCGCCGCAGACCTGCTGCTGCGGGATGTCAACGCCCTAAGCGCGTCGCTTTCCATGACGGCCTGCACGGAGGAGCTACGGGCTGCAGCCGGCGGCGAGTTCGAACCCTATCGCGCCATCTTGCACCGCTTGCGCGATCGCCTGTTCGCGACCCGAGCCTGGGCCGAGACCGACGAGCCACCGCCCCGAGATGCCATCCTGCACGACCGAGAAGTGCTGGTGCCCTTGCTGCTGTGCCAGCGCTCGCTGGAGGCGTGCGGCATGGAACGCATCGCCAGCGGCCCATTGCTGGACACGCTGCGGCGCGTGCATTGCTTCGGGGTCTGCCTTGCGTGGCTCGACATCCGCCAACATGCCGAGCGTCACGAGGCGGTGCTCGATGAGGTGACGCGCTATCTGCGAGTCGCCGACGCTCTCGGCGTTGCGGATGATGACGCAAGCGGCTATGCGGACTGGGACGAATCGCGTCGCGTTGCCTGGCTGCAGGGCGAGCTGCAGAGCCGCCGCCCCCTGTTCCCACGGGAGTGGCCGGTGAGCGACGAATCGCGGGAGGTGCTCGACACCTGCCGCGTTGTGGCGGAGAACGACGCCGTTGGCATCGCCACCTACGTCATCTCGATGGCCACCGCGCCAAGCGACGTGCTCGCGGTGGCGCTGCTGCTGCGCGAGTCTGGCCTTGACCGCAACCTGCCCATTGCACCGCTGTTCGAGACCTTGGATGACCTCAACGGCGCCGCAGGGACGCTCGACGCCTTGCTGTCGCTGCCTTGGTACCGCGCCTATGTGGGCAACTCGGTGCAGGTGATGATCGGCTATTCGGACTCCGCCAAGGACGCCGGACAGCTAGCCGCCGCCTGGGCGCAGTACCGAGCGCAGGAAGCCATTGCCGAAGTGGCCGCGCGGCACGGCGTGCGGCTGACGCTGTTCCACGGCCGAGGCGGCGCAATTGGTCGCGGTGGTGGGCCGTCGGGCCAGGCGATTGCGTCGCAGCCGCCCGGTTCCATGTCGGGGTCGCTGCGGGTGACCGAGCAGGGCGAGATGATCCGCTTCAAGCTTGGTGCGCCCCGCATCGCTCGGGCAACGCTATCCATCTATCTGCAATCCACGCTGCGCGCCACGGTGGCGCCGCCGCCGGCGCCGGTGGCGGAACAGCGTTCGGCGATGACCGAACTCGCCGATGCCTGCCTCGCTTCCTATCGGGGCACGGTGCGCAATGCCGAGTTCGTCGAGCTGTTCCACGCCATCACGCCCGAAGGGGAGCTCGCCGATCTTTCACTCGGCAGCCGTCCTGCCCGCCGCGCCGAAGGGGGCACGCGAGCCAGGGCCGACGACCTCGCCCGCCTCCGCGCCATCCCGTGGGTGTTCGCCTGGACCCAGATTCGCCTGATGCTGCCGCCGTGGCTGGGCGCGGACGAGGCGGTGGAATGGCTGTGCGCCAACCCATCCGCATACGAGACGCTGCGCGCTTGGCCATTCTTCGCCATGCAGTTCGACATGCTGGCGATGGTGCTGGCGAAGGCAGACACTACGCTGGCGCGCTACTACGCCCGACGCTTGGCCGACGCCCCACAGCAACGCATGACCGAGGCCCTCATCGCCCGACTCGAATCACTCCGCGAGACCCTGCCGCAACTCGACGGAAGCGGCGCCCTGCTCGCGAACGACCCCGCCATGCGCGACTCCATCACGGTCCGCAACACCTACCTCGACCCACTCCACCTGCTACAAGCAGAGCTCATGGCCCGCCGCCGCGCCGGCAACGACGCCGAGGCGGTGCGACAGGCACTCAACGTGACAATGGCCGGCATCGCAAGCGGCTTGCGCAATACGGGATGACTTGGGCCACTGCGTGGGGTTGATGTTCGCTACGCGAGCACACCGTCCGACGGCCTCGGCAGGCCGGCTACCTAACACTCCGAGGATTGCCCGAGCGAGATGATGCGAATGCGGTCGTGTTCACGCTGTGACAGCAGCGCTCTGTCGCCGGTGACGATCACTTCGCGCGCCGGCCGCGCCGGCGCAGTCGATTGTCGGGCTCGTCAGCCTACACTTTCGTTGAGAACGTTAGCAATCCGGCGATGAGAGAAAATTGATATATAAATCAAATGGATGAAGTCCGAAAATTCGCGTTTGCGGACACTAGCACGGCGGAAATCGTCGATGCAACCCCCAAGTTCGAACTTTTTTCGCAGAGCGAGCCGCCCTCCTCACACAGGAGGTTTCACTCCGTAGCCCAGACATGCGACTGCGCCGCGACCCGCCTCCTGCTCCCGTGTGTAGTAGGCAGGCATTGACGGCGACGACCAGCCTCCTACCCGCTGCATCGCCACCAGGCTCGCGTTCGCCTCGGCCAGGGATTGTGCCGAACCCACCCGAAGCGAATGGCCCGACACGCGCCCTTCGATGCCCGCCGCCTTCGCACAGGCCTGCACGATGCGCCGGATCGACCGCACTTCCAGCGCCCTTGGCCGGACGCTGCCGGTCCGATGCACGGGGCGGAGCAGCGGCCCCTCGTTGATGCCGGCCGCATCGCACCATGCCTTGATCCTCCTCACCGTTGGTGGCCCGAGAAAGCGCTCGCACCCATGTCCGACTTGGTCCGTCTTGGAGCGGCGCACGAGCAGCCGCCCTGAACCGTCGTCAAGAACCCGCACGTCGTCGTAGTCGATGGCCGACGCATCGGACACGCGCAGCAGGGCATCCGACATGACGCCGACGAGGGTCGCGTTGCGCAGCCCTGCGGTGCTCCCGCCCTCTAGCGCAAGCGCGCACATCTTGTCCGCCTGCCCCCACTTGATGCCCTGCACCTGCCGGGGACGCCGGCACGCCTCGCGGCGGACTCCCGCAAGACACTTGCGCACCTGCCCCATTGGGATTTCCGTGCCCTGCCTCTGCAGGGCCGACCGCACGGCGGACACCGCCACCCGCACGGTGGATGGAGCCCTGCCTTCGGTTTCCAGATAGGCAATGTAGAGCAACAGCGACTCCTCGCCCGGCTCCGCTTCGCCGAGCCATTGCATGAACTGCCGGAATGCCCGCTCGTAGGTCTTCTTGGTACTGGGAGCAAGCGACTGCGACGCAAGGCGGTTCGCACGTTCCCGTAGTTGCGCTGGCGTGTCCACGGAGGAGGAGGCAGCGGTCATTGGCAAGGAGTCTTTGGAAGAGGCGTCGAGCGACTTTCGTTTTCTTTCAAGGGATTGGATGGCGAAGAGCAGCGCCGCGCGCAGCGCCTCCATCAAGCCTTCCACTGCCCAAATCAGGGCGATGCCGATATCCCTTGGTAGTGATGCGGATACAGGTTCCAACCGTTTTTTCTCCTTTGGTTCGTGATGTCCGAAAACGCGAATTGTCGGACACCAGCCTAGCTGGCAATGCAACTCGTCATGAGCCCGACGCACCGCGCTCGGGTAAGGGGAAATCTGATTGGAGGGGACAATGGAAGTCCTGAACGAAGAAAGGGACCTGAACCGGCGGTCGCTGGCAAAGCTGTTGCGGGTAGGGGTCTTCGCCTTGGCCATGGCATTCCTTGTTCTGCCGGCGGAACCGTTGGGCGGCTTGTTGCCGGTTCCGACTGTCGGCGGACAGGCCCACGCCGGTACTTGCAGCGACGGCTACACGCCGATCTACGGGATGACCTGGGTGGTGATTTCCATCCCGATCGGTCCGGTGACCGTGCCGCGAGTGATTGTCGTGGCGTGTGCCCGGAAGTGACGGAAGAGGCGGGAAGCGATGTCCGGCTTCGTAGCAATGAACGTTGGATTTGGAGTGACGGAATGAAAAACTTGAAGGCTTGTGTGCTTGTGATCGCTTTGGCGTTTTCTCTTGTGCCAGCGGAGCCGTTTGGTGGCGTAGTCCCGATGCCGACGGTCGGCGGAGAAGTGCTCGCCTGCGGGGGTGGCACGATTGCGGCAGGAACAGCTGGTAGCGTTGCCGGGACAATCATCGGCAGCATCGGAGGGGGAGTCGTCGGTTCGGTCGTAGGCGGTGTTGTCGGCGGGCTGCTCTGCGGACCGGCCTGCGCCATCGTCGGCTCCTTCGCGGGCCGCTGGGCTGCGAGCAGATTGGGGGGCGCGATTGGTGGCGGTTCTGCCGCCGGTGCATACTACGCATCGCAATGCTAGGGCAAGGTGCGCTGATGGAGGCTTCCTATCGATCCCTCTCGCTTCGCGACTTCGTCATCAACGGAGCCCTTGCCGGGGGCCTTTTGGTTCTCGCAGACATGGCCTTCTGGTCGTTGCTTGGCATCGTCTGTCTTTGCGTCTTGCTGGGTGGGTTGGCAAGCTGGTTTGCGGACTGGGTGCTGGCACACATCGTGCCGGCGCCCGGAACCGACCGCATCGGCGGTCCCTTGGTGGTGGGGATGCCCCTCATCCAGATTGCGTGCGTGGCTGCGATTGCGTCCTTCTTCGGCCCTCCGACGGGCGCTGCGGTAGCCGCGGTAGCCGCCGGGGCTTCGCTGCCTGCCATGGTCTCTCGAGGCAGTCCGTGAAGAGGTTCTTGGCTGTTGTCCTGCTGGGATTTACGGGAACAGCGTGCGCGGATGCGTCCGTCGAACGCGCCGCGTGGGCGACGATCATGGAGACGCAGCTGCCCGCACTGCTATGTGTCCAGCCACCCTTCTCCGTTTGCTTTGTGGAAGCTAGGCCTGGATGCGAAAAGGAGGCGGGCCGCCTCACGCGGCAGTGCATAGCTGACCAAGGCGTGCCGGCTCGATTCCCTGCCAGCCACGGGGAGAAGTGGGGTAGCAAGGTCGGTGAGTGCGTCGGTGTTGCACTGGAACGAGCACTTACGCGCAAGCGTCCGCCCCCGTCCGGCTGTTAGGATTCTGGTGCGGCCTATGGCCGTGCCCGAGTCCTCTTCGAGTTCCGCCGCATTCCGGCGGTTTGATCGGAACGCCTGACATGGCTACTAGTGTAGTGTATCGAATAAAATAGACTTTAAGGTGTGCTTGCGCTAGGCTA
>VXSY01000121.1 GCA_009837725.1 Gammaproteobacteria bacterium | reverse complement strand
GACTCGGCGGTGGCCCTGACGGACGTAACCACCGCCACCGTGGAGCGCGGCACCCTCGCCATCGAAGTGCAGGGCGCTGGCGAACTTGAGCCCGTTAACGAGCGCTGGATCGCGTCCGAGGTTGCCGGTTCCGTAGAACGAATCCTCGCCCGTGCTGGCGAGACTGTGGCGGCTGGCGACGGCATTGCCCGCCTCATCAATCCGCAGGTTCGGCAGAGCGCCGTTGCCGCCCGCTTGCAGCTTGCCGAGGCGACCGCCGAACATCGGCGCCGACTGGCGGAGTTCACCGACCGACGATTGGCTGGCGAGGCGCAAATCCTCGCTCGACAAGCCGATCTGGAGGAACTCGAACTGCAACTCGAAGCCGAGACGGAGTTGCTCGAACGGCAGGCGGTGTCCGAGATCGACTATCGAAGCACCAAGATTCGCACGGAGCGAGCGCGGGCGGAGTTGGCGTTCGAAGAGCGGCGCTTCGAGGAGTTGCAGTCGGTGCTTGCGGCGGAGAGGGAGGCCAGCGAGGCGCGCATCGCGGAGCGGGAGTCGGCGCTGAAGGAAGCGGAACGATTGGCGGAAGGGCTCTTGGTCACCACTGACATTGCCGGCACGCTGCGCGAAGTGTTGGTGGAGACGGGGCAGCGGGTCAACGCCGGCGCACAGGTTGCGAGGGTGGTGGACACGGCGGTTCTGCGTGGCTTGATCCGCGTGCCGGAGTCGTATGCCAGCCGTGTTGTGCCGGGGCAGCCGGCGGTGGTGACGGTGCTTAGCCAAGAGGTGCCAGGGACGGTGACGCGGGTTGATCCAGCCGTTACGCAGAACAGCGTGGCGGTGGATGTGGCTTTCGAGGCGGAACTGCCGGTGGGTGCCCGGCCGGACCTGTCGATTCGAGCCACGATCACGGTGGCGAACCTCGAGGATGTCTTGTTCGTTCGCCGCCCCTTGGGGGTGCGCGAAGACAGCCCGGGCGAGGTCTTTCGGCTGGCAACGGACGGGGAGAGTGCCGCGCGCGTGGCTGTGCGCTTCGGCGCTGGCACGCTGCGCCACATCGAGGTGCGGGATGGCTTGGCCGATGGCGACACCGTGATCGTCAGCAGCACCGCGGGATTTGACGATCAGGGGAGCCTTCAGCAGGTGAAGCTGAAGAGGCGTTGACACGGACGGAGGCGGCCCTACACGCAGCATTTGTGTGAGGCGAGGTCACATAAGGAGCATTGCAGTCCGATGAACACGGAAGCTGAGGGGGCTCGCGCCCCGGTGGTGCAATTGCGTGGCTTGAACAAGACCTTTCTCACCGAGAAGGTCGAGACGCAGGCGCTCTCGGAGGTGTCGTTTGAGATTCGCGCGGGGGAGTATCTGCTCATCCAAGGTCCGTCTGGCTGCGGCAAGTCCACGCTGCTGTCGATCTTGGGCTTGCTCGAACAGCCGACGAGCGGCGAGTACCTACTGCAGGGAAACGACACCGCCAACTTGGGCCTCACTGCGCGAGCCCGCGTGCGCAATCGGGAACTCGGCTTTGTGTTTCAGTCGTTCAACCTCATCGGCGACCTCACGATCCTCGAGAACGTGGAACTGCCGCTCCGCTACCGCAAGGGCGAACGCAAAGCCACCGCGCCCGAACGCGCGGAAAAGGCTATGGAGCTGCTCAAGGATGTCGGCATCGCCCACCGCGCCGAGCACTACCCGGCGCAGCTCTCGGGCGGCCAGCAACAACGCGCGGCGGTAGCTCGCGCGTTGATCGGCGAGCCGTCACTGATCCTCGCCGACGAACCCACCGGCAACCTCGACTCCGACTCCGAAGACGCCGTGATGGAACTCCTCGCCGCCTGCCACGCAAGTGGCGCCACCCTCTGCGTCGTTTCTCACAACCCGAAGTACCAGCAAGTCGCCGACCGCACCCTGACCCTTTCTGAAGGCCGACTGGCACAGTAGCGAGAGGATAGACTTTGTCCCTATGTGGACCAGCTTGGGAAGGCCATGAGCGAAGTGCGTGAGTTTCGGATTGATGTGGATGGGGACGCGATTGCAGACCTGAAGGAGCGGTTGCGGCGCACGCGCTGGCCGGAAGCCGAGATGCCGGATGCGGCAGAGGTGCAGCCGGCTTCGGTGCGAGGCTCGGCGGCGAGCAAGGACTGGGGGCAGGGCTTGCCGCTCAGCTATGCCCAGGAGCTGCGTGACTACTGGCTTGAGGAATACGACTGGAACGCTCGACAGGATTACTACAACCGCTTCCCGCAGGGCATCAGCGAAATCGATGGGCTCGACATCCACTTCATCCATGTGCGAAGCCCCAACCCCGACGCCACGCCTTTGCTCGTCACCCACGGTTGGCCGGGTTCGGTAGTGGAGTTCCACAAGGTCATCGAACCCCTTTCGGACCCGGCGGCGCATGGCGGCGACGCGAGCGACGCCTTCCACCTCATCTGCCCGTCACTGCCCGGCTACGGCTTCTCGGCCAAGCCTTCGAGCACCGGTTGGGGCGTCGGCAAGATTGCCGAGGCGTGGGATGTTCTGATGCAACGCTTGGGCTACGAGCGCTACTTTGCCCAAGGCGGGGACTGGGGCGCGGCAGTGACCACGCAGATCGCCGTGCAGAACAGCGGCCGTGCTGCCGGCATTCACCTCAACATGCCCGGCGCCGGCCCCACCAAGGAAGCCCGGGAAAACCCCACCGAGCGAGACCAGCTCGCCTTCGACGGCGGCCGCCACTACAACGCCTGGGGTGCCGGCTATTCCAAGCAGCAGAGCACGCGCCCGCAGACGCTTGGCTACGGCCTCGTCGACTCGCCCATGGCACAGGCGACCTGGATCATCGAGAAGTTCTGGGAGTGGACCGACTGCAACGGCCATCCGGAGAACGCCCTCAGCCGCGAGGAACTCCTCGACAACGTGATGTTCTATTGGCTGAACGGCAACGGCGCATCATCCGGCCGCCTCTATTGGGAGAGCTTCAACCGCGCCTTCGGTGGCGAGCAGCCCAAGGTGACGCTGCCCACCGGATGCAGCATCTTCCCCAAGGAGATCGTCCCAACCCCGCGCAGTTGGGCCGAACAGCGCTTCGGCAACATCGTCTATTGGAACGAACTCGACAAGGGCGGCCATTTTGCGGCCTTCGAACAGCCCGACCTCTTCGTGGCGGAACTGCGCGACTGCTTCCGACAGATGCGGTGAATGTCGTCACCCCCGTTTGGGGCGAGGGCGTTGGGGGGAGGGCGTCTCGCCCCCCATGCGCCCGAAGGGCGCGCGTGCAGGGCCTTCGAAGTCGCTGTTAATTGCGCCAACTCCGCATTGGCCGGTCTTCAACGCTCCGTAGCACGTCCTCTTGCAGCGTGACGCCGAGGCCCGTCCCCGAGGGCGGCTCCAAGTGGCCTTCGCGAACCTCGCCAAAGGGCGCTCCGACCAACGCATCGAAGAGCGGGCTTTCGTCGAACTGCATCTCCAGCATGTCAAACACATCGAGGGCGCTCGAGACGTGCAAGCTCGTGGCATGGCAAATCGGCCCGCTCGGGTTGTGGGGCGAAACCTCTATGCCTAGCGCCGCGCAGCGTTCAGCCGTCTGCACCACCTCGTGCAGACCACCCATGTACTTCACGTCGGGCATCACCACGTCGTAGGCCCCCGCCTCGCAGTAGGGCCGAATCCCACCCCAGCCGGTGCTGGTTTCCAGGCCCGCCTGCCGAATCCCCAGTGCGTTGCACTGCCCGCGAAGACGCACGAGAGCGGGGATGTTCGCCGGGGTTTCGGCAATCGGCGTTTCGATCCAATGCACGCCGAGCTTCGCTGCTGCCTCGTTCAGTTCGCGGGCAGTGGTCTCGTCGAAGCGCCAGTGGCAATCGACCATCAGGCGCGTGTCGTCGCCAATCACCTCTCGCACCGCCGCGACCCTTGCGAGCCCGGCCTGCATCGCCGGCACTCCGTCGCCCGCGCTACACACCCTCGGGTCCACCTCGTCAAACGGCGCGAGCTTGAACGCGACGTGCCCAGCTGCCATTGCCACCTCGGCACTGGCGGCGAACCCTTCCGGGGTGCGTTGTTCCGTGCGGCGGTTGATGTTGGCGTACACCGGCACGGCGGCTCGCTTGATGCCGAGAACCTGCGCCAGCGACCGCCCGCGGACCTGCGCATGAAGGCTCCAAAGCGCCTGGTCCAAGGCGCTGACGACGCTGGCTTCCTCGATGTCCCGAGGCGCGTGTTGCCGAGCGAAAGCGCCCGGGGCATCGAGCGAGGCCTGCCGCAATGCCGCCGGCGCCAGTTGTTCGGCGGCAGCGATCAGCCCATCTTCCCGCCCTTGGAGCGTGGCCTCTCCGTCCCCCGTGCGACCATCCTCTGTGGTCAGGCGCACGAAGCTCCAGCAGGTCTTGTGCGTGATGCGGGCACAATGCAGCGTGGCGCTTTGAAGTGGGGTTGGCATGGCATTCCAGCGCCCGGGCAAGGGCATGTCGGTGCCGCCACAGCTTACGAGGAGACGAGCTCATGGCCAACGAGCCGGACGAAACGAGTCTGCGCGAACAACTGGCGGCGCAATACCGCCATGTGGAGCGGATCGGATTGAACCAATTGTCGTCCGGCAATCTGAGTGTGCGCTTCGGCGAGAGGATGTTGATCTCGGCCTCGGGCGCAACGGCGGACAGCATCGCCGCAGACAACGTCGTGGAAGTGTCGCTACGCGGCGATTGGCAAGGCCGCCTCAAGCCTTCGTCCGAGTGGCGCATGCACGCAGCCATCTACAGCCGCCACCCCGCGGCCCAGGCGGTGGTTCACACGCACTCGGACCATTGCGTGGCGCTCGCGAGCCACGGGAGGGCCTTGCCGGGCTTCCACTATCTGGTCGGAACCTTCGGCGGCGACGACGTTCCTTGCGTCCCCTATTCGACGTTCGGCACGACGCGACTGGCGGACGATGCAGCCGCCGCGCTAACCCACCGGGCCGCTTGCCTCCTCGCCAACCACGGCATGATCGCCCGGGGCCAGAGCCTCCAAGAAGCCGTGGAACACGCACACCGACTGGAGATCCTGTGCCGCCAGTACCTCCTGGCCCGGCAGCTCGGAGAGCCGGCGCACCTGACGGCCGCCCAATGGGAGGAGTTCTTCAAGCAGTTCCGGGGAAGCGGCTACGGCCAAGCCACTTGACGCCGGCGGCACGAAAGAGGGGCTCGGACGCGGCGCCTTAGTCGCGCATTCCGGAGAAGCCCACGATGTGCCACCGGTCCCCCTGCCGCGCCACGAGGAACACGGCCGAAGTGCGCATTTCGTCCTCGGCCAACCACCGCGCCGCGACCACCACGCCGTCGCGCCGCGTCTGTGCAGCGCCGACTTCCTCAATCACCCGGGGCGATGGCGCGGCCGCAAGCGCGGAACGCACCGTCGCGGCGTCCGCGTGGCGCACCACTCGCCCGACGCCCACATCCACCAGCGGGAAGCCGAACGCGCCCACGACCGAGTCCAAGTCACCCTTCACGAAA
This sequence comes from Gammaproteobacteria bacterium, assembly GCA_009837725.1. Lineage (GTDB taxonomy): Bacteria > Pseudomonadota > Gammaproteobacteria > Pseudomonadales > Azotimanducaceae > VXYL01. The sequence continues at coordinate 14,202 of VXSY01000121.1, read as the reverse complement.
TCCTGCAGATGCCGCTCCACCACACCCACCGCGCCGGATACATCGGATTCCTCGGCTTCCGCGAAAGAGTCGGTGCCGAACCGCGCCTGAATGCCCCACGAATCGTCGATGCGCGTGAGGATGTAGGTCACCCGATTGCGGAGAATCGGCTCGTCGTCGGCATTGAACCGAGTCCACCCCCCGGCCAGGTGCACCTTGTCCGCGGACTCCTGCAACCGCACCGGGTCAATCCCCCGCGACCGCACCCAACCGGTGGCCTCTCGCGCCTCCCACGAAGCCCGCGACGCATAGTCCTCGGCCGTCGCGTAGTAGTCCACCCGCCCCGCCGCCGACACCCGCACGTGCGGATAGCTCATCACCGCCGCCCACGCCTCAGCTTCCTTCGCACTGTCCGCCCGAAAGAACTCGAAATACGCCTCTTCGGGCGTCGCCAACGTCGTCCCCGCCATCCGAACCCTCCTTGTAGCTAGTCCCTCCGAATCAACTTTGCCACAAAGCACGAAGTGCAACGCTCCGCCACCAGCCGATGGCTACCTCGCATTCGCCACGGTACGTGCCCTGCTCGCGTCACGATCCCTTTGATTGCGTCAGCTCTGGCCGATAGCGTTCCAGTTCCCGTTTCACCACCGGTGCCATGAGGTAGAGGCCCATGAGGTTGGGGATGGCGACGATGAAGATCAGTGCATCGGAGAGGTCCACCAGGGCACCAAGGGTGATGCTGGAGCCAACCACCACGGACAGGCAGTAGAACGCCTTGAAGCCGAGGTCGCGGATGCGTCCTTCGCCGGCGAGGTAGGTGAATGCCTTCAGTCCGTAGTAGGCCCAGGCGATCATCGTCGAGAACGCGAACAGCACCGCGGCGATGGCAAGAGGCACCGAGGAGAAGGGAAGCGTCGAGGCGAAGGCGCGGGCCGTCAGTTCCACGCCGCTGACGTCCTGGTTCGCGAGGATTGGGTCGTAGATGGTGGTGATGATGACGAGGGCGGTCATGGTGCAGATCACCACGGTGTCGATGAAGGGTTCAAGCAGGCCGACGAATCCTTCGCTCACGGGCTTGGCGGTGCGTGCTGCGGCGTGGGCGATGGCGGCGCTGCCGAGGCCGGCTTCGTTCGAGAACACGGCGCGACGAAAGCCGATGACCATCACGCCGAGCAGGCCGCCGGCGACTCCTTGCGGCGCGAACGCGCCGTTCCAGATCGCGACGAAGGCGCCGGGCACGCGCTCCGCATTCAGGCCGATGATGACGAGGGCCGAGACGACGTAGAGGAGCGCCATTGCCGGCACGAGACGGGCCGTGGTGTTGGCGATGGAGCGGATGCCGCCGACGATGACGAGGCCCACGAAGAGTGCCAGCGCCGTTCCCACGAGCCATGCGTTCTCCGCCAGCAGCTCGCTGCCGGTCACGTCCACGACGATGGCCGTCGCTTGGTTGGACTGGAACATGCTGCCGATGCCGAGGCAACCGACCACCATGCTTGCCGCGTAGAAGGCGCCGAGGCCCCTGCCGAGTCGACGCAAGCCGCGATCCGCCAGTCCCCGTTCCAGGTAGTGCATGGGCCCGCCCGACACCGAACCGTCCGCATTCGTGCGCCGATAGAGCACGCCAAGGGTGCATTCGGCAAACTTGGTGGACATGCCAAGGAGGCCCGAGACGATCAGCCAAAAGGTGGCACCTGGGCCGCCGATGGATATGGCGACGGCCACTCCGGCGATGTTGCCGATGCCCACGGTGCCGGATACGGCGGTCGTAAGTGCTTGAAACTGCGATACATCACCGGCGTCGTCGGCGGTTCGGTAGCGCCCCGCAGCCACCCGGATCGCATGCACGAAGCCGCGCACGTTGACGAATCGCAGATAGCCGGTGAAGAACACGCCGCCGGCAACGAGCCAGAGGACGATCAGGGGAACGTCGGCGCCGAACAGCGGCACGCTGTAGAAAACGAACGCGGATGCGGCGTCGGCGAGGGGACGCATCGCGTCGTCGATGAGGCGATCCATGGTGTAGCGCGCTCTGCTGTCGGTTCGTCAGGCCGCGAGGCGCCTGTACGGCTGCGCCGACAGACACTGGCGTGCGAGCAGCCTTGCGTCTGCCGGCTTCATGCTCCCGCTGATCATGGCGCTACGAAATTGCGTGCTAGTTGGTCGGCCCGATAGCTCGAACGCACCAGTGGGCCGGAGGCCACCTCGCGGAAGCCTTCCGCCAAGGCCCTTTCGCGGTAGCGGGCGAATTGGTCGGGGTGGACCCAGCGTACCACTGGCAGGTGGTTGGGGGTGGGTTGGAGGTACTGGCCCAGGGTTAGGAGGTCCACGTCTCGGGCGCGGATATCCGTTAGGCATTCACGGATTTCGTCGTCGGATTCGCCGAGGCCAAGCATCAGGCCGGTTTTGGTGACGATGCCGCAGTAGCGCTTGGCGAAGTCGAGGACGTTCAGGGTTTGGTCGTAGCCGGCACGGGGGTCGCGCACTTTGTGCGTCAAACGGCGGACGGTTTCGAGGTTCTGGGCGAAGACGTCGACGCCGGAGTCGACGAGGGTTGCGACGGCTTCCTCGTTGCCGGCGAAGTCTGGCGTGAGGGCTTCGATCGTGGTTTCCGGGCAACGCTTGCGGATGGCGCGGATGCAGCGGGCATAGTGTTCGGCGCCACCGTCCGCGAGGTCGTCTCGGTCCACCGACGTGAGGACGACGTAGCCGAGATTCATCAGAGCGACCGACTCGGCCGCGTGGGCGGGTTCGTCCGGGTCGAGCCAGCCGCGGGGGTTGCCCGTGTCCACGGCGCAGAAGCGGCAGGCGCGGGTGCAGACGGCACCCATCAGCATGAGCGTGGCGGTGCCGTGGCTCCAGCATTCGCCGATATTGGGGCAGTGGGATTCTTCGCAGACGGTGGCGAGGGCGTGTTCGCGCACCACGCGCTGGACCCGCTTGTAGCCGGCGTCGCCGCCGATTCGGACTCGGAGCCAGTCGGGCTTGCGGAGCCTTGGCTTGGGCGTGTCGAGCTCAACGAGCTTGATGCCGTCCTTGATGGCGGTTGTGCCTTGGGGAGTTTGGTACTTCGCCCCACTTGCTGGGCTTGCGGCGCTCACTTTGATCGTCCGCTGAGAAGCGTTGGGCCTTGGGGGGGAGGGCAAGATGCCCTCCCCCCCAAGGCTCTCGCTCTCGGTGGCCTTGCCGCGAGGGCCGTGTCGCGCACTAGGCCGTCTCCTGAAACTGCAATGAGTGGAGTGTGTAGTAGAGGCCCTCGCGGGCCAAGAGTTCGTCGTGGGTGCCGATTTCGGCGACGGCGCCGTCTTGCAGCACCAGCACGCGGTCGGCTTCCTGGATGGTTTGCAGGCGGTGGGCGATGAGGATGGAAGTGCGGCCGGCAGTGAGCTTGCGCAGGGCGTCCTGGATCAGGAGTTCCGTTTCCGTATCGATGCTGGCGGTGGCCTCGTCGAGGATGAGGATTTCCGGGTCCGCTGCCAGCACGCGGGCAAAGGCCAGGAGCTGCCGTTGGCCTTGGGAGAGGTTCTGGCCGCGCTCCGAGAGTTCCGTGTCGTAGCCGTCGGGCAGGGCGCTGATGAAGCCGTGGGCGTTCACGGTGCGCGCCGCCTCCACGGCGCGCACGCGATCGACGTTTTCGTTGCCAAGCGCAATGTTGTCGAAGATGGTGCCCGAGAAGATGTGGAAGTCCTGCAGCACGACGCCGATGCGGCGGCGCAGGTCGCGGGTGTGGATATGGTTGAGGTCGATGCCGTCGAGGTAGATCTGGTTGTCGTCGAAGTCGTAGAAGCGGCCGAGCAGCTTGATGAGCGTGCTCTTGCCTGAGCCGGTGGGCCCGACGATGGCGAGTTTCTCGCCCGGCTCGATGGTGAACGAGACGTCGCGCAGCACCGGCACGTCGAAGTCGTAGCGGAAGTCGAGATGGCGGAACTCCACTTGGCCCTCGAGCCGTGGCGGCAACGTCACCGGCCGCGCCGGTTCGTGGATCTTCTCGTCCCAGTCGAGCGCCTGGAAGATGCGTTCGCCGCTCGCCATGGCGCGGAACAGGATGTTGAGCTGCTCGCCCAGGATCACCACCGGATGGAACAGCATGTTGATGAAGTGGGTGAAGAGGATCATCTCCCCGAGGCGCATGTGGCCTTGGATCACCTCGCCGCCGCCGTACCAGAGGATGGCGCCCATTGCCACGCTCGCCATGGAGTCGGTGAAGGCGGTGTAGAGCGTCGATAGCTTCATCGACTTGGTCTCGAGCTCGAGATTGCGCCGATTGATCTTCATGTAGCGGTCGTGGTTGTAGCTCTCGCGCTGGGAAATCTGCACCACTTGCAAGCCCGAGAGGTTCTCTTGCAGGTTCTGGTTCATGGCCGAGACGGTCTGCCGCGTCTGCCGGAACAGCACCCGGGTGGCGGCGCGGAAGTAGTGCGTGGCCACGGCCATGAGCGGTAGGGCGAGGAGCAGGATGCCGGTCATGGGCGGCGAGATGGCGAGCATCACCACGAGCGCCACGAAGAACGGCACCAGTTCGCCGATCAGGCTGCCCATGCCGCGCAGGAGTTCGTAGAGCGCTTCGACATCGTTGGTGACGCGGGTCATCACGCGGCCCACCGCCACACGGTCGTAGAACTGCGACGGACGGGTCTCGAGATGGGCGAAGAGGTCGCGGCGCAGGTCTCTTAAGCCGTTGATGACCGCCGTCACCAACGTCATGCGGTGGTAGTGCCCGGTGATGGCCCAGAGGAGCTGCACGAGTGCATAGAGCACGCACGCTGCGCCGAGCGGCGGCAGCCCGGTGGTGCCGATGAACCACTCCGTCAGGTCGATCATGCCGAGGTCCATCGCCGTCTCTGGCACGTCGCCACGGACGATGTGGTCGATGACGACGATGGAAATGATGATGGGCAGCAGCACCGCCAGCGTCGAGGTGACGAGCACCAGCATGGCGCTTTGAACGAACTGCACGCGGTAGGGCACGAGCCATTTCAGGAGCCGGCCCAGGAGCCGGAAGTTGAGCACGTTGCCGGAGAGGTCGGCATCGAACATGGAATAGTCGCGGCGGTAGTTTTTCAGCTTGTCCGCTTGGGTTTGTCCGGCCCTTCCCGCCTTGGCGGCGCGAGCCGAATCCATGATGGGCTCCGCCATCGTCTAGCCCCCCGCCCCGGCGGCAGTCGCGGCCGCGGCCTCGAAGTCGGCCTCGTCGGCGCCTTCGCGCTGGATGCGCTCGAGTTCGGCGTAGAAACCGCCGGCTTCGAGGAGCTCCTTGTGGGTGCCCACCTCGAGGATGCGGCCTTCGTCCAGCACGACGATGCGGTCGGAGTGGCGGGCGGTGGAGACGCGGTGCGAGACGATGATGGTGGTTTGGCCGCTGCGCAGGCGCTTGAGCTCGGCGAGGATGTGCTCCTCGGTTTCGGTGTCTACAGACGAGAAACAGTCGTCGAGGACCAGAACCGGCGAATGGCGGATCAGGCCGCGCGCCAACGTTGCACGTTGCTTCTGGCCACCAGAGAGCGTGATGCCGCGCTCGCCGACCACGGTTTCCATCTGTTCCGGCATGGACTCGATGGTGTCCTTGAGGTCGGCGGACTCGGCGGCCATCCAAATGCGGTCGAGCCTTCGCGAGGGATCGTCGTAGGTGAGGTTGTCACGCAAAGGCTCGCCGAACAGGAACGGGTCCTGGGGCACAAGTGCCACCTGAGCGCGAAGCTGGGCCAAGGGGTAGTCGCGCACGTCGCGGCCGTCGATGAACACCGTTCCGGGTTCGGGGTCATGGATGCGCACGAGTTGCTTGAGCAGCGTGGATTTGCCGGAACCCACCCGTCCCATGACCGAGATGGATTCGCCGCGAGCGATGGCGAGGGAAATGTCGGCGAGGGCCGGAGTCGTGGCCTTATCGTAGGTGAAGGATAGACCGCGAATCTCGAGGTCGCCGCGAATGTGCGCCGGGATGCCTTCCTGCGGCGCGTCGGGAATCTCGGGCGGGCGGTCGAACACCTCGAACAGGCGGTCCGACGCCACCGCCGCGCGCTGGAACATGTTGACCACCATCCCGGCGACGCGGAACGGCTGCACCACCATGTTGACGTAGAGGAAGAAGGCGGTGAACTGGCCGACGCTCATGTCGCCGTTCAGCACCATGATGCCGCCGATGCCGAGAATGGTGACGGAGCAAAGCGCCGCCATGGACGGCATCACCGCGCTCATGAGCGACGTGATGCGGGCGTGGCGATAGAAGGCGTCTGCATAGCCTTGGTTGGTGCGCTCGAAGCGGCGGATTTCGATGTCCTCCTGCACCATGGCCTGAATGGTGCGGATGCCGGAGAGGTTCTCCTGCACGTGGGCGCCGAGGTCCGAGAGGCGGTCTTGCACCTGCCGGGAAGCGAGCCCCATCTGCCGCGAGGCGCGAAGGGTGTACATGAACACGAACGGCAGCGGTGGCAGGATCAGGAGCGTCAGCATCGGCGAGATATAGAGCATGTAGGCGAAGCCCACTACGGTCGCGAACACCATGATGACGAGCAAGGTGGTGCCGTGGGAGATGAGCCGTTGGATGAGGGAGATGTCGGCGATGGCGCGAGTCATCATGTCGCCGATGGAGTATTGGCCGAAGAACCTCGGCCCCATGACCTGAAGGTGCTCGTAGAGGTCGCGCCTCAAGTCGCACGCGAGGAGGTAAGCGGAGCGGCGCACGGCGATGCGCGCCCAGCTCACGGTAACGAAGCGCAGCGATACGGCCACCACGATACCCGCCACGGGCAGCAGAATCTTGCCTTCCCCGCTGGTGATGGAATCGATGCCGATGCTCAGGATGAACGGTATGGAACCTTCGAATACGCGGGCGATCAGGAACAGCGAGATGCCGAAGGTAACCCGACCCCGGTAGCGGCCGGCATAGGGCTTTAGGCGTGCGAGTGACCGAAACATCAGACGCCATCCCGCCAGAAGGCACGACGTGGTGGGGCGTCAAAACGCGGCATGTTTCGGCGTGCGCGGGAAGGGGATGGCGTCGCGGATGTTCTCCATGCCGGTGGCGTAGAGGACGAGTCGTTCGAGGCCGAGGCCAAAGCCGGCGTGGGGAGCTGTGCCGTAGCGACGGAGGTCCAGATACCACGCGAGTTCTTCGCGCATGGCGGGGTCCATGCGGCTCTCCAAGGCGCCGAGACGCTCCTCGCGCTGACTGCCGCCGATGATTTCGCCGACGCCGGGAACGAGCACGTCCATGGCCGCGACGGTCTTGTCGTCGTCGTTGGCGCGCATGTAGAAGGCTTTGATTTCCTTCGGATAGTTGACGACCACTACCGGGCCGCCCACGTGCGCCGTGAGATGGCGTTCGTGTTCGGATTGAAGGTCTCGGCCCCAAGCCACCGGAAACTCGAAATCTTCGCCGGAGCGTTCGAGGATGGCGATGGCGTCGCCGTAGTCCATGCGCTCGAAGGGCGTGTCGATGACGTGTCGCAGGCGGTCGATCACGGTTCGGTCGATGCGCTGGGCGAAGAACGCCATGTCGTCTTCGCGTTCGTTCAAAACGTCGCCGAGAACGGCTTTGAGGAAATCTTCGGCGAGGTCGGCGAGGCCGCTTAAGTCCGCGAAGGCGATCTCCGGCTCGATCATCCAAAACTCCGCCAAGTGGCGGCTGGTGTTCGAGTTTTCGGCGCGGAAGGTGGGGCCGAAGGTATAGACCTTGGTGAGGGCCAGGCAATAGGACTCGAGGTTGAGTTGGCCGGAGACGGTGAGGAACGTCTCGCGGCCGAAGAAGTCGTCGTCGAAGCCGCCGGCGGGCATGTTGGCGAAATCCAGGGCGCTGACGCGAAAGAGTTCGCCGGCGCCTTCGCAGTCGCTGGCGGTGATGATGGGGGTGTTCACCCACACGAAATCGTTGGCGGCAAAGTAGCGATGCACGGCCTGGGTGATGGTGTTGCGCACCCGGGCAATGGCGCCGAAGGTGTTGGTGCGCGGGCGCAGATGGGCGACGCCGCGCAGGTATTCGAAGGTGTGGCGCTTCTTGGCGACGGGATAGGTCTCCGGGTCTTCCACCGTGCCGACGACGGCGACGTCACTCGCTTGCAGTTCCCGGTCCTGCCCTCGCCCTTGCGAGGCGACGAGCTTTCCCTTCACGGAAACGGCGCAGCCAGCGCCGAGTTCGACGATGTTGGCGTAGTTCGCCAGCGATTCATCTGCCACAACTTGCAGATCGGCAAAGCAGGAGCCGTCGTTCAAGGCAAGGAAGGAAAACCCGCCGCGGGACGTGCGCCGCGACTTGAGCCAGCCAGCGACGGTGACTTCGTCCCCGTCCACGAAGGGGCCTTCGAGGACCGAACGGATCGTGCTGGGGCGGGGAAGCGGCATGGTTGGCGGTCATTATAGGCGCACCTCGTGGCCTTCCCTCCGAGCCTGTCGCCGTCAGCGGGCCGTCTAGGGGGACGGGCGTGGCCTCGCCGACGGCGCCGTTCCTCGCACCAACAGTAGCGCTGGCAGCGTGCCCATCGCGACGATGGCGAGTGCTGCCGTGGACGCTTCGGCCAGCCGTTCGTCGGATGCCAGCCGATACACCCGGGTCGCCAGCGTCTCGAAGTTGAACGGGCGCAGGATGAGGGTAGCGGGGAGTTCCTTCAGCACGTCGATGAACACCAGCAGCAACGCCGTTGCCACCGCGCCGCGCATCAGCGGGGTGTGGATTTCCCGCAGCACCCGCCCTGGGGTGGCGCCTAGGCTCCGCGCCACGGCATCGAGATTCTGATGCACTCGCTCCATGCCGGCGTGGCAGGAGTTGTAGGCGACCGTCAGGAAGCGCGCCAGATACGCGAAAATCAAAGCCGCCGCGCTGCCGGTGAGCAAGAGGCCCACTTGCAGGTCGAAGTTGCGGGCGAGAAAGCCTGCCACGGTCTTGTCGAACGCGGTTAGCGGCACGAGCAGCCCCACCGCCAGCATCGCGCCTGGGAGCGCATAGCCGAGCGTGGCCATGCGCACGCTGAATCGCGTCACCGGGCCGGAACTCGCTCGCTGTGCGGACACTAGCCACAGGGCGAGACCGGCAGCGAGCACCGCCGTCGCACCGGCGACGCCGAAGCTCGCCTGCACGAAATCGGCGAAGCTACGGCCCAGGAGCGGATCGCCCACCGTGAAGGCGTAATGCGCCAGCACAGCGAACGGCACGGCGAAGCCGAGCACGACGGGAGCGAGGCAGAGGGCCGCTGCCAACAACGCGCGATGGCCCTTGAGCTCTTCGGGTGGCGGCGGCGCACTGCGAGAGACGGGATTGTCGAACCGCCCCCGGCGCCCGTAATGCTCCGCCACCACCAGCACAGCCACCAGCAGGAACAAAAGCCCGGCAAGTTGCATCGCGGCGTCGCGGTCGCCGAGAGCAAACCAGGTGCGGAAGATGCCGGTGGTGAAGGTGGCGACTCCGAAGTAGTCCACCACGCCGTAATCGGCAACGGTCTCCATCAGCACCAGCGCCAATCCCCCGGCGATCGCCGGCCGCGCCGCCGGCAGGGCGATGCTGTAGAAGGCTCGGCGTGGCGAAGCCCCCAGCACTCGTGCCGCCTCGAACATTGCCGCTGCCTGGGTCGCGAAGGCGGTGCGGGCGAGAAGATAGACATAGGGATACAGCACCAGCGCGAGCATGACCGTGGCACCGCCCAGGGAGCGCACCGGGGGAAAGGAGTAGTCGCCAGCCTCCCAGCTGGTGATTTCGCGCAGCGCGGATTGAACCGGGCCAGCGTATTCGAGCAAGTCCGTATAGACGTAGGCGATCACATACGCCGGTGCTGCCAACGGCAAGGCCAGCGCCCAGGTGAGCCAGCGCCGCCCGGGGAACTCCTTTGTCGCCACCATCCACGCGGTGCCGACGCCAATCACCCCGGCGAGAAGTCCAACGCCAAGCATGAGGAGGACGGTGTTGGCGAGGTAGTCCGGCAGCACGGTGGCACGCAGATGCGCCCACGTCTCGCCCGACCGGAAGAACAGCGAACCGAGCACGGTGAACACGGGCAACGCGACGATGCCGGCAGCGACAAGTCCACCGACGCGCCAAAGGTGGGCCCTCACCCCAATCCCTCTGGAGGGAGGGCGTAGTTCAGGCGCGACTCGTTGTCCTTGATGAGGTGGAAAACTCCAGGGATATCAACCCCCCGCACGCAACGCCGCAATCCGGTCGTCGAGCGGCGGGTGCGAGGAGAAGAGTGCCCTGAGGCCGCTGCGCGCGCCCGCCGAGATGCCGAACGCCGCCATCGACTCCGGCATCGTGTCCTCCATCTGGCTCGACGCCTTCAGCTTTTCGAGCGCCGCGATCATGTTGGCGCGGCCCGCAAGTTCCGCTCCGGCGGCATCCGCGCGGAACTCGCGCTTGCGCGAGAACCACATGACGATGGCGCTGGCGAGGATGCCGAGGACGATCTGCGCGATGATGGAGGAGATGAAGTAGCCGATGCCCAGCCCGCGCTCGTTGCGCAGCACCACCCGGTCCACCACGAAGCCGATGATGCGCGACAGGAACAGCACGAAGGTGTTCACCACCCCCTGAATCAGCGTCAACGTCATCATGTCGCCGTTGGCCACGTGCCCCACCTCGTGCGCCAGCACCGCCTCTACTTCGTTCCGTCGCATGTGTTGCAGCAGGCCTGCACTCACCGCCACCAGCGATTTGTTCTTGGAAGCTCCGGTGGCAAAGGCATTGGGCTGTGGTGAGGGAAAGATCGCCACCTCTGGCATGCCGATGCCCGCTGCCTTCGCCTGCCGCGCCACCGTGTCCACCAGCCAGCGCTCGTCCGCGCTGCGCGGCGTTTCGATCACTTCCGCTCCGGTGGAACGCTTCGCCAGCCACTTCGACATGGCGAGCGAGATGAACGAGCCACCGAACCCGAGCAGCGCACACCAGACGAGCAGCGCCTGAAGATCGAGGTCCACGCCATTGGACGCCAGGATCCCCTCGAATCCAAGCAGCGAGAACACCACCCCCGCCACCAACATGACCGCTAGGTTGGCGAGGAGAAAGAGCATGATGGGCACGGCAAGAGTCTCCCTGAGTGGCTGGGCAAGCGCACAGTCGGCACAAGCGAGACTTTACCCCCGGTGCGCCGCATTCGCAAGGAGTGGCGGCGTGGCTGACGTGCTACGGTAGCGCCTATGCCACTTCCTGAAGCAGGCTGCCGTTGAGCCTTGAGTTTCGTGGCGTCAGCCATGCCTACGACACGCAGGCCGTATTGCGCGATGTGGATCTCACGGCGGAGCCCGGGGCGATCACGTGCCTCCTCGGGCCGTCTGGCAGCGGCAAGAGCACGTTGTTGCGGCTAGCGGCTGGGCTGGAGCGGCTGCAGCAAGGGGAGATACTCCTCGATGGGCGGACGATGGCTGGTGGTGGCGTGGACGATGCCCCGGAGAGCCGGCCCGTGGGTCTCGTCTTCCAGGACCATGTGCTGTTTCCCCATCGAACGGTGGCCCAGAACGTCGCGTTTGGCTTGGCGCGGGGGCGTAAGGCCGCCGATCGGGAGAACGTCCGTGCTGTAGTGGAAGAGCAGCTTGCCGCGGTGGGTCTCGACGGTCTTGAGGATCGGTACCCGCACACGCTCTCCGGCGGCCAGCAGCAACGTGTGGCGCTGGCGCGGGCACTGGCGCCGAAGCCTCGCGCCATGCTCCTGGACGAGCCGTTCGCCAACGTCGATGCCACCCTGCGGCGACGCTTGCGGGAAGACACGCGGCGGGCGCTCAGGGATGCCGGCAGCATTGCCGTCGTGGTCACGCATGATCCGGAGGAGGCGCTCGAACTCGCCGACAGGATCGCCATGATGGTGGCGGGGGAGATCGTGCAGGTAGGCACGCCGGCGCAAGTTTGGCAGCAGCCGGCCGGTAGCGTCGTGGCGGCCCTGTTCGGCAACGCGCAACGCCTCACCGGCGAGGTCCAGGGTGGCATCGTCCGCACGCGCTTCGGCACCATCGAGCCGACCGGCCCGGTGCACGACGGCACCGTCGAGGTCATCGTCCGCCCCGACGCCGTGTCGCTTGCCCGGGCAGCCGCCGATGCAACATTCGCGGCAACCATCGACGATGTGCGATTCCTGGGCGATGGCTGCCTCGTCTTGGTGCCAGCCGGCGACGAAGTGCTTCGCGCTAAACTCCCTTCGCTCGGCGACCTGGCCGTCGGCGATCGGGTGTCGGCGACGTTCCATCCTGCCGGTACCTTTGTTTACAATTGCTAATCATTCTCATTTGCGAGCAAGACACATGCGACCTGCCTTCACCTTCCTTTCTCTCCTTCTGCTTGCGTCCCACGCCGCCGCAGAGGGGGTCGTCAACGTCTATTCCGCTCGCCACTACGACACCGATCTCGCCCTATACGACCGCTTCACGGAAGAGACGGGAGTGGTCGTGAACCTCATCGAGGGTTCGAGCGACGGCCTGATCGAGCGCATCGTCAACGAAGGCGAGTTCAGCCCGGCGGACATGCTGATCACGGTGGATGCGGGGCGGCTCTGGCGGGCGGACGAAGCTGGCATCTTCCAGCCCGTGCAGTCCGACGTGCTCGAAGCGCGCATTCCCGCCCATCTTCGACACCCCGAAGGGCACTGGTTTGGCCTCTCCAAGCGGGCGCGGGTGATCGTGTACAACAAGGAAGCCGGCCTGCCGGAAGGCATCGACGCCTACGAAGATCTGTCGGACGAAAGCCTCAAGGGGCAGGTGTGCATGCGATCGTCCGGCAACATCTACAACCTATCGTTGCTCGCCGCGCTCATCGAGCACCAGGGTGCCGAGGCCGCCCAGCGATGGGCCGGCGGCGTGGTCGCCAACTTCGCCCGCGCCCCGCAAGGCAACGACCGCGCCCAGATTCGCGCCGTGGCGTCGGGCGAATGTGGCGTCAGCGTCGCCAACACCTACTACATCGGCCGGTTCCTGGGTTCCGAAGATGCGGAGGAGCGCGCCGTGGTGGAGGCCATCGGCGTCTTGTTCCCGAATCAGAAGAGCCGTGGCGCGCATGTGAACATCAGCGGCGCCGGGATCACTCGCCATGCGCCGAACCGCAGCAACGCCGTGATGTTCCTCGAATACCTCACGAGCGATTTCGCGCAGCGCCTGTTCGCGGAGGGCAACAACGAGTACCCCGTGCATGGCACTGCGAGCGGGCCGATCGCTACACTTGGCGAGTTCCGGGAGGACGAGGTGGACGCAAACGTGCTCGGTGCCAATCAAGCAGCCGCGGTCATGGCCTTCGACAGGGCAGGGTGGAAATGAAGTCCATCGCGTCGTTGGGGGCGCTGTTTCTGCTGGCTGCCTGTCCGGGCGAGCGGGCCCTCGTGGGAGACGGCGAAGCCCCAGCTCCTCTTGCGACGGACGACACCGCGTATCTCGTCCAGCTTGGCCTCATCCGAGGCCATCTGCGGGTGGGATATGCATTGCTGGAAACCGGTGCCGATGCCGCCGCCGCAACGCATTCCAAGCACCCATCCGACGAGCTCTATGCCGATCTCGAAGGCGCGTTCGAGGCTCGCGGCAAGCCCGGTTTCGCACCTGCCCTGAGCGAACTGGCCACAGCCTTCGAGGCCGGGGATCTCCGTGATGCGAGCGCAGCGCACGATGCGGTGCGCGAGGCGATCTCGGATGCGGAATCGGCAGCCGTAGTGAACCCCGTCAAGGCTGCGAACGTGATCCTCGGCCTCCTGCGCGTCGCCGCCTGGGAGTATGGCGTCGGCGTCACGGACGGCGAGGTCGCCAACGCACACGAATACCAAGACGCCTGGGGATTCACGCAAACCGCCAAGGATTGGGCCGCTAAGCTCGCCGAATCAGGTGAATACGCCCCGGTGTTCTCGGCCATCCAAGCACGCCTTGCGGAACTAGACGACCTCTGGCCAGAACTCGTGCCAAGCGAGGTCGCTCCCACGATGAACGCCGCGCGTCTCTACGGCGCCGCCGCCGACGTGGAAATCATGGCGCTGGAGCTGACGCGCTAGCGCATGAGGAAGGCCACCCGAAGAAGGGCGACGCTGCGTCGCCCCTACGGCCCCGGACATGACCGACACGTTCCTGCAGGGGCGCCGCATGGTCGCCCCTACGGCCCGGGACGTGACCGACACCTTCCTGTAGCGGCGACGCATGCGTCGCCCTGTCCGGCAGCCGGGTACATCGCCGCCAAGTCCGACAGACTGCTAGTGTGGCATCCCAGAAATACGTAACCCTTCGAGCTGGACGTTGGCTGGTGCAACAACGTCGGAGAAAGCGAGGATGTGCCGCCTGGGATTC
>VXSY01000248.1 GCA_009837725.1 Gammaproteobacteria bacterium | reverse complement strand
CCCCCCCCCCCCCCCCCCCCCCCCCCCCCCCCCCCCCCCCCCCCCCCCCGATTGGCGCGCCCGTCCCGACCGCGAAATGGACTCGGCCATGCAGAAGTCACTGATGGACTTCGACCAACCGGCCGACATTGGCGCGCGCGTCCAGACGCCGAGTTCCACTCCCTCGGACAGAAACACCTCATGACTCTCGAAGCCGAAGACCGCCCGGCCGGCTTCTGGCCCGTATACAAGGGCGAATCGTTCGAGATCGGGAATCCCGACACCGGCATTTACTATGCGTGGGCCGACCCCGAACCCGCCATGGACTGGCTGCAACAGAAGCGCTTGCGCGGCTCGAAGAACATCCGCAGCCAACACCATGAGTTTCCCGTTGACCACCTCCGGGACCGAGCAACGCTTCCCTGCTTCGCCCCGCGAGTGGCGTTCCGCGACGTGGCGAGAACCACGGACACCCGAACCGTCATCGCATGTCTCCTACCACCGAGCATTTTCGTCGCGGACACGGCACCCTATTTCCTTTGGCCCCGCGGCGACGAGAGTGACCGAGCATTCTTGCTCGGTGTTCTTTGTTCCATTCCACTCGACTGGTACGCGAGGCGCTTCGTGGAGAACCATCTCAAGTACTTCATACTCAATCCGTTCCCAGTACCACGACCGCACCGAGACGATCCGCGCTGGCAACGCGTCGTACAGCTCGCCGGTCGCCTGGCCTGCCCGGACGAACGCTTCGATACATGGGCGCAAAAGGTAGGCGTCGACTGCGGTCCTCTCGCACCAGCCGATAAAGACGACATGATCCACGAACTTGACGCCGTGGTCGCTCACCTATACGGCCTCAACGAGCACCAACTCGTCCACATCTTCGAGACCTTCCACCCCGGCTGGGACTACGACAGCAGATTGGACGCCGTCCTTCACCACTACCGGACGGCCACAGGCGCGCGCTGATGGAACAGCCCGCCTTCATCGACAACCTGCGCGACAACACGCTTGAGAAGGCGCTTGCGCAGTCGCTTGGGGACGCCGTCGATCCGCCCGCCGAAGTGCGGATCGCCACCGGTTTCTTCAGTCCTGCCGGATTCGCTCGCATCGCCGACCGGCTCTCCGCCATCCCGAGCGTCCGCCTCATGCTAGGAGTCGACCTGAGCGCCGACCGTCCGCCCGCCACGAAGCAACTCGGCGAAGCGGCCGAGGCATTCGAACGGCGGCGTATGGCCGTCAGCCTGCGACGAGTCGATGCAGGACTCGCCGGCGAAAGTGCCTCGATGCCCTTCACGCGCACCAGCCGGGCCGCCCTCCGCAAGCTCGCCAACGCGCTGAACGCCGGAAACGTCGAAATACGGCGTTATGAGCGCGCGTTCCTGCACGCCAAGGCGTACATCCTCGGCAACCCCGAAAACGGCGATGGCGGCGGCGCGGGCACCATCGCGGGGTCGTCCAACCTCACCGTTGCGGGCCTGACCACCAACCTGGAACTCAACCTCGGACGTTATGACGGCCCCGTCGTCCAGAGATCCATCAGGTGGTTCGACGACCTCTAGGCAGACGCGGAACCGTACGAACTTGCCGAGATCTTCGAGGACCCGTTCCGACCTCGTACGCCTTGGGAGATATTCCTCAGGGTGCTCTGGCAGCTCTACGGGGACGAGGTCGAAGAGGAGGCCCGTGAGGATGACAACCTTCCCTTGACCAGCTTCCAGAAGCATGGCGTCGCTCGCGCGCTTCGCCTGATCCGCGACACGGGCGGCGCCATCGTTGCGGACGAGGTCGGCCTCGGCAAGTCGTTCATCGCCGGCGAGATCGTCCAGATGTACCGCGAGCGCCGCCAGCGAGCCCTCCTGATCTGTCCGGCCGCCGTCCGCGATGCCGTGTGGCGCAAGTTTCTCGCCCGTTTTCAACTCTACGTCGAGTGCCTCTCATTCGAACAGCTCGCTGCCGACCACCAGCTTCGGGATCGCCAGAGGCCCAATGCGAACAGCGAGCACCTGCAACGGGACCTCGACGAGTACCAGCTCGTGGTCGTGGACGAGGCGCACAACTACCGCAACCCCGACGCCCCGACGCGAGCTGCGGCCCTTCGACGGCTGCTCTACGGACGGCGCCGCGACGTGCTGCTGCTGACCGCTACGCCGGTGAACAACTCGCTCTGGGACCTCTACCACCTCGTGCGCTTCTTCGTTCGCCAGGATGCCAGCTTCGCCGATCGCGGCATCCTCTCGATCCGCGAACGCTTTCACAATGCAATGCGCGAAGATCCGTCGAACCTAAGCCCCGACGTCTTGTTCCCCGTGATCGACGCCACCACGGTCAAGCGCACGCGCCAGTTCGTCAAGAAGCACTACGCGGGCGACACCATCAGCGGCCCGGACGGCAATCCCGTCCCCATCGTCTTCCCGAAACCGTCGGCGATCACGGTGCGCTACGACCTGGACCACCTCCGGCCCGGGTTTTTCGACCGCCTCGAAGGGGCCCTAGACCCGGACAGCACCAACGGCCTCACATTCGCACGGTACCGGCCCGCGGCATTCCTTCTCTGTCCGGAGGACGACGAGACGGCGCATGCCGACGCCGCGGCTGGCCTGCTTCGGTCCGGGCTCCTGAAGCGGTTCGAGTCTTCGGCCCGCGCGTTCGGCAAGACGACCGACAAGATGGCGCGCGAACACGCACACTTCCTGAACGCCCTTGCCGAAGGCCACGTCGTCACCACCGCTTTCCTGAGGGAGCTCTCGGCGGACGACGACGCGGTCTTCGAGGACGTGCTTGCCGGCACATCGCATCGTGCGGATGCAGACCTCTACGACACCGACCGACTGCGCGCCGCCGTAAAGCGCGACCTAGAGCTGCTTCGGAGCCTCTCGGCCGAGGCCCTCGCGATCACTCCCGACACGGACCCAAAGCTCAGAGTGCTCTCGGACGCACTGGTTGCCATCGCGCGACAAGCGCACCGCGAAGCGGCGCATGAGGCCGACGAGCGTGACAAGCGCAAGGTTCTGGTCTTCTCGTTCTTCCAGGACACTGTCGAGTGGATACGGGACTTCCTGAAGGACGAGGTCAGCAGGCGCGACGCTCTTGACCCCTACAGAGACCGCCATGTCGCAATTAGCGGCTCCGACGAGTTCTCCGACATCTCCCGCAATCGCGCCGTGCACGGCTTCGCACCCGTCTCCACCGAAGCCCCGGCGGGTCGGCAAGACAACGCGTACGACCTGCTTGTCGCGACCGATGTCCTCGCCGAAGGCGTCAACCTCCAGCAGTGCCGCCACATCATCAACTTCGACCTGCCATGGAACCCCATGCGCCTCGTGCAGCGCCACGGCCGAATTGACCGAATCGGCAGCCCGCACACGGAGGTATTCCTGCGCACCGTGTTCCCCGCCGACCGCCTCGACAACCTGCTCGATCTTGAGAACCGCATCCTCGACAAGCTGGCCCTTGCAGCGGCGAGTGTTGGCGTGATGGCTCCCGTCGAGGGTGCCGCCCACGGCCCCCAGGTGTTCACGGAGACCCGCGACGAAATCGAGCAGCTACTCCGCGAGGACGCATCGCTCTACGAACGCGGCGGTACGGCCAGCTCCACCCAGACCGGCGAGGAGTACCGGCAGACTCTGCGCAAGGCGTTGGCCGAAGACCGACGGCGCATTCTCGCGCTGCCCCGGAAGGTCGGCTCGGGCATGGCCGTGGGCGATCGACGGGGTGTGTTCTTCTGCGCCTCGGTCGGTGACCGGACCTATCTGCGCTTCGTGCCCGCTGACGAGGCATGGAACGTGGCAGCCGAGGTAGTAATGCGCGAGACTGGCACCTGCCTCCGACTCATCGAGTGCGAGCAGGAGACGCCCGTCTGGTTCCCGGAGTTCCTGCAGGATCGCGTCTACGACTTCTGGGAGGCGGCACGGCACGACATTCGCGACGACTGGATGGTGCAGACCGACCCCGCCAACCTCCAACCGAGAGTGCGGCCACTGAACCTCAGAGTCGCGGAGTTCATCCGCAACCACGCCCCGCCGGAGATAGCCCAAGAGCGACTCCACCGAGTGCTCGACGTACTCGAGTCGCCATGGCCGCGTCGGGAGGAGGTCATGCTGCGCGGCTGGTTCGACGAGACCGACCGCAATCCCGCGTCCGCGCGTGCGCTCATCGACAAGATCCTCGAAACCGGTTTGGAGCCCGTTGCCCCGCCGGATCCCCTACCGCCTATCGAACTCGACGACATTGACCTCATCTGCTGGATGGCTATCGATCCAGTGGAGTCGTTAGCGTCCCCCGCCTAACGCCAGCCCTAGCGTGACGCCGCTGTTCGCGGTCCTACTCGTCGGAGCCTCTGCCAAACGGGTCACCCGCTCTCCCGCCACGGATGTCGAATGACGACGACCCGGGGCGAGAATCGCCTCCGCGGAGAGAGACTCGCCGGGGCGATGAAACGACGTTCGTCCGGGGCGGATGTATCCGGGCGGACCACGCCTCGAACATCCGTGTCATGCGCCTGCGCACATGGCGGACTGACGTGGCATCCATTGGAAATCCGACAGAAAGGACTTGCATGCGGACACGTCGCCCGCCCATAGTCCGTCGCGTTGGAAAGACGAAGACGACACCGAGAATCGTTGGTGGATACGAACTCGAAACCTACTCCGCCACGTCCAGTCCGTGCCGATTGGGCTAGGCACGTAGGGGAACCGCACCCTATGGGGATTTCGCTCAATGTCGGGATTCGATTTCTGCCTTGCGCGCACGATGGCGTGGATTATCAGGTACGGGGAGTCGTTGACGTACCTTCTCCGCCTCTCGGCGACGACGAGCGAGCATACTTGGCGAAAATCCTACTCGATTCCGCGGACATACCGAGATGCAGCCACGAATACGCGCTCCATGGCTGGGAAGAGACGGAAGGCGGCGATGGCATCCGCATTGACGAATGTGCACCGCCTCTGACCATCGACCTCGATGGCCCGACCATTCTCGACTTCAAGGTGTTCAACCCGCCCGACGTCGAAGAGATTGATGACAGCAACCGCATTGGCGCAGCACAACACAATAGGTGGATTCGCGAATACGGGGCGAACAGGTATTGTCGGCACGAGTGCAGGGAGAAACTGCACCAGCGATTGCAGGACATTCTGGTCAACACGATGGAACTACGCCCATCGGGCAAGATAGGGCTGACGACCGACGAACATTGGTACGAACTGATGCAGCACGTCATTGCGGAACTGGAAAATCGCGGCGAGCCACCTAGTCCCACCAACCACCACCCTCGCGTATTGGAGGCTCGACCATTCTTCGACGGCGAGCTATGCCGCAAGGCCGCAAGCGTGGTTGCCGCGCATGGCACAGACCACGAAGTGCTGGTCAAGTATGGCAAGCGGAAGTACATGGAAGCGTTGATGCACGGTGAGGTCCATTTGAACTCCGCCACCAAGTACAACGAGGACATGCACAACCAAGCCGTTCGAGACGACGAACTGTTAATCGATTTCAAGGGGGGATACGTTCGGGCAACGCAACCCATGCAGTTCTACGACGTAAGCAACCCACCCCCGGAGAGCATCGTGGACAGGGGCATCGGATTCCGCCCCGTGTACGAACTGCCGGAATTGAACGCCGACCAATACGCGACAGGCAGCATTCAAATGACGACGGACTATTGGATGTTCTGCGCCGCGGACGTCCTGGACCAGCGCCTGTTTGCAGACTTCGAAGCCGACAGTTGTGTGATAGCCAAGCGGAGACCATTTAGCGAGCGGCTATTGCGGACGTCGAAAGTCCAGTTGCCGAACGTGAACAGGTACTTTGGTCGTGTAGGTTACGTCGACCCCCTGGGGGCACGTCGAGGCGGCGTTCCAGTGACTCGCTCCATTCCGATTCACATGACCAAGGTGTTCCGCTACACGTACCAGCGCGAGGTCCGCTTCGCCTTTCTCCCGACGGATTCCAAAACTCGACTTGAGCCAAAGACTCTCGAAATCGGACCGATCTCCGACATCGCGGAACTCGTGGTGCTGTGACGCGCGTACTCTAGTTCGATGGACTTGCTCATGCTGATGGTGCTCATGTCTCTCCAGTCGATGCCTAACCCCGGCCGTACACCAATCAAACTCACGCGCCCTTCCCGTAAGCACTTGTACGTGAGCCGCTTGCCGACCATGTTGGCGACGACATGGGCGCATCTGGTCTGTGGCGCCCCGCGCGCGGATGTTGTACCGACCCGCGAACTCGCTGACGTACGCTGATGCCTTCGCGGAATTGGTTGATGAGGCGGGACTCGTCCGACTCGACTTTTCAATCACGCACCCCAAAACACTGGACAAGGCCACAACTCATTGAGTCTACTGGCAGTCGCATGCCGCTCGCCTCGACGAACGGCTAACCGGAGGCACGTCACCCGTATGATCGTTACATCCAACCTCGGCGGAGTCGACGCTGAGTCGATCCACACACGTCCTGACGACAAGCTTCGCATCCAAGCCCGCGCCATACTAGCCCACGCTGTCGCCGCACACCGTGATGGCCTAAGGGTCTACGAGAGCCTACGCAACCTGAACCAGGTCGTAGGCACCGAGTATGGCGATCGCGTGCTCTATGAACTGATCCAGAACGCCCATGATGCACACGCACCTGATGACCGGGGTCGGATCGCAGTCCGGCTCACGGTCCGAACGGACACCGACGGCACACTATACGTAGCCAACGGTGGCAACAGCTTTCGCTGGAAGGATGTTGACGCGATCCAGAACCTCGCCACGACCGCCAAGGAAGTGGGCGAGGGGATCGGCAACAAGGGCCTCGGATTCCGGAGCATTGAGGCGTTGACCGACAATGTCCGGATTTACTCGCGCCGACCCGGAAGCCGCTCGACCCGGTTTGACGGGTACTGCTTCCGCTTCGCCGGGGTCGCCGAAATCGAGAACCTACTGCGCGCAGAGGGAGTCAATGCCACCATCGCCCGCGAGGTCGCGGGTACCGTCCCGCGCTATCTCGTCCCGGTACCGTTAGCGGAGCCGCCGCCCGACGTCACCCGGTATGCCGAACTGGGATACGCAAGCGTCATCGTCGCCCCGCTACGTACGCCAGAAGCCATCGCACTGGCGCAACGCCAAGTACAAGCGCTCGCCGACCTCGACGAGGTACCGCTGCTTCTGTTCCTTCACCGAATCGCAGAGTTCCGCATCGACGCGCAGACACCCGACGGCAAGAACTATGCCCGTCGGCTAAGCCGACGGCAGACGCTGATCGGCGATGTCCCGGGCATCGAAGGCTGCCGGATGTACGAGGTTCACGTCGGCCAGAATCGCCGTTTTCTCGTAGTACGGCGCGACGTAGACAAGTCGCGCGTGCTCCAAGCTGTCCGCCATAGCCTGTCGCAGGCATCCGAAATCAAGCGCTGGCTCGACTGGAAGGGCCAGCCATCCGTTTCGGTGGCCGTCGGGCTGTCCTCCGACACCATCATCGACGGACGCCTCTACAACTTCCTGCCAATGGGCGACACGGCCACCGCGCCGCTGCTCGGCCATCTGGATGCCCCGTTCTTTGCCCACATCGATCGACGAAACGCCAATTTCGACCTGCCCCTCAACGCGACTCTGATGGCCGCCGCTGCGGAGGCGTGCGCGCGCGCCGCGCTACATCTCGCAGGAAGGGCCGATCCACCGGTACCGAAGCGCGCCGTCTTCGACCTCGTCGCCTGGACTGGCGAGCACGCCCGGGGGCTCGACCAAGCGCTCGCCGACGCCGACAGTTCGCTCCAAAACGCTCCTCTCGTGCCATCGATCCCCATCGACGGCGCGGGCTGGACCAGCCTGATGGAGGTCTTCACGTGGCCGGATGGCGCGTTTAGCCTGATGAAGGCAACCGCAGTGGCAAGGCGCACTGGCGCTCGGCTGGTGTCATCCGACTTGGACAGGCGCCGCCTCGCTCGCCTCAAGGCGATGGCTGATCGCGAGTACCTGCCCCTGTCGCCGTCCGGCGATCACCTAGCCGACTGGGCCGAGCGCTTCGCCGCCTCCCTCGCGAGAGGAAATGCCGCAGCGATCACTTGGCGGCGCTTCTACGACGATCTGAATCGCCTATTCCACGCTGCTGGCGAGAGCCTCGATTCTCTCGCTGGCTGGCGCATCATCCTCGACCGGGGTCGCCGCCTGCGGCAAGCCGGCGGGCACGACCACGGTTCGGGAATCGGCGCATTCGTGCGCAGCGAATCATCTAGGCGCCGCCGCGCAAAAGACGGGGTGCCGCTCCCTCCATCTTCGCTCACCCGCCGCTACAGGTTTCTGCACGAGAACATCAAGCTCCCGCCCGAAACCCTAAACGCTTTCGTCCAAGCCGGCCTCGTCCGCGAGTACGACCCCGTCGACGCCCTCGCCGGCCTGGCCGCTGTCCTCGGCGACCGAGCTAACGACAACCGCCGATTGGAGGCCCTGACCTGGGCCTTCAGAGTGTGGCGCACAGCCGGTACCGGTATCCGTGACACGCTTTTGGGTGCTGGCTTGTGGGTGCCGACCGCAGGCGGCTGGCGACCCGCGACGCGCGCCGCGTTTCCGGCGTCCTGGACTGCGATCGGTCGGACATTGGAGAACTTCCTCGTCGAAGCGTCCAGTGCCTCGCCCGACTGTCGTCGGTCGCGAGATGCGTTGCTTGTGGAGTTCGGGGCCTGGCCGGAAGTCCGTGACGGGACACGTCGCCAGTGGGTCGAGTTTCTGACTTTGCTTGGCGTCACGGACGGACTCCGTCCCGTTGCTGGGCAGCTCATGCAGACGGGACAGGGGTCGTCATGGGACCAGCTCAGACGCAATGGCGAAGCCAGAGGGGCCCTTGACCGCGCTTGGTGCGCAGCAGCGTCCCACGTGTCTTTCCGACATCCCTACACGACGTATAGCCGCAAAGGAGAAGCCTGGCGGCTGCCTGGGCAGATCGAGTACGACGGACTCTCGGATGCTGCCAAGCAAGCGTTCCACCAGCTCGCCTTCAAGCATCTTGCAGAACGGGGCGCCGAATGCCTAACCTTTGATGTAGGCCGGTTTGACCGTGGGCCCCACTACCACGACCGGCAGACTCTGCCGTCCCCGCTCGCCGCATTCCTACGGTCCCGGGCGTGGATCGCCGTCGACACTCGCGACGAACCGAGATTCCACCGGGCCGGCGACTGCTGGGCCGCTCGGACTAGGCAAGGCCGACCGCCGCGGTTCATCGCGCGTCTAGCGGATGCGGACGCCACGCTCGTTGAAGGGACAGAAGAGTTTGCAGACCTGGTCTTTAGCGAAGTCCTCGGCGTTTCCGACTGGGAGGCAGGTAACACCGCCGTGCGGCGTCTACGCGCACTTGCGGGCGTCGCCACCGATCTGGCGCCCCACGATCGCCGGGAATTCCATCGGGAATACCGTCGCGCCTGGAAGGACCTCGTCGACCAAGAAGCTCCGTTGCCAGCCGATCTAGAGTTGGTGGTCAATCGCGGCCAGCGGTTGGAAGTGCTCCCGGGCAACGACACCGCGCCTCCCTCGGTAATCGTCGCCCCGAACGCCCATGCGTTCGACGCCAGAATCTTGGTCTCTGCCGGACACGCCCTGCTCGACATCGGTGACGCCCCGGCAAATGGGGTAGCGGAACGCCTAGCCGCCACCGAAAGATTCGCGCCCCGCCGGCTTGATGGTGTCGGGGTGCAGCTGCTGGTCGATGGAGACCCGTTCGTCCCGACGACAAGTGATCCACTGCTCATATCGCTCGGACTCGGCTGGCTACCCGAGGTCGTGGTGCTCGGACACGAACTCCTCGCGGACGGACTTGAGCTCCGCGTTCTTCGAACCACCGTCGAACGCCGCATCCGGGCAATTCGCGTCCGGCAATGCCGATCCATTGCCCTGGTCGTCGACGGGCAGGTCGTTACACCTTCCGAGGAAATGGCGTTTTACGGTGTCGAACACGACGAGTTGCCAACCCTCATCCTCGCGGACGGCCTACAGCTGACCCGATCTTCGTTGGCCTGGGAGCTTTCCCGGACGGTCTCGCGGATGGTGGACAGGCGACTGCGGTACCTCGAACCACTACTGCATCACCTCGCCCGGGGCCAAGCTGGAGCGTCGTTAGACGCACCGGCCGACCAGATCCTCGCTAGGGCCTTGGGTTGCGACCCCAGCGTTCTCGACGAGTATCGAGCCGCACTACGCACAGATCTCGGACACGTCCTGCACCTACTGGCGCCCGTTGTCGCCTATCTCGCCAACATTGTGCTCGCGCGAGAACTCATAACCGCTGCGGACCAAGCCGGCGCTGCCTTCGACGTTGGACAATGGCTCCAGTCGCGCCTCCCGTACACGAAGCCAGCCCCGAACGAACTACTTACTGCCTGCGAGCGGGCCGCTGACCGTGCCGCACTTCGCAGGCAACTGAACCTTGACTACGCACGTTTCAATCTCGTGTTGCAGGCACTGGATGAACCACCCCTGTCCAACGAAGCCGAACTTCGCTCCGTTTACCGAGGATACCTAGATCGAATACGCTCAAAGATTCTGGAACGTCTACGGCGGCGCTACGCGGCCGACTACCGTAACGGCCGCGACCTCGTCCACTACGTGGCGCGCAAATCGCTCGACTTCCTGCCGTTCGACGATGACTGGATCCTGACTCGGGAAACGCTCGACCAAGGTGTTGTCGACGCACATGTGTCACGACTGCTTGACGATGCCCTCGGTGCGGACAAACCTGCCGACCTGCCGCCTTGGCGCGGGCTGCTCGAACGAAACCGTAGGACTGTGCGCGACTTTGCCGCCGATGCGGCTGCGGTCCTAGCTGCATGGTGCCGACGCAATGGCGCCCAATCTCTGGAGCCTTGGCAAAGCGACGACCCGCAAGCATTGGCGCGGCACTTGGAGAACGCCGGACTGCTCGACTTCGAAGTCGTCACGACTGTTGATCTTCCGCAGCTTTGTCGGCGCTCCTGCTGTTGGCCCTCCCGCATGCCCCCGACCTTGGACCGCGCTACCCTGGAACTGGACCAAGCAGCCATCCAGAGCGAGGAGCGGCGGCGTGAGCGGGAACGCCGGCGCCGCATAGTCGAGCAGCGCAGCATCGAATTCTCCGGCACCACTCTTGACACCGGTATCCCCGGTTTCGCGGAGGCATTCCGGAAACTGGCTGAGGAGGGCATCGCAGCCGACCCGGGCTGGTACGAGCGGAGCAGGCAACGCCCAAGGCTCGCTGCAGTCACCCAACCATCAGGCGGCAGCTCCGGAGGCGGTAACGGCGGCGGCTCCGGACGCCCGCGCCGACCGAACGAAGCGCAACGGCTCGCCATGGGACTTGCCAGCGAATGGCTGGCATTCCAGTTCCTGCAGCGCCGCCATGGCGATTTCGTCACCGAGGACTGCTGGGTCTCATCGAATCGCGCGCAGTTTTTCGGGGGCGGCGATGGCGACGACGCGGCCGGGTACGACTTTCGCCTTTCAACGCCTCGCGTGGAATGGCTCTATGAGGTCAAGTCAGCCATTGAAGACACTGGCGAGTTCGAACTTACCCCAAACGAAATGCGGGTCGCTGCAAGCGCGTCTAAGGACGTGCGGCACCGCTACCGCATTCTGTATGTCCCGTTTGTGTTCTCCCCCGACCGCTGGTTCGTACTCGAGCTGCCGAACCCCATGGGCGACACCACGCGAAATCGATTCAGACAGGTCGGGCAGGGATCCATCCGCTTCAGGTTCGAGCACTCGGCCAATCCGCCGCGAACTTGACGGTGTATTCACTCAACGGGCAAGGTAGTCGGACCAAGACTCCATCAGCTCGCGCCGTTTCTCGAACAAATCGCTTCGCGCGTAGGCCGCCTCCGCCTTGTCCTTGATCGTGTGCGCAAGCGCCGCTTCCATGACCGTGTGCGGCGTGTGCGTCTGCTCCGCTGCATAGTCGCGGAAGCTCGACCGAAAGCCGTGCGTCACGGCGTCGAACCCGAGTTCCCGAAGGAGCTTGGCGTGCGTGTTCTCGCTCAGCGGCCGGCCCGCACGAGTGCCCGGAAACACCAGCCCCGAGCCGTCCGATAGCTGCGCAGCCTCCTCCAGCAACTCGAGTGCACGGCCCGAGAGTGGAACGCGATGCTCCCGGTTCGCCTTCATGCGTTCCGCCGGCACCGTCCACGTCGCGCCCTCGACGTCAATCTCCTCCCAAGTCGCCTTGCGAACCTCCGCTGAACGCGCCGCCGTGAGGATCAGGAACTCCAGCGCAAGCTTCGACGACGCGCTCGCCCGCGCGCTCGTCCCGACCCTGGCGATGCAGTCCGCCACCTCGGCGTACGGAAGCGCTGGCATGTGCCGCCGCTCCACGCCGTTCCGCGGCAGCGCCGCGTCGACCACGGCTCCCGCCGGGTCGTCCGTCCTGTGCCCCTGCGCCACCGCCCAGCGGCAGATCGCCGAGATGCGCTGCTTCACCCGCCGCGCCGTCTCCCGCTTCTCGCCCCAGATCGGCTGCAGAACCGCCATGACGTGCCCAGGCGTGATCTCGCCCACCGGCAGGTCTCCGATTACCGGATGTGCGTAGGTCTGGAGACTGGCCCGCCACTGCGGACCCGACTTCGGACTCCTCCACGTCGGCTCGTGCATGGCGATGACCGCCTCGGCCGC
Source organism: Gammaproteobacteria bacterium (assembly GCA_009837725.1). Taxonomy (GTDB): domain Bacteria; phylum Pseudomonadota; class Gammaproteobacteria; order Pseudomonadales; family Azotimanducaceae; genus VXYL01. The sequence goes on along the minus strand of VXSY01000248.1, from coordinate 7,263 downwards.
CTCCGCAAAGGTCGGCGAGGCGGGCCTGCCCTCCGCCGTTCGGGGGTCCCCGCCCGCCTTGGCCACCTTCCAGCGCTCGAACGCGGCCGCCCGCGCCTCCGCCAGGCTCATCGAGGGATAGTGTCCCACGGCGTTGTCCGTCCGCCGTCCCTGTATAGTCAGCCTCTGAATCCACGACTTCGCGCCGTGCGGAGACACCCGGAGATAAAGGCCATGCTCGTCCGTGAGCTTCGCGGGCCCCTTGGCCGTCTCGACCTTTCTCGCCGTGAGCCTCGGCATCTTCGTACCCCAATTCGTACCCGGATTGGCACCAGTTTCCGCGGTTTTCGGCGAGAGGTCAAGAAAGTTCGTGAGACTGTAAAAATTTTCTTTATCAATATGTTAATGTCTCTTTGGGGACCTCTCAGAGAGTCCCCAAAAACCGTTAGTGACGGACTGCCTCTCCGCCACATTAGGCCGAACCAAGCCCCTTTCTGATCCGCGCAGCCTCCCGGAGCACACGTGCCCATCATCATTTCCGGCCTCGCGGACATGCCCGGCCTTGTGCGGGACTTCAGCGTACGCGACCTCGTCTCGGTCATCCATCCCCAAGCGCAGCCCCGAACGCCACCGGAAGTCGATCCAGCACGACACTACCGGTGCTCGGTACACGACATCGTCCAGCCGAGCCCCGGCAAAATCTCCGCCCAAACGAAGGACATCGAGGCCCTGATCAAGTTCCTTGACACCTGGGACAGCGAGGTCCCGTTGCTGGTGCACTGCCTAGCCGGCGTCAGCCGGTCCACAGCCGTCGCCTTGGTCGCGCACACACTAAAGACCGGCGACCCGAGAAAGTCTGCCCAGACTCTCCGCGAGGCATCTCCCTACGCATGGCCAAACCGCCGCATCTTGGCACTGGCGGACTCGATCCTTGGGCTTGATGGTGAACTAACCGAGGCACGCGAAGCGATGGGCCCGGCGAGTTGGGAAGCCGACCCAACCTACGTCGCCCCCCGCCTCCAGGGCGATAGGGCGGCCGGCTACCAACTGGGACGCTTTACGATTTTGGAGGTATAGCGAGGATTGCTGACTAGGAGCGATACTGACGGGAGCTGGAGGGCGATAGTTCGATGAGTGGGGACCAGAAACCCCATCGCGCCGCGGGCGTCGTGCCGGCGCACCTCCAGGAGGGCTTCGACGTGCGGTGTGAATGGGGATTGGCGGGCATTGAGGCATTGGCGCCGACGAGCGATGTGGTGGTCGTCGTGGACGTGCTCTCCTTTACCACTTGCGTCGCGGTCGCAGTCGCCAACGGCGCGAGCGTGCTGCCATACCGGTTCCGCGATGAAACCGCGTCGGATTTCGCGGCCCAGTCTGGCGCGCTCCTAGCTTCCTCGCGCGGTGGCGGTGGCTACTCACTCTCGCCGGCCTCTCTGCTCGGGATACCTGCCCGGACGCGCCTCGTATTGCCTTCACCGAACGGCGCGACGATTTCACTCGCGGCTCAAGGAACGCGGACAATCGCCGCGTGTCTGCGCAACGCAACAGCAGTGGCGCGAGCTGCGGCAGTTTCCGGCTCGCGCATTGCCGTCATTCCGTGTGGCGAGAGATGGCCCGATGGGAGCCTGCGCCCTGCACTTGAGGACTGGCTGGGCGCCGGTGCGGTGATCGCGGCGCTGGGCGGATCCAAGTCGCCGGAGGCAATTGCGGCGGAGCGGTTGTTTGCCTCTGCGGGTGGTGAAATGACGGGGCTCGTGAGGTCATGTGCGTCGGCACGGGAGATCATCGATCGCGGGTTCGCTTCCGACGTGGAACTCGCAGCGGAGTTCGACTGCAGCGACGTGGTCCCGGTGCTCACCCACGGCGAATACCGGACCTGAGGCGGGCGGGAACCCGCGGTGCCCGGTGCACGTCGCCGCTCGGTCGTCGTCGAGGGCCGTTGGCCGGCGGCGGGTGTGCGGGGGCTAGGCCTCGGGAGTATGCCGGACGTCCGCGCCCGTGCCGGGCGCACCGGCTAGAGAGCGGACCAGCCGCACGAGGTCTGCCTGCCGGGTGAGGCCGTGCTTGGTGAACATGCGCTTGACGTGGGAGCGCACGGTGCTCGCTCCGCGGCCCGTCGCGGCAGCGACCTGGTGCACGGTCATGCCGCGGGCCAGCAGCACGGCTACCTGGCTCTCCGCGCGCGTGAAGTCCAGCGTCGCGGCGACGGCGTCGGGGTCGACGGCGGCGGCCCCGGCATCCGGGACCAGCACCAGCGCGGTGACCGGCCAGGCACCCGGATGAGCGTCCCGGGGGTCGATGGGGATCACATGCAGCACCAGCGGCGCGGCCGCCGGGCGCCTTGCGAGCATGGAACCCCCGGCGCCTCGGCCCGACCCCGGTGGCAGCGCCCGCGCCAGCAGGCTTTGCAGTTCCGCATTGGCCGTCGGCGCGCGGGCGAACAGGCCGCGACGGGCGTCGAACAGGACATCGCCGTCGCGCAGCAGACGCCGGGCCCGGTCGTTGGCCGCGAGGATGCGCCCGCGCCGGTCGAGTTCGATGACGCCCGTGCCGGTGGCCTCGAGCAGGTTGGCCAGTGTCGTGCCGATGGTGCCGGCCTTGCCGAGCGCCACCTGGACGCTCACGGCGTGACGCAGGTGAGGCAGCACCCGGCGCATCCCGTCGAGGCGTGCCGATGACCAGCCGTCGCCGTCGACGGGGTCGTGCACCATCCACGTGATGCGCGAACCCGCGGGCCCATCGAGGCGCACGTTCACGGCGTCGGCGCAGCGGTGCGTCTTGAACGCTTGGTAAACGGGTGAGGTTCGCAGCTCTGCTTCGGTGAACACCTCGGTGTTGTGTAGCACCCGGCTATCCGGCGCCTGCCGCATGCGCGGGACACGTTCGTCGATGGGGTAGTAGGTGCCGCGGTAGAGCCGCTCGAGGTCCAAGCGGCGCTCCCCGCGCGTGCAGGTCCAGTAGAAAGCGAGCCGGGTGGCGGCGCCTTCCCCGTCGCCGAACAGCAGGCTGCTGCCGTGGACGCCGAGCGCCTCGTCGACGACGGCGGAGAGGGGCCAGTGCGCGGGATCGAGCGCGGCCTGGTGGAGCGCGCCGACGACGCGATCGAACGTCGTCTCGTCCTTCACCGCGTCACCGCGGAGGCCGACCCGACAGCGACTGCGCGGGGCCCGCGGCGGGTCGTTCGGCTTCCGGAATCACCCATGTTGGGGAGTATGGGGACAGGCGTCCCGCCGCGCGTCCCCAACATTGGGGACGCGGACGATCGGAGGCGGCACGCGCCGTAAGGCACGCAAAAAGCCGCCGATCTGCCCCAATGTCGGGCGCGAAAGCCTGCGGCCGCCGGCTAGGTTGCGCGTGCGCGGCACCAACTCGGACGGGGAGGGGGTGTAGTCGCCGAAGGCGGCCGGGCCGTAGGCCTCGGTTCCGGACGCGACACGCAAGCCTGCGGCCCCGCCGGCGCGGATGCCGCTGACTTCTCGATCACCAGGTGCGTTCCGCTCATCGAGATCAGCGGCGACGCCGTCGTGCAGGGCCAGCGACTCAAACCTGACCGCCCTGCGTGGGACCTGAGCGCCGGAGGAATGTCGTGTCGATGCTCACGCGACGTTGCTCCGCACCGCCACGGAAGGCGGAGCCTCAGTCGTAGAGCCCCCGTGGCATCAGCGCAAACTTGCTGTAGTCGGGGCCTTCCTTTTGCCAGCCGTAGGGTTGTTTGCCCGCTAGCAGGTGGAGGAAGCGGGTGTTGTTGGCGTGGCGGGCTAGGACCTCTTCCGGGACGGTGGCGCCGTGGCGTTCTTGGGTTTGGATGTATTGGCGGTTGAAATAGACGGCTAGGTTCATGCGCACGCCGGGGAGCGTGCGGACGAAGGAGCCGTGCCAACTGTTGCCGTGCCAGATCACGGCGTCGCCCGGGTCGATGTTCATGGATACCGCGTTTGGGTTGGCGTTGTCGCCGAGGTCGGATTCGTCCGGCTTGGGCTGGCGGGCGAGCTTGTGGCTGCCGGGGACCATGGCGAGGGCGCCGGCTTCGCGGGTGTAGGGCGTGAGGGCGTAGTTGACGTTGGCCACCTGAGAGTAGGACGTGAACGGTGCCGGGATGCCGTTGCCGTTGTCGGAATGGAGCGGCAGGTGCATGCCGCCGGGGCCGCGGAAATGGCAGCCCATGCTGGAGAGCAGGCAGCTTTCGCCCAGGAGGTAGGTGATGAGCGTGAGGGGCTCCCGCGCCATGAGGATTTCCTCAAAGACCTCATCCTCGTAGAGCATGTAGGGGATGTAGGTCATGCCCTCGCAGTCTTCGGCGGTAGCCGTCGCGGGGTCGATGCTGTGGCCCGCGTCACGCTCGGCGCGGGCGAGGATGGCGGCCTTGGCTCGCTCGATCTGGGACGCCGAGAGCACGCCCTTGACCGTGGTGAAGCCTTGGGTTTCGAGCTCGACCAGGTTTTCGCCGAGGCCGAGTTCGGCGACGGTGGCCAAGGTGCGGGTGAGGGCTTCGGACTCGGCGGGGATGGTCTCGGCTTCTGCCACGGCTTGCTCTCGGGTCGCAGGATGGACTCGCAAGTTTGCCGCAAGTTGCGTGGTTTGGGCAGTGGTGGGCGCTGGCGGACTTCGCCACGGAGGCGCCTTCGCAGGGTAGGACGCCCGAGTTACTTGCGTGGGCGTGGGGCTGCGCCGACGCGGGCCATGCCACCGTCCACGGCTACGACTTCGCCGGTGACGTAGCGGGAGGCGTCGGTGGCGAAGAACAGGACGACGTCTGCCACGTCGTCGCCGTAGCCCCAGCGCTTGAGGGCGATGCCGTCTTCGAGGCGTTCGATGAGGCCGGGGATGTTCTGGCGGTCGGGTTCCCAGATGGCGGTGGCGATGAGCCCGGGGCAGATGGCGTTGACGCGGATGCCGTGGGCGCCCCAGTCGGCGGCGAGGGCGCGGGTGATGGCGTCGACGGCGCCCTTGGTACCGGCATAGGCGACGCGGCCGAGCGGCCCTCGAAGGCTGGCGATGGAAGAGATGTTGATGATCGAGCCGCCGCCGCGTTCGATCATGGAGGGGCCGAGGCCCAGCGTCAGCATCAGGAGCGAACGCACGTTGATGGAGAAGACGAGGTCGAAGTCCTCCTCGGTGAGCTGATCCGGAGTGCGGCGCATCGGGATGCCGGCGTTGTTGACCAGGATGTCGACGCCATCGACGGCTTCGAGCACGCGCTCGGCGAGCTCCGTGCCGGACTGGGGCGGCGACAGGTCCGACTCCAGCACGATGGGATCGTTTGCGAGGTCGCCGGCCACTCGATGGAGGTCCGACACGGTGCGACCCGTGAGTACGATCCGCGCGCCGGCAGCATCAAGAGCGCGAGCGCTGGCCTCGCCAATGCCCCGCGTCGCGCCGGTGACGACGGCGATCTTGTCTTTCAAGTCGTGCATTCGGGGCCCTTCTGGTTTTGGTTGGGAATCCCTGCAAGCCTACCAGTCTGTCGAACCTCGCCGTTTCGGCGAAGTTCGGAGTGATAGGACGGCTCGGGCTGGCAAGAAGCGTTGTCCGAAGGCAACGGTTCTTGTGGCGCTACCAAGTCGTGAAGCAAGCGCGCTGTTGGCGTTGTGGAGGGCGAGCGCCGCCAGGCGCGCTTGCTTCGATCAGGGTTCGAGCCAAAACAGCGCGCCGATGTGGTCCGCAAGGGTGAAAACGGTCCCTTGCCCCCGCTCCATGACGGCGTTTGCTGGGTTGGGGCCGATGTAGCGGGCACTGAATCCAGCTTCCGCCTCCATCCAGACGATCTCCACCTCCTTGAACCCGATCATCAGTCCCACGATGGGGTTGACTGCCTTGAAGACCGCCTCCTTGGCGCTGAAGTTGGCTGTGCGAGCGAAAGGAGGCCAGCCGGTGCCTGTGTCCGCCAGCTCGCGTTCGGTCATGGTCTTGGGGGCAACCCGTTCGGTGACGCGGTTCGTGCGTTCGAGGTCGACTCCGACGCCGGCAAGCTGCGAACGCTGACATACGACCGCCATCGCGAAACGTCGCGAGTGGGTGATGCTGCCGACAACTCCCTCGGGCCAAATCGGCCGTCGGCCTTCACTGCGGATGGCAGTGGTGTCGATGCCGAGCCGACCCAACGCCCGCTTTGCCAGAAAGCGCCCGGTGGAGTATTCGGCTCGGCGCGACGCCACGGCGCCCTCCACCTGCTCGCGCTCTGGGGACGAGAGCGCGTCGGTGTGATCCTGCACGCGCCCTACGGCAACACGACAACCCGCGCTCGACAGCAGCGTGCAATCGCCGGCCGCGTCGAGGCCCGTGATCTGTTGCGCCAGGTCTTGCAAAGACGTGCAGCCACCTTGAGAAGCAACGCAAGGATAATCCGGGGTAGAGGCTCGCGCCGTAACGTGGTTCCTTGGGGACGGGCTTGTCCCGACCGCTGTCCAGCGGCTCAAGACCGGCGGGGACGAGCCCGCACCTACGAGGGCACTTCATTCGTTGACAGCGGCCCAGTGCCGCGTCAAGAATCGGGGCATGACCTATTGCCTTGGGATAGCGGTGGACAGGGGGCTCGTGTTTGTCTCGGACTCCCGCACCAACGCCGGTGCCGACCAGATCGGGACGTACAGCAAGATGCACCGCTTTTGTCTCGAGGGGGAGCGATCGTTTGCGCTGCTGGCGGCAGGGAATCTCGCCACCACGCAAAGCGTGGTGGCACAGATCGAGCAGGACATCGAAAGCCGCGCCAGCGAGAGTCTGATGGTGGCGGAAACGCTGGACGATGCCGCGGACTACGTCGGCCGTGTGTGCGTACACAAGGCGGAACAGGCGCGAGACCGCGTGCAGCGGGGCAGCGGCGACTTTGTGCCGGAAGCGTCGTTCATCCTCGGTGGCGAGATTCGGGGCGGACGCGCCGACATCGCCCACATCTACCCGGAAGGCAACTTCGTCCACGCAAGCGCAACCATGCCGTTCCTGCAGATCGGTGAGGTGAAGTACGGCAAGCCGATCCTCGATCGCATCATCCATCCCGGCACGTCGATCGGCGACGCCCTCAAGGCCGCCGTGGTGTCGATGGATTCCACCATGCGCAGCAACGCCACGGTGGGGCCGCCGGTGGAGTGCTGCATCTACCGCGCGGGGAGCCTGAGCCAAGGCCGCCACCTCGTGCTCGACGAACACCACGAGTACTTGCTCACGGTGCGGCGGCTGTGGGCGGAGAGTCTCCGGCAAGCCTTCGACTCGCTGCCCGACGTTCCCGGCGCGGAGGAGAGCGTGCCCGCGGTCACGCGGCTGCGGTAAGGCCCCCTCCCGACCAAGCCC
>VXSY01000083.1 GCA_009837725.1 Gammaproteobacteria bacterium | reverse complement strand
GACCCGGATAGAAGTGCCGCCGAAACGGCCAGCGCCGCGTCCCGGACGGAACGCGACGGCTCGCCTCGCCCACACCTCCGGTTCGCCACGGAAACCCTGTGCAAGGCGGCACGCTCGACCGTCGCGCCTGCAAAAAGAGCCTCCCCGCGGCACCCAAAAGCACCTTCTCGCACCCTCGGCACTCCTCTGGAGGACAACTTCCCCTGCCGCCAAAAGGCGCATACGGACAGGAACTAACTAGCCTAGGACAGGGACGCGCCAAAGGGGTCTGACTAGGCTTGGAGACGCAAGGCGCAATGACCCTCCCTGCTAAACGTTGAGCAGCCCGCGTAACGATGTCGTGGCTACGTCCGGCGCGACGACTATGCCTGTACGGTCGGCGCCTCTTCGATCTGCACCGGGCGCCAGTCTTTTCCGGGTTCAGGTATTAAAATTCCTGTCTCGTGGAACTCGCCCCCGAAACCCATTGGATCGATGTCCACGCCCTCGAACTCGCCGCCGCCGATCGCCTCGTAATCGGCAACACCCGAGTCGCCGAAGCCTGAGAAACTCTCCCACCCTTGCCCAGCGGTTTGGTAACTCCGCCGAAACTCGTTGAGCATGTAGGACGCAACCATTACCGCCACGATATGCGGGTAGGTCGTGTGGCCGAAATGCACTAATTCCATGTCCTTGGCGCCCACATCCTTGTTGATGTCCACGTGCACGGCCTCTTTGTTGGCCAAGAACTTGAGGGCATCTAGCAACGTGTACTCCCGGCCATCAACGCTGAACAAGCGTTGCTTCAGCCACGGCCCGAGACGCATCCGCCTACCGAACCGATCAAACAGCCAACTGAAGGTCCATTTCTTGCTGTCCTTTTCGAATCTCAGACCGTGCAACGGGCAGACGCGAACAGACCACGTGCGTGTGGCGACCAGCCCCGGTACCGGACCAGCCTGAGTCCCGGGCGCGACTCTCAACGAGAACGCGTTCTCGTAGACGTCTCCCACCAAGCTCTCCTTGTCGGGCAACGGATGGAACCGAGGGCCCTCCAGCACACGATGCACCAGCGGCGTGCGATCGAACAGCAGCTTCCGGAGTTCCACGGACACCCTTCGGCCCGAGGTCCGCAGACCGCCTACGGCACCTCGGCTCAAATCCGCCAATGCAGCATTAATCTCGCCCATCCCGTCGCGGAACAAGCGTAGAGCCTTTGCGTTCAGGCTGCCTTTCGGCACCCAAACGTCTGCGGCGTCGTCCACCTGCGTCGTTCGTTCCATCTCCAACTCTCCAGCCCCGCGGATCACTTTCCCCTCGCTCCTCGACCGGCAATGTCGCTAGGTCGTCCGTCATCTTCAGGATTGTCGCGCGCGTGCGAATCGTTGGGGGCGGGAGAGATGAACATAATACCTTGAAAAAACAATGTCTTGCATAGGTTAGGCGATGGCGGAGACGGAACGGGTGGCGATGGCGGAGAGGGAGGGATTCGAACCCTCGATGGGGTTTAGCCCATACTCCCTTAGCAGGGGAGCGCCTTCAGCCGCTCGGCCACCTCTCCGGTGGGTTCGGCCCTTAGGTTGCCCAAGGGCGTTGTTGTCTGGCGCTCCGAGCAGGACTCGAACCTGCAATCCCCGGCTTCGTAGGCCGATGCCTTATCCAGTTTGGCCATCGGAGCTAGCAAGGGGGTGGATTGTAGCGGAAAAGCTGGATGGGTGATGATCGGACGCCGCCTGGGGGGAAGAGCACTGCCTCGGCTAGGGTGGCCGTCGACCGTGTTGAGGCGCGCCCGATCCGGTTGCAAGGTGCTATGCTTCGCCGCTTGTCTCGATCAGGGGGCCGAATGCGTCGACTGGCCGCTCTTTCGCTCTTGCTTTGTGCGCCTCTTGCCGGGGCGGACTACTGGGTTTCCATTGGCAGTTTCGCTCGCGCCGAGCAGGCCGGAAAGCTGGCTGCGACTGCGACGCAAAAGGTCGGCGTAGATTTTTCGGCTCGGGCGTTTGAGACCGGGACGGGCACCACCTATCGGGTTGTGGCAGGACCGCATGGGGATGCGGCCGCTGCGGATGGTGATCGGGCGAAGGCTGTCGGTGCCGGATATGCGGATGCGTGGGTCGTTCCGCCGCGTGCTTCGATGGGGGTGGGTGCGGCTGTGGTGACGGTGCCTGCGGCAACGCCGGCTGTCTCCCCTGCGCTGGCGCCGGCTGCGGGAACGAGCGACGCAAACTTGCCCGCCGTGGACTACGGCATCGAGAGCGATCCCTTGCTCGAGGAGCTTCTGGGCGACGATCTGCTGCTGTCCGACGATGATCTTCTGGGCGACGACTACCTGACGGACTTCGCCGGCGATCAGTCGGTGGAGGAATGGCTCAAGGCCATCGAGGCGGAGGCGACGCAATCTCTCGACGCCACCGCTCCTGCGCCGGTGCCGCCGAGGACGGCGCCAGCGACTCCGGATGCGTTGCCCGAGGAACTCGGGGAGCCGCCGCCGGAGGACTACGGCGCACATCGGCTGCGACGGGGGAGCGCGATGCGTGCGCGTTCCGCACCGGCGGCACCAAAAGGGCCGGCGACGCCGGTAACGCCTTCGCCACCGTCACCTTCCGCGGCTCCGGCAGCACCCTCGCCAACTGTGCCGTCGATGGGTGGGAGCTCGCGGGGCTTCCCATCCGAAGAGGAGCCCATCCCTTCCTACGCGTATCAAGTCGCCGCGACGATGATGCCAAGCACCCAAGGCGCCGGGGAGGTCGCCGACGCCGGCCCTTTTGACGCGATTGCGCCGCCGAGCAGCGCGGCGCCGCTTCCCGAAGAGGAGCATTTCGTTCAGGCCGCGGCGCTCTCGCTGCTGGCTACCGGCGATCACATTCCCTTGGCACGGCGCGCCAACGATGCGCGTGTGCGGATTGACGGGCAACTCGACGACGATGCATGGGACGACCTTGCGGTGCATGACCGGTTCGTCTCGGTCGATCCCGACACGTTGCGTCCGAGTGATCTGCCGACGCGGGTGCGCATCTTCTACAACGATCGGGGCCTCTATGTCGGCGCAGACATGGTGCAGGACCCGGAGACCTTGGTGCAGGTGCTGTCATCCCGGGACAAGTATCTGCGGCGCGACTACTTTTCCTTCACGCTCGACACCTCAGGCGAGGGGCGCTACGGCTATTGGTTCCAGGTGAGCCTTGGCGGGAGCGTTTCGGACGGCACGATCCTGCCCGAGCGCCAGTTCAGCAGAACGTGGGATGGCGCATGGCATGGCGCTTCGGCGCGCACGGACACGGGCTGGAGTGCCGAGTTCTTCATTCCCTGGTCGCTCGTGAGCATGCCGAGGCTCGAAGGGGAACGCGCCATGGGACTGTATGCGTCGCGGATGATCGCCTATCGCGACGAGCGACTCGGCTGGCCGGCGCTGCCGTTCACCCTGCCGCAGTTCATGTCGGCGTTTCAGAAGCTCGCGCTGTCGGAGGTGAACCCGCGCCAGCAATACAGCGCGACGCCCTATGTCTCGACCACGCAGGACATGGTGGCGGGGCGCACGGGGCGCAAGGCCGGACTCGATGTGTATTGGCGGCCCTCTTCCAACTTCCAGCTCACGAGCACGCTGAATCCCGACTTCGGCAACGTCGAGGCAGACGACGTGATCGTCAACCTCACCCGCTACGAGACGTTCTTCCCGGAGAAGCGCCTGTTCTTCCAGGAAGGGCAGGAGATCTTCACCACCAACTCGCGTTTTCTGGCCGACATGGTGATGTTGCACACGCGGCGCATCGGCAGAGCCCCGCTGCGTCCGGACTTGCCAGAGGATGTGGTGGTGGATGCAGCCGAGTTTCGGCGTCCTTCAGACGTGCTCGGTGCGCTCAAGGCCACCGGGCAGCAGGGCGCGTTTCGCTTTGGTCTTCTTGGCGCGGCGGAGGATGACGGGCAGTTCCAAGGCCTCGACGCGGATGGCGCGGTGGTGACCCTCACCACGCCGGGACGCGACTACGGCGCGGCACGGCTGCTCTATGAGCACGCGAACGGGGGCTATCAGGCGCTTGGCTGGATGTCGACGGCAGTGACGCATCCGAACCGCGAGGCGTACGTCCACGCGGTGGATGGACACTTCGTGAGCCCCGGCGGCACGTGGACGGCGGACGCGCAGGTGCTGCAGTCGGAAATCGTCGGTGGCGAGCGTGGCGCCGGGGGCATCGTCGACATCAACTTCTCGCCGAGCAAGGGGCAGCGGCACATGCTTTCCGTGGATGTCTTCGACGACAAGGTGGACATCCGCGACATGGGCTTTCTGCGTCGCAACGACCTGCGCAAGTTCCGCTACCGCTATCGGTTTTCGCGCTCCGGCATGGAGCGGCTGCGGGAGGTGCGGACGTATCTCTTCACCACCGGCTCGTGGAACGGCGTTGGGCGCATGGTGGGGGCCGGGCTCGGGCTCGATCAGCGGCTGACCCTCTCGAACCTCTCGCAACTGCGATTCACGGGCGACTTGATGCCGCGGCAGTATGACGACTGGAGCAGCCCGGGGCGGGTGTTCCGGGTTGGGGACCAGTGGAACACCGAGGTTCGGTATGAATCCGACCCATCGCGTCGCCTATCTTGGATCGTGCGGCACTTGTGGGGGGAGGAGGAGCTCGGCGACGCAACGCGTCGCACGCAGGGCTTCGTGACGTGGCGGCCGAACGATCGACTGACGATGAATCTCGGCGTCGGGATGCGCGATCGGGACGCGTGGTTGTTGCATCGGGGCAGCGGTCGGTTCGTTGCCTACGAAGCGGAGGAACTGGCACCGAACCTCGACTTCGATTTCTTCCTCACGGCAAGGCAGCACTTCCGCTTGGCGCTGCAGTGGGTGGCCATCAAGGCAGATGGGCAAAGAGCGTTCATGGCGCCGGACTCGGCCGGCGATCTGGTGCCGCTGGCTGTGCCGGACAAGACCAGCGACGACTTCGCCCTCTCGCGCATGAACTTCCAGCTTCGCTATCGCTGGGAACTGGCGCCGCTCTCAGATCTCTTCGTGGTGTACACCACCAACGCAGGGCTTTCCGGGGGTGGGGACTCGGAGTATTTGCGGCAGGACTACTCGCGGATGTTCGCCAACACTTGGGAAGAGACGCTCGGCGAGCAGTTGGTGGTGAAGCTCCGCTATCGGTTGGGGTCTTGACCGTAGGCTAGTCGGCATGTGCGGGCGCTACAACGTCGTCTCGGATGCTGCGGCGTTGCGGGCCGCGTATTCGATGCTGGAAATCCTCGAACAGGAGATCGGCGAGGAGCTGACCGCCAATTACAACTGTGCGCCCACCGATTCACTGCCGATCATTCGGCATCGGCCGGGCCGGGATACAGCGGTGCTGGAAACCGCGCATTGGGGGCTGGTGCCCTTTTGGGCAAAGGACCGGAAGTCTGCGGCGCGGATGATCAATGCGCGGGCGGAGTCGCTTGGTGAGCGGCGGGCGTTTCGAGATTCTGCGGAGCGGCGCCGGTGTCTGGTTCCTGCCACTGGCTGGTATGAGTGGCGCAAGGAAGGAGGTGTCCGGCAGCCGTGTGTGTTCGAATCCCAAGGGGTGATGACCTTTGCGGGGTTGTGGGCGTGGAACTCCTCGCTCCGCCTTGTCAGCTACACCATCGTCACCGTCGCGGCGAACTCCGTCGTGGAACCTTGGCATGACCGGATGCCGGCGATGCTCGCCGAGCACGAACTTGCCGGCTGGCTCGACTCCGACGCGACGCTGGCGGACGTGATGCCGCTGCTCAGGCCCTATGAAGGCAACGACCTGTCAGCGCGTCGGGTGAGTCGCCGCGTTGGCGATGTGCGGCAGAACGACCCGGGGCTGCTCTGCGAGGACGGCGACGAGGACGGTCGCGGAAGGCCCCAAATGCTGCCGCTTTAGGCTTTCAGGGCGTGTAGGTCGGTCCGCTGCGTGGGCCCAACTGGGTCTGGACGATGGGCCATGCGTCTTCGATGAAGTCCACGAGGAGTGGGCGGGTGTCGCGGGGGTCGATCATCTCCTCGATGCCGAAGGCGTGCGCGTTGCGGAAAGGGCTTGAGATGGATTGCAGGCGCGCCTCGATTTCCTGGCGCTTTGCCTCCGGGTCTTCGGCGTTCTCGATCTCGCGCTTGTAGGCAATGGCCGCGCCGCCTTCGATGTGCATCGAGCCGCCGTGGGTGGAGGGCCAGCAGAAGCGACGGTAGAGGGCGTCGCCGCCGCGTTGGTGCAAGCCGCCGGCAACGCCATAGAGCTGACGCATGACGATGCAGACATAGGGCGTGCGGCTTTGGGTGAGGGTGGTCACCACACGGGCGCCGGCACGGACGATGCCGAGCTTCTCTTGGGCAGGGCCTACGGAAAACCCTGGTTCATCGGCGAAGTACACCAGCGGCAGGTGGAAGGTCTCGCAGAGCTCGATCAGGCGGATGGTCTTCTCGCCGGCGGCGATGTCCATGGAGCCGCCGTTGAACTTCGGGTGGTTGGCCATCACGCCCACGGGCCGTCCGTTGATTCGAGCGAGGCCGGTGACGCGGGCGCGACCATAGTAGGGTGCCATCTCGAAGAAGCTGCCGCGGTCCAGCACCGCGTCCAGCACCTTGCGCGGGTCGTAGATCTTGCGTCGGTCCCGGGGGACGATGCCGATCAGCGACTCTTCGCGACGGTTGGCGTCGTCCTCGGGGTCCACGGACGGCGGCTCGCCCCAGATGCTCTGTGGCAGGTAGGACAGAAAGCGGCGCACCTGGGCGATGGCGTCCGCCTCGTCCTCGGCAAGATTCATGATGACGCCGTTGCGGAGCTGCACGCGCTCGTCGCCAAGCTCTTCCTTGGTGATGCTACGGCCGGTGGCCTGTTCCACCACCTTCGGGCCGGCAACGAAGACCTGGCTCGTGTTCTTCACCATCACGTTGAAGTGGCACATGCAGGCCTGCACGGCCGGCAAGCCGGCGACCGACCCAAGCACGGCGGAGACCACCGGCACGCGTTGCATCAGGTCGGCGGAGACATTGGTGCCGGCATTGCCCGGCAGATAGGTGCGGCCGATCTGTTCGAAGGTGCGCACGCTGCCGCCGGTAGCGTCGAGCAGGCGCACGTACGGGATGCGCGCCTTCATGGCGAACTGTTCCGCGAAGCCGCCCTTGTTGCCGACGGCTGCGTCCGCTGCGCCGCCGCGAATGGTGAAATCGCCCCCGGAGAAGGCAACCTTCCGGCCATCGATGCGAACGGTGCCGGCGACGGAGTTGGCTGGCTTGAGAGCCGTCACTTGGTCGCCTTCCCAGTTGGCGGTGCCGGCGATGGTGCCGATTTCGTGGAAGGTGCCCGGGTCTTCGAGCAAGGCCACGCGCTCGCGCACGGTGAGGCGGCCGCGACCGTGGTGGAAGGCGACGCTGTCGGCTCCGCCCATTTCCTTGGCGAATCCCACCTGTCGGGTCAGTTCATCGACTTCCGGCTGCCAACTCATGGGTGGATTGCCCTCGCCTCAAGACAAACGCGCAACTCTAGCAGAGGTGACTGCTATGATCCCTACATGGCTGACGTTGCACCCCATCCGCTCGAGTCGGATTCGCCGCTCATCTGCTATCTCGACATCAAGAGCCCTTATGCCTATCTCGCCAAGGACCCCACGCGGCAGTTGGAGCGGGATTTCGGCATCGAGATCGACTGGCGGCCCCTCACCCTCAACATTCCGAGCTTCCTCGGCTCCGCCCGCACAGACAAGAAGGGCAAGGTGGTGGAGAGCAAGCGCTCGCCGCGACAGTGGCAGTCGGTGCGCTACGCGTACATGGACGCCAAGCGCTATGCGCGGCTGAAGGACATTCTGGTGTACGGGCCGCAGAAGATCTGGGATTCGTCGCTCGCTGGCGTCGCCATGCTGTGGACGAAGCGCGAGGGACGCACAGTGCTGTCGCGCTGGCTCGATCTAACCTACGAGCGGTTCTGGAAGCGCGACCTCGACATCGAGGATGCCGACGTGGTGGCTGCCATCGTGCGCGAGGCCGGGGGCGACGGCGATGGCTACCTTGCGTTCCTCGCCGGGGAAGGCCGCGAGGAGCACGATCGGTTGCAGGCGGCGCTGCATCCCGTGGGGGTGTTTGGCGTGCCCACCTATGTGATCGATGGCGAAATCCTCTTTGGTCGCGAGCATCTTCCCACCGTGCGTTGGATGCTTGGCGGCCGCGACGGTCCGGCGCCAGACATCGCCTACGATCGCTTCGACGTTCCCGTAGCAGTTTCTGCGCTAGCAGAAACTGCCAACGCGCCCGAAGGGCGCGCGCGCACATGATCGATTTCGTCTTCGACTTCACCTCGGTGGATTGCTGGCTCGCGTTCGGGCCGACCTGCCGTCTTGCCGACGAGCTTCGGGTGCCGGTGAACTGGCTGCCCATGTGCGTTCCGGCGAAGGTGGTGGCTGAGCCGAAGGAGAACGAATCGGTTGCGGAACGACATGCTCGGGTGCGCGCCGAGTACATGGGATCGGAAAACGCCCGCTACGCCGAGCGTCTGGGGGTGCCGCTGAAGCGAAGCGGCGCCGGCGTCGATTCGTGGCTGGCTGCCGCTGCGTGCATCTGGGCCAGCGAGCACGACGCGGGGCGAGAGTTCGTCGGGCGCGTGTTCGAGGAGTTCTGGGAGGCGCGGCTCGATATCGAGGATGCGGCGGCCATCACGGGCATTCTTGAAGACTTGGGCGCGTCTGGCTTTGACCTGGACGAGGGCGCGCGAAGGCTTGAGGAGCTGCGTCAGGAACTCGAGGAGCGAGGCGCGTTCGGCATTCCCACCTATCTGGTGGAGGGGCAGATGTTCATGGGTCGCCAACACCTGCCCATGATCCGCTGGCTGCTTACAGGTCAGGAGGGGCCGGGCCCGCTATAGGCAAGAAGGGCGCGACCCATGCGTCGCCCCTACGGTGCGGGAGGGCGAACATAGGCCTGAAACGGGGCGACGGCCACCAGGGGGCGATGGGATGCGCCTTTTGGGACGCGCGATCACGTGCGTAGGGGCGAGGCATGCGTCGCCCGTGTTGGGATTTGTCGCGCGTCTCGCTAGAACGCCTTGACGCGGCCTAGGAGCGTGTCGTCCCAGCGGCGGTCGGAGAGGAAGGTTAGGGCCGCGCGGGTCGCGGTGGGCGTGCCGATGCGGGTCAGCGCCTCCGTGGCGATGGCGGAGACGTAGCCGTTGGGGTCGCCGAGCGATCCCGTGAGAATGCGTTCGATCTCTTCGGTGTGCTCGCCGGCGTTGATGGCGTTCAAGAGCGCCAAGGCGGCGTTCATGCGCACCTGATTCTCGCCGGTCCAGCCGCGCATCACCTGCGGTTCCTGCCATTCGAGGTTGGTGGTCGTCAGCAGGTGTTCGATCGCTGGCAGGGCAGGGCCGATGCCCTCGCCGATGGCACCGATGGCATCCAAGGCTTGGCGGACCACTTGTTGGTGCGGGCTGTCGAGCAGAGCGGCGAGTGCGGCGACGGATCCACGAGCCGGCGTGCCCACCTCGCCGAGGGCGAATGCCGCGTTGATCTGAATCCAGGGATCGTCGTGGCGCAGCAAGCGTTCCAGCGTCGGAATGGCTTGCTGGCCACATGCCGCGAGGGCGTAGGTGGCATCGTCCATGACGATGGCGCGTTCGTTCCAGCGTCGCGGATAGCCGCGCACATCGTCGCGAGGGACGGGCTGGCCGCGTTCGTCAGTGGCGAGGGTGCGTTCGTGACGGTCGCAGCCGGCCGCCGCTTCGAGAATCGCCGCCAATCGTTCGACTTCCTGCAACTCGGCGAGGGCATAGGTGCTCGTGAGGCGAGCAGGCTGATCAGGGCCGTTGAGTCGCTCGACGTACTCATCTACCGTTGCCGTGTCTTGGCCTGTCTGCACTTGCGGTTCGCCGCGCATCCAGTGCCAGATGTAGCTCCACGTCTCCGGCAGGTCGAATTCCGGGATGCAAGCCTCTGGCCGCTTCCAACTCGCATCCACGTTGTTCCATGACGGCCCAGTGGGATTGCGCGTGCGGGCGAAGACGAACTTCACCATGTAGCGGGTGCGGTCGGAATGGTTCGGAAAGCCGGCATGAACCATGTCGAAATGCACCAGCAGGAAGGTGCCGGCCGGTACCACATCAGGCAACACCACGCCGTGCGGCGCTACGGGATGGGCGTAGAGGTGGCTGCCGGCTTGGATGCGCGTCGGGCCCATGTCGAGTGGCGTTTCGTGCGGGTAGTAGAAGCCGATCAGGTAGCGTGGCACGTGGTGGCGGGCGCGTGAGAGCGGACTTTGCGCGTCTTGATGCCAGCCGGAACCGGCGATGGAACCCTTGCCCATCTTCGGACCGTCGATCTCCGGGGTCAGTTCCTCGCGTTCCTCCACCGGCGTGTTGATGTGGACGGCGCGGTGCGGGTGGAAGTAGTAGCCCGGCCCGGCGATGGATTCGATGGCCCCGTCCACCACCGGGCAGCGCACGATGTGGTGCAGCTTGGGAATGCGCGAGACGATGTTGTTGCCATACCACGACTCCTTCTCGCAGGCATAGCGCACGAGGGCGTCGATCTCCACGTGCAGCGAGGGGTCGACATCGGGCGTCAGGCGCAGGAATCCGTTGGCGATGAACTCGCGTACCTGGTCGTCGTTCAAGAGCGTTGGCTGGCGCTCGGCGTGCAGGGTTGGAAGGGACATGGCAACTCCGGTTGGGGTTCTACGCGGCGGCGGACCGGGCATAGGCGAGCGCACTGGCGAAATCCTGATCGACGCCAGCGAGGATCAACGCCTTGGTTTCCCGATAGGCGGTGGGAGATAGCGCGGCGAGTTGATTCAGAAACGGCCTTGCGGCGGCGCGAAGGTCGCACCCGGCCGGAAAGACCGCATGGACCAAGCCGCATGCGTGGGCGTCGGCGCCGTTCATGGTTTCGCCGAGGTAGGCGATGGGCGTCACTGCCGATTGATGCACCAGTCGCGGCAGCTTGTACGACCAGCCTTCTGCCGCCCACAGCGCCCGGTGGATACGCGGGTCGCCGTAGTTGACGTCCTCCGTGGCGAGGCGGAAGTCGCACGAGAGACTGTAGTCGTAGCCAGACCCGAGCGCGTGGCCGTGCAACAGGGCCACCGTCGGCAACGGGAAATGGCGCAGCACGCCGGCGGATTCGAGCAGGAACGTGGGGCCGCTGCCGAGGTCCAGGTCCACGCGGCGGCCTTCCAAGGGATCGGGTTCGGGGGCGGAACGGGCCGTCAGGTCGTCACCGGCGCAAAAGGCGCGGCCGCGGCCGGAAAGGCACACCACGCGTACATCATCGTCGTCCGTCGCGGACTCTATGGCAGCTTTGATGCGTACGTGTTGATCGAGGTCCAACGCGTTCAGCTTGTCCGGCCGGTTCAGCACGAGGTGGCGGATGACGCCGTGCGTAGTCGCCTCATCCTCCACCACGAATGCACCGGCGTCACTCATCGGCCGGTGAACTCCGGATCGCGGCGTTCGCGCCACGCCTTCATGCCTTCGAGCCGGTCCTCGATGACGTGGGTCTGGCGCACGCCGAGGGAGTGCACCATCGCCGCGTCGAAGGGCAGGTCCAGTTGCGGCAGAACCTGCAGCTTGTGGACTTCCCAAGCGCGGGTGGGCATGGCTGCTATCTGTCGCACGAGGGCTTCGGCTTCCGCGCGAAAGTCGGCTTCCGGCCACGTCTTGTGGACAAGCTGCATCCGCCGAGCCTCGGCGGCTTCGACGATCTCGCCGAGCAGCAGGAGACGCATGGCCTGGGACTGGCCGATGAGTTTCGGCAACAGATAGGCAATGCCCGTGGCTGCCGCTCGGCCCTGGTGGATGCGCGGGTCGCCGAGCCGCGCCGTGTCGGATGCGATGCGGATGTCGCAGGTGCAGGCGAAATCGAAGGCGAGGCCGAGCGTGTCGCCTTCGAGGATGGCGATGGTGGGTTTCATGCAGCCCCTCAGCACCTTGATGGCTTCCTGTTCGAGGAGGGGGCCTGGACCGTGGGAGCCCTCGGGGTGGCGGTGGGCGAGATGGGCAGGCCACGCGCCCATGTCGTCGCCAGCGTCGCCTTCGCTCCGAGTTTCGATGGCGAGGGCCCGGATTTCGGGATCGTTCGTGACCGAGTGGCACCAGTCGATGAACGCATCGAGGGCGGCGTAGTCGATGGGCTGGCCATCGAAGCTGAAGCGGGCCACGCCGCCGTTTCGGCTCTCCTGTGCCATACTTTGCGCTTGCGTCCATTTCCGGCTTGCCGCGCCCAGAAGTCTATATGTTCCTGTCACTCTTGCAGCGCTGGGTTCGCAAAGGGACGCTGGTTCTGGTGCTGCCGGACGGTACCCGCCAGGTGTTCGGCGATGGCGACGAACCGCGCGCCGAGTGGATTCTCCGCGACAACGGCGTGATGCGCAGCATCGTCCGCAACCCGACCATGAATCTCGGCGAGACCTACGTTGACGAGCGCTGGGACGCCGGCGGCGGCGACCTCGCGGGGCTCCTTCGGGTCTTGCGGAGCAATCTCGAGCAAGTGGTCAGCGCCTCTCGGCTGCCGCATTTCCTGCGCGTGGGAAGCGCCCTGCTGACAAGCTGGAACAACGTGCGCGCGAGCTTTGCCAACGTCAGTCACCACTACGACCGCGACGAAGCGCTGTTCCGCTCCTTCCTCGACGACTCGATGCACTACTCCTGTGCCTACTTCGCCGAGCCTGGCATGACCTTGGAGCAGGCGCAGCAGGCCAAGGCCGAACACATCCGCCGCAAGCTCTGCACCGAACCCGGTGACCGCGTGCTCGACATCGGCTGCGGCTGGGGCAGCCTCGGCCTCTACCTTGCGCGGGAGGGCGGCGTGCAAGTGAACGGCGTCACGCTGTCGAAGGAGCAGCTTCGGGTGGCCCAGGACGAGGCGCGACGCCAGGGCCTCGACTCCCGCGTGCAATTCCTGCTGGAAGACTATCGAGATCACCGCGGCAGCTACGACGCCGTGGTGTCGGTGGGCATGTTGGAGCATGTCGGGCGGCGCAACTTGGGCCGCTTCTTCGAGGTCGTGCGCGAGATGCTGAGCGACGATGGCGTGGCGCTCATCCACACCATCGGCAAGACGGGTCCGCCGGAGCCGGTGAACCCGTGGATTCGGCGGCACATCTTCCCAGGGGGCTACATTCCGGCGGCTTCAGACCTAATGCGCACAGTGGAGGCAAGCGGCCTCGTGCTGAGCGACATGGAGGTGTGGCGCCGCCACTACGCTGCCACCTTGCGCGAGTGGAACCATCGCTTCCAGGCCTCCCGCGACGAACACAAGCGCACGCTCGGGGAGCGGGGTTGTCGCGTGTGGGAGTTCTACCTCACGGCCTGCGAGACGGCCTTCGAGGTTGCGGACCTCGTGGTGTTCCAGCTTCAGCTAGCGAAACGCAACGACCGCGTGCCGCTGACGCGGGATTACCTATACGAAACACTCAAGGAAAACCTCCCACTGCAAGCGGCGGCCAGCGGCTCCTGACGCTCTGAGCTGCGGCGAGGAGCCTGCTTTAGCCCTTTTCGGGTGCGCGTCGGAGTCGGGACTCGAGCCTCGCCAGGTCATCAGGCGTGTCCACGTCGAAGAAGGCAGACTCCGGGAACGTGATGGAGGGGATGGACTCGCGGTCCAGCCAATGACGGGGGGCACGCTCGCCGCCGGTGAATGCGGCCACGAGTTCCGCGGCTCGGGCTTGGGTCATCAGCAGCGTGGCGTTTTGGCGTCGGTCGCCGGCGGTCACGCTGACTGCGCCCGCCGCCGTGCAGGCGGGAGCCAGGCGGGCGATGACGTTTGCGGGCGGAGTGGGCGCATCGCCGGGCCAGGTTAGGAGCCGCGGGGTCTTCACGTGGGGCAGGCAGGCGGCAAGGCCAGCGATTGGACCGTCGTGGGCGGCGTGATCCGCTACACAGTCAAACCCTAGGTCGCGGTAGGCATCGTTGCCGGGTGCGTGGGAGATGAGGACGCGCTGCACCTGTGGCGTGAGGCGCTCGATCGCATGCATGAGGATGGGTTTGCCGGCGACGAGCAAGAGCGGTTTGTCCACGCCTCCCAAGCGTTGCCCGCGACCGCCGCAAAGGACGATGGCCGTGACGGCGTCGGCGTCAGTTGCGGATGCGTTCGGGGTGGGTGTAGATGTTGAAGCCGTCATCCTTCAGAAAGCCCACCAGCGTGAAGCCGCGTTCTTGGGCGAGTTCCACCGCGAGGCTCGATGGCGGCCCGACGGCAGCGACGAAGCAGGTGGCAGTCATGGCCGCTTTCTGCACCAGCTCGAAACTGGCTCGCCCGCTCAGCAGCAGGCCGGCCTCGGCCAAGGGTTCGGAATCCTCGATCAGGTAGGCGCCGATCAGCTTGTCGAGGGCATTGTGGCGACCCACGTCCTCGCGCAAGCGATCGATTTGACCGTTCGGGCGGAATGCCGCCGACGCATGCAAACCGCCGGTGCGGCGGAACTCCGTTTGCATGGTGCGCAGGCGCCCCGGCAGGCTGCGGAGAATGGCAGCGTCCACGGCGAAGGAGGGTGGCGGCGCCCGGCGCTCTGGCAACTGCTGTGCCACCGCATCAAGCGAAGCCTTGCCGCACACGCCGCAACTCGAGGAGGTGAAGACGTGCCGCGTCAGCGCCTCGGCATCGAACTCGACGTGATCGGCCAGTTCCACCTTGACGACGTTATGGATGCCCTTGTCGGGGCTCGGTGGGCCACAGTGCTCCACATCAACGACATCCTGGCCGCCTTGGATCACCCCTTCGCCGCGCAGGAAGCCGACCGCGAGTTCGAAGTCGTTTCCCGGCGTGCGCATGGTCACCGAGATGCTTTGCTCGCGCCGCGTACCCCCGGTCACGAACGATAGCCGCACCTCCATCGGCTCCTCCACCGTGACGAGGTCCGTATCGTCGGCAGTGCTCTTGGAGGATGCGATGGACTGGTGGGTCACCGCTATGCGCCGACTCGCCGCAGGTTCCGGGGCAACGGCAATCGAGGATGCCGGCGCGATTGCCGCCGCCGGCCGCGTGGTCATGGCGTCGGCAGCGCCAGGGCCTGAACGCGCGTTCGCTCGCTGAAGCGTTCCTGCCACTCGCTGCGATGATTGGCGGGGCGCACTTCCACTGCGGTGACCTTGTATTCGGGGCAGTTGGTGGCCCAGTCGGAAAGCTCGGTGGTGACGACGTTGGTGCCGGTTTCGGGGTGGTGGAAGGTGGTGTACACGACTCCTGCGGCGACGCGCTCGGTCACCTGGGCGCGCAACGTGATTTCGCCCTTGCGGCTCGCCACGGACACCCAGTCGCCGGTGCGGAGCCCGCGCAGCTCGGCATCGGCAGGGTGAATCTCCAGCACGTCTTCGTCGAGCCAGGCGAGGTTGTCGGTGCGCCGCGTCTGCGCGCCGACGTTGTACTGGGTGAGGATGCGCCCGGTCGTCAGCAGCAGCGGGAACTTGCGGTTGGCCCGCTCCGGCGTCGGCTGGTAGTCGGTGAGTATGAACAGCCCCTTGCCGCGCACGAACGCCTGCTCGTGCATGATCGGCGTGCCTAGGGGTGCCGTCTCGTTGCAGGGCCACTGCACGCTGCCCACCTCGTCGAGGAGGTCGAAGGAAACCCCGGCAAAGCTCGGCGTCAACTCGGCGACCTCGGCGAGGATCTCCTCCGCAGACGAATACGCCATGGGATAGCCCAAAGCCGTCGCCAGCCGCGCCGTTGCCTCCCACTCGTGAACACCGGACTTCGGCGGCATCAGCGCCCGCACCCGGTTGATGCGACGCTCAGCGTTGACGAAGGTGCCGTCCTTCTCGAGGAAGGAGGCGCCCGGCAGGAACACGTGGGCGAACTTGGCCGTCTCGTTCAGGAACAGGTCCTGGACGATCAGGCATTCCATGTTCGCGAGCGCCGCCTCGACGTGCTGCGTGTTGGGGTCCGACTGGGCGATGTCTTCGCCCTGCACATAGAGGCCGAGGAAGTCGCCGGCCACCGCATGGTCGAGCATGTTGGGAATGCGGAAACCTGCCACGTCGTCGAGCTCGACGTCCCAGTGGCGGTTGAACTCGGCGCGCACGGTTTCGTCGGTGACCGGGCGGTAGTCCGAGAACTCGTGCGGGAACGATCCCATATCGCATGAGCCTTGGACGTTGTTCTGGCCCCGGAGCGGATTGACGCCGACGCCGCGTCGGCCGACGTTGCCGGTGGCCATGGCGAGATTGGCCATCGCCATCACCATCGTCGAACCTTGACTGTGCTCCGTGACGCCGAGGCCGTAGTAGATGGCCGCGTTGCCGCCGGTGGCATAGAGGCGGGCCGCGGCGCGCAGTTCCTCGGCATCCACGCCCAGGATCTCGGCCACGTTCTCCGGCGCGTTCTCCTCGCTCTTGGCGAACTCCACCCATTCCTCGAACGATTCCAGATCGCAGCGCTCCTCCACGAAGGCTCGATCCACGAGCCCTTCCGTCACCACCACGTGCGCGAACGCATTCATCAAGGGAACGTTGGTGCCCGGCTGCAGCGGGAGATGATGGTCGGCCTCGATGTGGGGCGAGCGCACGAGATCGATGCGGCGCGGGTCGCACACGACGAGGCGGGCGCCAGCGCGCAGGCGGCGCTTCATCTGCGAGGCGAACACCGGATGCGCCTCGGTGGGGTTGGCGCCGATGACGACGATCACGTCGGCGTCCTGCACCGAATCGAAGTCCTGCGTACCGGCGGAGGTGCCGTAGGTTTGCCTGAGACCATAGCCGGTTGGCGAGTGGCACACCCGAGCGCAGGTATCGACGTTGTTGTTGCCGAAGGCCGCGCGCACCATCTTCTGCACCAGCCACACCTCCTCGTTGGTGCAGCGGGAGGAAGTGATGCCGCCGATGGACTTGCGACCGTGTTTGGCCTGAACCTCCTTCAGCCGCGTTGCCGCGAAGTCGATGGCCTCGTCCCATCCCACTTCCCGCCACGGATCGGCGGTGGACTCCCGCACCATCGGCGTCGTGATGCGGTCCTTGTGGTTGGCATAGCCCCAGGCGAAGCGTCCCTTGACGCAGGAATGGCCATGGTTGGCCTTGCCGTCCTTGTGCGGAACCATGCGCACCACCTGATCGCCCTTCATCTCGGCACGGAACGAGCAGCCGACGCCGCAGTAGGCGCAGGTGGTGGATTCGGTGCGGTCCGGCACGCCGTGGTCGATGACCGACTTCTCCATCAGCGTGGCGGTGGGACAAGCCTGCACGCAAGCGCCGCAGGAGACGCACTCCGAAGCGAGGAAGTCGTCGGCGCCAGTGGCCACCTTGGACTCGAACCCGCGTCCGTCGATGGTGAGGGCGAAAGTGCCCTGCACCTCGGCGCATGCGCGCACGCAACGGGAGCAGGCGATGCACTTGGAGGGATCGAAGGTGAAGTAGGGGTTGGATTCGTCCTTGGCTTGGCCAAGATGGTTGTCGCCTTCGGCGTAGCGCACGTCGCGCAGGCCCACGGCGCCGGCCATGTCCTGCAACTCGCAATCGCCGTTGGCGGCACAGGTGAGGCAGTCAAGCGGATGGTCGGAGATGTAGAGCTCCATCACGCCCCGGCGCACCCGCGCCACCTTCTCCGTCTGGGTGCGAACCACCATGCCGGGAGCAACCGGTTCGGTACAGGAGGCAATCAGGCCACGCCGGCCTTCCACTTCCACCAGGCACATGCGGCAGGAGCCGAACGCCTTGAGGTTGTCGGTGGCGCAGAGCTTGGGAATGTCGAGGCCGGATGTGCGGGCGGCGCGCATGATGGAGGTGCCGGCCGGAACCTCCAGTGGGTGGCCGTCGATGGTCACTTCCACCGAGTCGGCAGCATGGCCGTTCGCCGAGGGCGCCGGCGTGCCGAAGTCGGCAATCGCGATCGTCATCGCTTGAAGTCCTCCGGAAACCGCTCCATCGCGCTCAGCACGGGAATCGGCGTCATGCCGCCCATCTGGCAGAGGCTGGCGGATTCCATCACCTCGCAGAGATCCCGAATCATAGTCAATTCTCGTGCTCCTCCGCGACCATCGAGAATCGTCTGCATCGTCTCCTTGCCGCGCACGGAACCTAGGCGACACGGCGTGCATTTGCCGCAGGATTCCACTTCGCAGAACTTGAAGGCGTAATGCGCCTGTTCGGCAAGGTCTACCGTGTCGTCGAAGACGACGATGCCACCGTGGCCGATGCCAGCGCCGATGTTGGCCATGGCCTCGTAGGTGAGCGGCGTGTCCAAGTCCTCCCGACCGAGATATGCGCCGAGCGGACCGCCGATTTGCACCGTACGCAACGGCCGGCCAGAGCGGGTGCCGCCGCCATAGCCTTCGACGATTTCCGCCAGCGTGATGCCGAACGGAACCTCGATCAGGCCGCCTCGGAGCACGTTGCCGGCGAGCTGGAAGGCCATTGTTCCCGTGGAAGGTGCGACCCCCAGCTCGGCGTAGGCGTCGCCGCCGCCTTGCATGATGCCGGGAACCGCGGCGTAGGAAATGACGTTGTGAACCACCGTGGGCTGGCCGAAGAGACCAGCGATGGCGGGCACCGGCGGCTTGGCGCGAATCTCCCCGCGTCGGCCTTCGAGGCTTTCGAGGAGGGAGGTTTCCTCGCCGCAGATGTAGGCGCCGGCGCCGACAAAGAGCTCGAGATCGAAGGTGTGCGCGCTGCCGAGGATGCCCTTGCCGAGGAGCCCTTGCTCGTAGGCGCGCTTGAGGGCCGCCGCGAACGTGCGTTCCGCGTCCGGGTACTCGGAACGCAGGTACACGAAGCCTCGCGAGGCACCCGTGGCGATGGCGGCGATGGTCATGCCCTCGATCAGGCGGAACGGGTCTCCTTCGAGCAGCAGGCGGTCGGCAAAGGTGCCGGAATCGCCTTCGTCGGCGTTGCAGACAAGGTACTTCTGCTCGGCGGGGGTGTCGCGAACGGTGCGCCACTTGATGTGGGCAGGAAAGCCAGCGCCGCCGCGACCGCGCAGGCCCGAGGTTTCGATCTCGTCGATGAGGGCGGTGGGCGCCACGTCGAGACAGGACTCGAGGGCGACCGTTGGCGGCAATGCCAGAGGATGGTCGGTGCCGCACCGGTCGAAGACGACGCGGTGCTGGCCGGCGAGCCAGTCGATGGCGTCCAAGGCGCCGAGGCATTTGGGGTGCGCGCTGCCTCGCTTGAGGATTTCGGGCACGTCGTCGGTCGTGACGTTGCGCCAGACGCTACGGGTGCCGGAGTCTTCGGCCATCTCCACCATCGGCTCGGCCCAGCAACCCCCCCGCGAGCCGGTGCGCACAACGTCCAACCCGGCTGCCGCAAAAGCCTCGGCAACCGCATCGGCACCTGAGGCAACTGCGGCCACGTCTTGGGGAATGTGGACCCGGGTGCTAGCCATCGCGACTCATGGCGAACCAGCCTCGCCGAGCAAGTCGAGCGCCGAGTCCAGATCGAGTTTATCGGCATGGGTGAAGGGCCGTTCGTTGACCGTGAAGGCGGGCCCTTGTGCGCAAAGACCGAGGCAATACACGGCCTCGATGCTCGCCCGTTCGTTCTGCTCGCCGACGGGGATGCCAAGCCGCTCCTCCACCGCCCGCGTGAATCGCCGCCCACCGACCGCCTGACAGGCCTCTGCCTGACAGATTCGCACGCGCAGCGGTGCCGGTGGCTGGGTTTTCAAGTCTTCATAGAAGCTCACGATTCCGCGCACATCGGCGCGACTGATGTTGAACACATCCGCCACCACCCGCTGATCGTCCTCAGACACAAAGCCCTGTTCGAGCACGACCTCGCGAAGCGCCTGCAACACCCCGCCAACGCGCCCAAGGTGGCGCGCGGCTATAGCAGGAACATCCCGTTTGACCATCGGACGATACTAGCAGCCTGTCGGACTTCGCCGTTTCGGCGAAGTGCGACGGGGTGTTAGGACGGCTGCTGGCCTACCGGTTCGCTTGCGCTCACCTTCCGGCTAGGAGCCAGAAACCCAACTCCAAAGCAAGTGCCCCGTAGGGGCGGGGCTTGTCCCCGCCCGCGTCGAAACGCACCGATGGACTCGGCGCGGGACGGGACAAGCCCGTCTCCTACTGGTTCGCGTCGGCGCCGCCCGCGTCGTCCGCAAGGCCTCGCAGTTCGTACAGCGCGGACAGGGCCTCTCGGGGCGACAGGGCGTCGGGGTCCAGGCC
>VXSY01000279.1 GCA_009837725.1 Gammaproteobacteria bacterium | reverse complement strand
TCGAGCGCGCGCTTCTACGCGGCGGCGCCGGGGATGCTGGGGATGGCCCCGAGGACCTTCCGGGACGGCGGCGTGGGCGAGACCATCCGGTTCGCCGCCGGCGAGTGCTCGCTCGGCTCAATCCTGGTGGCTGCGACGGCCACAGGGGTTTGCACGATTTTACTCGGCGACGACCCGGCCTGTTTGGCGCGGGAATTGCAGGACCGTTTCCCGCGTGCCGAGCTCGTTGGCGGAGACGGGGAATTCGAGTCCGTCGTGGCGGAAATCGTGGGCCTCGTCGAGGCCCCGGCGCTCGGACATGACCTGCCGCTCGACATCCGCGGGACGGCGTTCCAGCGACGGGTTTGGGAGGCGCTGAGGGCGATTCCTCCGGGTACGACCGCGAGCTACGGCGTTGTCGCCGATCGCATCGGCTCGCCGAATGCTGCCCGAGCCGTTGCTCAGGCGTGCGCCGCGAATCCGCTGGCCATCGCGATTCCTTGCCACCGGGTCGTCCGGAGCGACGGCACGCTCGGCGGCTACCGCTGGGGAGTGGAACGCAAGCGGGCTCTGCTCGCCCTCGAGGCCCCATCCTGAGAGCCGGCCCGCCGGCGCGATGTCACGTCGTGCTCGGGACCCTGCCTCGCGGCCCGACACCCGGCCACATAGACCGGAGCCCACCATGATCGATCCCCTGTTTCCGGACCACGCCGCCCTGGCGTCAGCCGAGAACGACCTCACCGAGAGGCTCGACGCCGTGCGCCGCGCCTCGGCTTCGCGCAAGTTGGCGGTTGGCGGCGTTCCGTCAGCCGCCTGGCTTCGGGAACTGCGGGACACCCGTTTCGACGGGCCGAGGGAACTGCCGGGCTTGATGGACTGGGTGATGGACGGCCTCGAAAGCGGAATGGTGCACATGACCCATCCCGGCTATCTCGGCCTGTTCAATCCCGCACCGACGTTCGCAGCCGAGTGCGCGGACCGCATCGCGGCGGCGTTCAATCCCCAGATCTGCGTCTACTCCCATGCTGCAGCTGCCGTAGAGATCGAGTTGCACGTGATCCGGGAAGTCGCGCTGCGCGCGGGGCTGCCGGAAGGATCGGGCGGACACTTCACGAGCGGCGGGGCCGAGGCGAACCATGCGGCGACGCTTTGCGCGCTCCAGGCGAACTGCCCCGCCTACGGCGAGCGCGGGGTGTCGGCGTTCGCCGGGCCACCGTCGGTCTACGTGTCGAGGGAAAGCCACCTGGCATGGCTGAAGATCGCCCACGCGACCGGGATTGGTCGCAACGCCGTTCGCCTGGTCGCAACGGACGGCCACGGGCGCATGAACCCGAGGGCTTTGCAGGAAGCCGTCGCTGCGGACATCGGCAAGGGCTGTGTGCCGGTCATGATCGCAGCGACCGCGGGCACCACGAACGCTGGCATGATCGACCCGCTGACGCCCTGCGGCGAACTGGCCCGACGCCACGGCGCGTGGTTCCATGTCGATGCCGCCTGGGGCGGCGCGCTGGTCGCGAGCGCGGTCCACCGCAAGGCCCTCGACGGCATCGAGCGCGCGGACTCGGTAACGATCGACGCGCACAAGTGGTTCGCCACCACCATGGGGGCGGGGATGTTCCTCACCGCCCGGCCAGAAATCCCCGCCCAGGTCTTCCGCGTCTACACGAGCTACATGCCTGCCGGCGAGGCCGGCAAGGACTTCTACGCCAACTCCAACCAGTGGTCGCGCCGGTTTGTCGGCTTGCGTCTGTTCCTCGCGCTCGGCGCGGCCGGGTGGGATGGATTCGCGGGACATGTCGCGCGCTCCATTCGCCTGACCGGGCGACTCGTCCGGCAGCTGCAGCGCCAAGGATGGTCGCTCGTCAATGCTTCTCCCATGGCCGTCGCCTGTCTGGTGCCTCCGCAGGGGCACGAGGCGGTTCGACGCTACGTCGACGCCGTCCTCGAGGACGGTCGGTACTGGGTGTCGGAAGCGAGCTTCGAGGGTAGACCGGCGCTGCGCGCTTGCGTCACGAACGGAAGAACCAGCGAGCGCGATATCGACTCGCTTGCCGAGTTCCTGGCCTCGGTTCGGGTCTGATCGCGACCTCCGCGCGCGGTTCAGCTAGGCCCGCAAAGTCGTGGAGTTCGGCAACTCGCGTGGGGTTCAGCGTGCGCGCAGGTGCGTCGTCGTCATGTCGATGAGGAGGCGGTCCGTCGGACTCCGGACGAGGGTCCGCACGACAACGAGTCTCCTTCCCCTCTGGACGGTCGTCGACCGGGCGGTCAGTTCGCCATCGCGTTCGTTGCCGAGCAGAACCGTGTGCAGGCCAATCGCCAGGGGGAAGCCCTCGCCATTCTCCCCCACACTGCCCGGATCGCCGACCGCACATATCGTGGCCGCGACATCGGCCAACCAGATCAACGCGCCGGCGTGCACCGTACCGAACGCGTTCCTTGCTGCGTCGGTAACGGCCATTTTGGCGACTACCAAGTCCGGTTCCCGAGTCACGACGGTGAGTTCGACCCCGCCCGACCAGCGGTCTTCCGCAAGGCGTTCGTTGACGTTCACAGGCTCCTTCTCCCCTTGTTCGAGGCGGCATCTCCCGGCCCTGGACGGCCAGGGCCGACACGACTTCGGACCTGAGCACGCTCGCACGGGAGACAACACTCGTCGCTCCGTTTCTTGCTGCGGCATTCGAGATATAGCGCTCACCGCGACGCCGCAGGCGGCCTCTGGCTTATGCGTCGCGAGGGACCCGATTGGCGACGAGGCCTCGTCGCCGGGTGCGATCCGACGCCTCCCACAGCCAGTGGAAAACGGGCGGCTCTCCCGGTATGGCAGCGCGAATCGCGAAGGACAAAGCGGGGTCGTATCCGTCGATGCGCAGCGCCTAGGTCAGGATGTCCTTGGCCATCTGAACCATGACGAGTCTGTCATCGAGTTCGAGGGCCCGGTCCGACAGCGGCACGCGGTGCTCGCGGCCGTTCTTCATGCGCTCGGCGAAGGTCGGTACGGCCCTGGCCGATCGGCGCGGATCGCGTCCCTGGGCGATGGCGCGGGCGTTCTCCAGCGCCCGCTCGCGGGCAATGGCGAGGGTGAGGACGGGGTAGCGGCCGAGGCCGCCTCGGCCGTCGCCGTAGCGGCCGGGCCGGTTGGCGTTTCGGACGAAGGTTGCGGACAGCATGAGGGGTCGATTGTTCACTTCCCGTTCCCTGTTCGGTTACAAGGGGGTGTTGAGAAGCAGTGTGCCCCTGTGGCGCCCGGAACGAAAAAAGATTTATGCTTATCAGAAGGTGAAAGGGATTCCGGCAAAGTCCTACAACCCCCGAAGACCACCCTCCAGCGGTGGGCTTGTCCCGTCCCGGCGTGCCCTGACAGGCGCGCTAGTGGCGCAAGGGGTGGCCGTCGTTGCCGAGGGGGAGGATTTCGACGGTTTCGCCGGCGGGTAGGTTGCTGGCGTTGGCGGGGATGATGACGAGGCAGTTGGCGCCCGAGAACGTGGCCAGACGGTTGGAGCCTTGGTTGCCGTTGATGGCGACCTTGAGGGTGCCCTTCTCGTAGCTCGCGATGCCGCGCATGTATTCGCGGCGCCCCGGGGCATGGGGGACTTCCTCGGTGAGCGTTGCGGGGATGGTTAGGGGAGGCGACGGAGTGGCGCCGGCGAGCAGGTCAATGGCGGGGGCCACGAACAGGAGGCAGGTGACGATCGTAGATACCGGGTTGCCAGGCAAGCCGAAGAAGGGGGTGCCGCCGATGTCGCCGACGGCGAGGGGCTTGCCGGGTTTCAGGGCGATGCGCCAGAAGTCGATGCTGCCGAGTTCGGCCACGAGGTCGCGCACATGGTCGGCATCCCCCACCGAAACTCCACCACTCGTGACGACGATGTCGCCGATGTCGGCTGCCTCTGCCAAGGCGGCACGGATTTCGTGCGGATCGTCCGGGACGCAGCCGAGGTCGATGATGTCGCTGCCCTGGCCTTCGAGCAGCCGCGTCATGGCGAAGCGGTTCGAGTCGTAGATTTGCGCTTCGCCCAAGGGCATTCCGGGTTCCGCCAGCTCATCGCCGGTGGAAAGCAAAACGACCCGCACGCGCCGGCGCACGCGCACCGTGCCGATGCCGCAGGCGGCAAGCCAAGCTAGGTCGTAGGGCGTGAGGCGCCGGCCGGCGCGACAAATGGTGTCGCCCTTGGCGATGTCGTTGCCGGAGGGGCGAACATGCTGTCCCACGCTCACCGACTCGTCGAACTCGATGGTGCCGTCGCTCGTGGTCACGTCCTCTTGCAGCACCACGCTGTCTGCGCCGGCCGGCATGGGTGCGCCGGTGAAAATGCGGATGGCCTTGCCGGCGCCGGCAGTCTCGCTGGCTGGATGTCCGGCGAGGCTTTGGCCCGTCACCTGGAGGCGCTTGCGACCTTCGCTGGCCATGTCCGTTGCTGAGACCGCGTAGCCGTCCATGGCGGAGGCGTCGAAGGGCGGCAAGCTCATGGGCGCGACGATGTCCTGCGCGGGAACCCGGCCGAGTGCAGCCTCCACCCGCGCGCGTTCGGTGCCGCGCAGAGGCTTGATGATTTCGCCAAGCCTGGCAGCAGCCACATCGACATCGAGCATGGCGAGTTCGCTCCAAGGCAAGTGAGTAGAATTCGCGGCAGTCTAGCGGCAATCGGCTGCTTCCCAAATGCAACGCATTCTCGCCGTGGAGACCACCACCGATGTCTGTTCCGTCGCGCTTGGCATTGCGCCCGTCGAGTCGGGTGTCGAATGGGTCGTGGAGAGCCGCATTGCGCCGAGGGAACACAATCGGCTGGTTCTGTCGCTCATCGACAGGATTCTTGCCACCGCCGGGATCGTGCGGCCGCAGTTAGACGGCGTCGCGTTTTCTGCTGGGCCCGGCTCCTTCACCGGCGTGCGCATCGGCGCTTCCGTGGCGCAGGGGATTGCGCTTGGCCTCGATCTGCCGGTGTTTGCCGTGCCGAGTTCGGAGGCGCTGGCATGGGGTCTGTCCGCGCTTGGCATTGCCGGCGAAGGGCGGCGAACGGTGCGGCGCTACTCCCGACCCGGCTGGTTCTACGAAGCCGAGTATGCGTTCGGGAGAGGCGGGGCCGAGGTGCGCTGCGTGCAGTTCGATCAGCTCTTTAGGGGCGATGCCCCGTGCGATGACCAGCGCATCGCTATGTCGGCGCAGTTCGTCGGCATGGTGGCGTTGGCGCGAGAGGAACTCGCGGTTCCAGCCGAGCGGGCGCTGCCGCTCTATGTCGAGGGAGACACGCCTTGGCGGCCGGCGAAGTGAAGGCCGAGGCCGGCGGCGTCACCGTTCGCATAGCCGGTCGCACGCTTCGTTTCGACGACCGGGAAGTGCAACGCAGGGCGAAGCAGGGGCGACGGGGTGCCTTGGCTCGAGCCTGTGGGGCACAGCCCGGCGTTAGCGTCCACGACGCCTTGGCCGGCTGGGGCACCGATGGACTCTTGCTGGCGATGCTCGGCTGTCGCGTTCACATGACCGAGGCGCATCCGGACGTTTGCGCTGCGCTGGCGGCCAGGGTGCGCGCCACCGCCTTGCCACCCTCTTGCGCCGTGCCGACTTGGGCATGTGGAGACGCCCGGGAATGCTGGCACGAGCGGCGGTTCGACGTGGTGTACCTCGATCCGATGTTCGGCGACCACCCGAGGGGCGCCTTGCCGGCCTTGAGGATGCAGGCGCTGGCGGCCTTGGCGGACGAAATGGGCGATGACGAACTCGCTCAGATGCTCGTGGCCGCACGCAAGAGTGCGGCATCCAGAGTGGTGGTCAAACGCCGCCGCCGCGCGCCAGCGGTGGCACCGCCAGACTGGCGCATTCTTGGCCGCTCGGTGCGCTTCGATGTCTATCGCGGTGGGGCCTTGCCGTAAGGGAACTGGATCGGAGCCGCCTCAACGTTCTGTGCGCACGCCAGATGAGCGGCGAACGGCAAAGCGAATCTCGGCGGGTATCACCTCTTCGGCTTCGGCTAGGGCGGTCGCGAGCGCGCCTTGCGCCGTGTCGTCGAATCGCAGCCGGTCGTCGTCCTCGGCGACAAGCCCCAAGCGAATCAAGGCGTCGAGGAAGCCGTGGAACAAGCGTGCGTCGTGGAACTCAGGGGCATTGCTCCCGTAGAGGCGAGAGATGCGTTCGGAAGTAGCGCCGCACTGTTCCATCAGTTCGGCGCGGCTCAGTCTGCCGGTGCCGGAGCGGGCGAGGATGGTGGAGGCGATGTAGTAGCGTTCGAGTGCGGGCATCAGGATGCGGGCAAGGAGTTCGGTGCGGAAGCGCCGTTCGAGGTCACGCGGAGCGGTGATGCCGTCCGGTGCCACTTCGACAAGGCCCATGGTGCGCATGTGGCGCAGGCAGCGACGGCAGGCGCGGGCGTCGACGTGCGTGTGCAGTTCGTTTGCGATCAACGGTGCAAGGCCCGCGAAGGCGCGCGTCAGGGCCTTGGCGGAGATGCTACCGCGTCGCTCCACCACGAAGCAGGCGATCAGCGCCGGTGCGGCGAGCGTGTGCAGCGCATTGTTGGCGTACCAAGTCATGCGCACCGCGCCGGCGTCGTCGAGGCTGATGACGTCGCCGGCCGGGCTTTGCTCGCGGTGCACCAGCCCGAGTTCCAGGGTGCGGTCGATCAAGCGATGCGACGGACGCCAGTCGATGGCGTGGTTGTGGTGGTGGCGTTCCCTTTCGAGTAGCTCGCGATAGACATCGAGCTGCGTGCCGAGTGCCGCCGCATCGATCGCGTGGCGGGGCATGGCGAGGGTGACCAAGGCGACCAGATGGGTGGCGTTGATGCTGGCCGAACGGTTCAGGCGCCCCAGGATTTCGTTTGCCAGCCGATGGCTGCCGGCCTCCGTGGCAACGTAGGCGTCGGGCTCGATCGGCGCCGCGAAGGCAAGCGTCACAGAGCCGAACGCCTGCCGCACAAGCCGCCTGGCACGGACGATGCCGCCTACCGACTCCGGTCGCTTGCTGCGGCCCGCCAGCTCTTCGTCGAAGCTCGCCGCCTCGATCACCTTCTCGTAGGCGATGTGCACCGGAATCACGGCCAAGGGGCGCGGCAGGCCTCGCGCGACGGCATCGAGCGTGGTCTGCAGCATTCCTGTGCGCGCTGGCAGCAAACGCCCCGTGCGCGAGCGAGTGCCCTCGATGAAGTACTCCACCGAATGGCCACGCCTCAGCGTCTGATAGAGATACTCATCGAGCACGGCGCGATAGATGTCGTCGCCGCGAAAGCTGCGGCGGATGAAGAAGGCGCCGCAGCCGCGCAGCAAGCGTCCCACCACCGGCAAGTCGAGATTGTCGCCGGAAGCGATGTGCGGAAGCATGAGCCCTTGATGGTGCAGCACGTAGGAAAGCAGCAGGTAGTCGATGTGCGAGCGGTGGCAGGGCGCGAACACCAGCGTGTGCGTGGCGGCGAGATCGGTGACGTGTTCGAGGCCATGCACCGCCACCCCGTCGTAGATCCGGCTCCAGAACCAAGTGAGGAAGCGGTCGAGCAGGCGCATCGCGGGGAAAGACATGTTGGCGGCGATGGCAAAGGCTGCCTTGCGGGCACGGGCACGATGCGCCGGCTGTGCTGGCTGCCCCTTCGCCTCGGCCTCGATGGCGGCGCGCACCTGCGGGCTTGCCAGTACCCGCTCGATGAGTGTGCGCCGGTGCGAGAGGTCGGGGCCTAACGTCGCTTGCCGCTGATTGCGAAAGCGCACCCGCAACAAACGCGCAACGCGGCGTTCGGCACGAGCGGGGTCGAGGCCACCGGCCAAGTCCCGCCACGGCAACGGACGGTGGAAGTGCAGCAACACGTCCTTGCGGTTGAACAAGAGGCCAAGCAGGCGACGCAGGCGCGATGAGGTGCCCCAGGATTCGGATACCAGAGAGCGAAGCCAGGAGCGTTCTTTGTCTGCAGCACGTCCCCAGAACACCGACACGGGCACCAAGGTCACGGCTGGCGCTTGGCTCTGGCGCAACCGACCCTGAATGCGCCTCATGCGCGCCGAAGTGCGTCGCATGGTGTGGCGACGGCGCCAGCCGGTGGGCCGGTTCAGGAAGAAGAACCGTCGCCCTTCGTCCAGCTCTCCAAGGCGCTGGCGCGGCGGCGGCAACCCCTCTGCAGTCGCCACCACGTCGAGCAGGAGCAAATCCGCCAGCGAGCGGTTTGGCAGCGCGTAGACGATCTCGTCGGTGGCCGGTGGCGGCGCGCCGGTCACGGTCGGTCGCACCAGCGCGCGCACGATGCCCTGCGCTAGGCGGTAGTTGAATCGCTTGATGGGTTCTGCCAAACGCATGGCGCCAGACTAACAGGCGCAGGGACGGCAGGATGCCTTCCCTCCGAAGGCCCGCCTTGTTCACGCGCTAGCAGTCTTTCCGACTTGGCGGTGGCCTACCGGTCTGCCGCACAGGGCGACGCATGCGTCGCCCCTACAGAAAAGGTGTCGGTCAAGCCGCGGGCGGTAGGGAGGACGCATGCGTCGCCCTTCTCGGTTGGCCATCCTCAGGCGCTAGCGGCGCCCTGAAGGGCGCGCTAGCGACCTTGGAACAAACCCTCGGCGTTCTGCGGCGCCTCCGCGGCATCAACGCGCAGATCCAGGATGCCGTCGTACTTCGCGTCGGTGAAGTCGCGCAGGTCTTGGGGGGTGCGCTGGATGGTTGGGCGCAGGAAGAACAGCAGATGGCGCTTGATGCGGATATTGGTGGAACTGCGGAAGAGCGCACCCGCCACCGGAATGTCGCCGAGCAACGGCACCTTGCGCAAGGTGTTGCGCTGATCGTCCTGAATCAGGCCGCCCAAGACGATTGTCTGGCGGTCGTCCACCAGGATGGTGTTGGTCAGCTTGCGCTTGTTGGTGACGATGTCGGTGAAGCCTTCGAGCGCGGTGTCCACCACGTTTGAGACTTCCTGCACGAGTTCGAGCCGCAGCGACTCACCGTGGATGTGCGGCGTTACGGAAAGGTCGATACCCACGTCCTTGCGCGACACGGTGGTGAAGGGGTTGCTGGCGCCGTCGCTGGTCGTGGTGAAGGCACCCGTGACGATGGGCACTTCCTGTCCGACGGTAATCTGCGCCTCCTCGTTGTCGAGCGTCAGCACGCTCGGCGTGGACAAGAGGTCCGCGTTGGCGTCCACGGCGAGGGCATTGACGATGGCACCGAAGGAGACCTTGTCCGGGTCCAGTCGGGTCAGCGCCAGGGTTGGGGAGCCCGTCGCGGCGGCGGCGACGGCGGGATTGATGGCGTCGTCGTTGGACGCGAGCCGGGTCAGCAGGCCGCCGATGATGCCATTTAGGGTGGTGGTGAAAAGTGGCGTCGAGACGCCAGTGGGATCGCCGGCTGCGATCTCGATTCCTAGGCTATCGTTCGCATCCGCCGACACTTCCACCACCGCCACTTCGATCAGCACTTGTCCCCGAGGGGCGTCGAGCTGGCTGATGATGCCGCGCAGGTCGTTGATGAAGGATGGGTCTCCTCGCGCCACCACGGCGTTGAGAGACTCGTAGGCATGCACCGATGGCGGTGGCTGGTCGCTGGCGCCGGGGGAGCTGGAGGCCATCGCGTTCAGCATCTCCGCCACCTCGGTCGCATCGGCGTGGTCGAGCCGGATCACCTGCGTGCCGCCCGTCGCGGTGTCGGGTTGATCGAGCTGGCGGACGATGGCCTCGATGCGCCGGAGCGGTTCCTCTTTGCCCCGCAGCACCAGGGTGTTGTTGCCCTCGTTGGCGACGATCTGCACGCTCGTGGGGCCTTGCGCGGCGGCGCCGAGGCTGCCGGGGGCGAGCTCCTGCAACAGCCTTGCAACCGTGCCGGCCCACGCGTGTTCAAGCGGCACGACGGTGATGATCTCGGTGCCAGGCAGGTCGGTCTGCTCGATGATGGTGAGAAGGCGGCGGATGTTGTGGGCGTGGTCGCTGATGATGACGACATTGGCGGATTCGACGGCGGCGATGTGGGCGTATTGCGGAATCAGCGGACGCAGGGTCTTGACCACGTCCGTTGCGAGGATGTGGTTGACGCCGATCACCTCGGTGACGATTTCGTCCGGTGCGGCGCCGGCGGAGTCGATGCGACCGCCAATCTGCTTGCCGACGGTGTTCTGTACCACCGTGTACACGTCGCCAGCGCGAGAGAGACTGTAGCCGTGCACTCGCAGCACCGAGAGGAAGAGCTCGAACACGCCGTCGCGGCCCAGCGGCGTGTTGCTGATGACGGTGACGTTGTTGGCTTGGCGCACGCGGGGATCGACGACGATGTCCTTGCTGGTGATCTCCGCCACTTGCTGCACGAACTCGTGCAGGCCGCCGTCCTGGATGTTGATGCGCCATTCCTGGGGTTCGGCCCAGGCGACGGCACATAGCACGAGGGCGGCGCCGACACAGCCGATTCTCGATAGATGGTCTTGCACGCGTTTCCTTGTCACTTTGAGGGCTTTTCGCGCCTACATCGACACCGTGACGAACCACCGGCGCCCGCCTCGCTGCACCTCGATCCGAGCCGTTCCGGCGGCCACGACGCTGGCGAATTCCGCCTCATCGAGTTCGACATTGCCGACAGCCCGTCCGTTCACCGAGAGAATGCGGTCACCCGGACGCAGGCCGGCCTGCCGCAGCACGGGATTGGAGGCGAGTTCGCCAAGTGCATAGCCTTCGGCGGCACCGGGCTTTACCGGCGTTAGCCCCGCGTCGTAGAGGATGCTGGCAGGGTCTCCTTCCGGCATCGGCGGGCGTGGTGACGGCACGGCAGACGGAGCTGCCGAGGAACGTTCGCCGGTGGGAGTGGCGGCTGGCGCGGTCGCCGCTGCTGCACGGTCGCTACTCCGCGACATCACGGCGAAGCGTTCCTTCGGTTCGGGAAAGCGGATCAGTTCGCGAACGCCGCCGCGGCGGATTACTACCCGATTGCGATACACCGCTTCCAGCGTTGCGCGCCCCGGCAGGCGGTCGCCGATGCGATAGCGCTTTGCCTTGCGATTGGGTTGCGCGATCAGTGCCGCCGACGCCTGCGTCTCGTCGGCGGCGAAGACCCCCACGAGCACGAGCGAGAGTCCGGTGGTGGCCAGCCCCTCGGTCGCGTCGGCCGAGGCGGCATCGCCAGTGCCAGCTTGCGCGTTGCCGAAAAGCTCCCAAGAGGCGATCTCAGAGGCTGGAAACTCCTCTTCCTGCGCGCCAGCGCCGGGTTCGAGCGACGATACGGGCAGGTCCGCCGGCCCCGCCAGCAAGAACGTCGCCGTGTCCGCCACCACCCAGGCGATGGCGATCACGACGAGCGCCTGCGCGCCAATGCGCACTGCGGAACCGAGCGCGGTTCGGCGCCCCGGCAACGCACTAATCGCTGGCATTGGTCATGTTCTCGGCTCGTTCCAAGGTGATTAGGGAGCCAATCTCGCCTCGCTGGATGACATAGATGTGACTACCGTCGGCACTCTGCACCCCGCGTGGCGCTCCTTCCGAGCGAAGCTCGGTACCGAAGCGATCCGGCTGCAGGAAGCCGAAGTAGTCGCTCAGCAGCAGTTGTTCGCTGTCCGTATCCCACCTTGCCACGAACATCCCATCGAAGCACGCGGCATCGACGGCGGTGATGGAGCGGTGCTGACCGATGGCGCGGCATTCGAGCAGGAAAAACGGCCGAACCACGTGCGAGGGCACGGCGAACAGTCGATCGAAGTGGTCTTCCGCGTCCGCTGCGTTTGAGGCGAGAAGGGCCGGCGTCGCAGGCTCGGTCGCCACGTCGAACGCGAGCACGAGCGGCAGGCCGTCGCCGATGGCGAAGAGGTAGTCGCCACTAGCGTCCAAGGTCACCGAAGTCATGCTCAGGAAGCTGAAGAACGGAGCCGCGTTGGATCCGATGAGTTCGTTCAGGTCGATGCTCGAGACAATGGCGAGTTCGCCGGTTTCAGCGTCGCGGCTGAAGGTGACCAGAGCCTGGTCCGACAAGGCATAGATGTGGGACCCGTCGGCGGCAAGCGTAGCATCGCGCAGGCCCATCAACTCGCTCTGGGAACTGACGCTTTCGTCGTCCGCCCCCGCCGCAGCCATCGCCTGCACCAGCGAAAGGTTGCATGGCTCATCGATGGCGAACACGGCAAGGCTGCCCTCGTTGGTGATCGGGGAGTTGCCAAAGAGGTACAGGAAGCTGCCGGATGGGTCGGTGATGATTCGCTCCGGTATGGTGCCACCCGAGAGCGGGGAATCCGCACCGAGCTCCACGGTGCAGACTTCGACCTCAGTCGCATCGCCGTCTGTTTCCTGGTAGGCGAGCGCAACGCCTTCTGCGCCAAAGGCATAGAGGGTCTGGTACGCGGCCGCCCAATGCAGGAGGTGGTCGCCCTCGAACCCTACCGCATCTTCGGACTCCTCCATCGTTGCATCGCCGTTCTCGGTCTCTTCATCGGCCCGCGGATGTGCAACCTCTCCAGCCGGCACGACGCGCCCCGTCGCGCCGTCGCGGTCGAACAACCGCAGCGAGTCCCTCGTGTTTACGAACAAGCGGGTGTCGGCGTCGTTGATGGCGATGTCGCCGAGATTGCGCAGCTCCGCGTAGCTGCCGTCGGCACGCATGTCGCCGTCGCGCAAAGCGCTGGCGATTAGCAGCCACGCCGGCGCCGTGCTGGGCTCGGTGGCGAGCCGGAACTCGCCCCGCTCGGAGCCGCTGCGCACCGCCACCTGCACCCAATACTCCGTCCCCGCACTCGCCAACACCCGCGCCTCGGCTCTCCCGGACAGCAGGTACGAACGGTCGCTGGTGGCGATGAGTTCGAGTGCGCCGGTCGGGTCGCGGCCGTAGACGGCGACGATGTGGGACGGACCTTGATCCGCGAGCGCAAATCGCTGCCAGCCGTCTTCGGTGGCGGTCCACTTCCACCACAGCGACGCATCGCCGGCCAAGGTGGCCGGTTCGTCCGCTGAACTGGTGGCGTAGCGGCTCGACGCCGTGGTGCCGCCGGGCGTGAGAGCAATGGCGGTGGCGGGGCGGTCGTTCGCCGGCGTCGGGCCCCAGCCGATCGCTGCGCTGCCGGCATCCGAGAACATCGAGTCGGCGCGTTGCCCGGCGGCGATCCAGAGCTCGTCACCGGCCGTAGCGTCGAGCACCACTTCCGAACCGGTGGCGACGACTTCCAATGCATCGAGCGAGCGGCCGGCAAAGAATGCCAGCGACATGGCGTTGGCGCCGATGCCACCTAGACGCCACGTGAAGGGCCCGTTGCTCGGTGCCTCCCACTGCCACCAGACGGTGCCGGCGCCGGATTCGCTTGGTTCGCCCGGTTCTACGGTGCGACCGCCGCTGGTGGCGACGGCGTCGCCCTCGTCGCCGTCAAGGGATTCCGCGGCGGCGAAGGCGTCGTTGTCGGCGAGAGTTGCGAGCTGCTCCTCGGTGGCCGGGGCCCAGGTCAGGGAATAGGGGCTGCCCGAGGATTCCGCACCGCGTGCCACGACGGCGAGTCGGTAGGTCTCGCCCGCAGCAGCGGGGAAGATCGCATCGTCCCCTTGACCAGCGACGATGGCGATGAGTCCCGAACTCGAGCCGTTGCTGGGGCCGAATGGGCTGGCGGCGTAGTGTGAAACCCGCCGCAGCGCGGGAATGCTCCTTCCCGTGAAGGCAAACACACGCAGGGGTTCGTCCACCGAGAAGGCGAAATGGCCGTCTTCGGGTGCCCTCCAGCGATACCAGGCGGTGGTGGAATGGCTGCCGAAGAACTCGTGGGGTTCGAGCGTTGCGCCCCGGTTGTCGCCGGCGACGCTCCCGCTCGCGCCAGCGATGCGCTGGCTGCTTGCGAAGTCGTCGTTCGTGGGTCGTTGTCGCGGCCCCCAGCGCAGCGTCTGCGGCATCACGTCGTACGCCTCGGTGGAGATGCGCAGGCGATAGTCGGTGCCGCCCTCGGCCTGGAATGTCAGGGATCGTTCCCGACCAGCGACGTGTTCCAGTGCCGCCAACGCGCCATTGCGGTAGATGTCGATGCGGACTTGGCCGCTGCCTTCGTCGTCAGCGCCGCTGACACCGAAGACGTGCAGCCCCGGCACCGGGGCCCGCCATGCAAACCACGCGCTGCGCGTGGCGCTCGAGGAGTTGGGCTCCGCCGGTTCTCGGGAAGCCGCCAGCAGGTCGACGCTGCGTTCGCCGGACTCTTGCGTCAACGGCGTGGCATTGGCAAACGTATCGTTGGCGGGCGGCATCGCCGCCGGCGGGGCGTCATCCAAGACGCCGAACTCCACACTTGCGTGTCCGGCAATGGCGTTCCAGCCGCTTGCCGTGAAGTGCAGCCGATGCGGGTCGGTGGTGGCTGGCAGGCGCAGCGTGACGGCCTGCCGCTCGCCAGCGGCGATTTCGCCGAGCGATAGGGCGTGGTGCATGGGTCTTGGCTCGATCGGGCGGGAGAGGTCGCCGCGCACGATGTTCCCCCCTGGCGGCCAGGCATCCACATAGCCCTCGCACACGTCTGAGTCCTCCGCGAGCGCGCGGCAGCCGAGGCGAAGGATGGTGCCGGCGGCGACGTAACCCGTGCTGGTAACTGCCAAGTCCAACTCCACGCTGCCGTCGGGGCGGCTGCGGGGGGAGCTTGCTTCGACGCTGAGGGTTGGGGTCGAGTCGCCCCGTATCGCAGTCCAGGCGACGGCGCCGCGGGGGGCTTGGCCGTAGATGCGCTCCGGCACGATCTTGATGCGGTGGCGGCCTGGTGCCGGGTCGCGCACGAGCAGCCACTCCACGTTGTCGATGCGTGAGCGCGACGCGTGTTCGCCGCAGGCGCCCTCGCCACAGTCGGCGCCTTCGTCCAGCCAGAGGTCGAGATCGCTCAGCACGGCTTCGGTGATGGTGTCGGCGGGTTGCTCGTCCCACGTCAGCACCACATCGAGGCGGCTGGCGCCCACCGGCACATCGATGTCCTGATAGGCGTAGCCCGACGCGTCCTGGAAGGCACTCACGGCGCTGCCGGTGGTCCAGCCGTCCTCGGCATCGCGTTGCAGCACGGTGGCGGCTGCGGATACAAGGCCCAGTCCATGGATGTCCTGCAGCGCCCCAGGGCCTTTGCTGTTGTTCGCCGCAAAGGCTTCGGGCGCGGCAAGGAAGGCGTCCGGCTTGATCGCGCTCGCCATGAGACGGGCTCGGGCTAGCGCCGGCTGCCGCCGGAACTCCGGTGCCGCGTCGAGCAGGAGGGCAGCAACACCGGCCACGGCCGGCGAGGCCATGCTGGTGCCGCTGATATCGATGTAGCCGTCCGTGCGACCGCCGCCCAGCGCCGAACTGATACCGACGCCGGTTCCCACCACATTGGGTGCCAGGCGCCCGTCGGCGGTGGGGCCGTGACTGCTGAACGGAGCGATGGTGCCGGTGTCAGACGCGGCGCCTACGGCGAGGGAATTCTTGGCTGCGGCGTAGTTGGAGAAGCCGAAGACATTGGCGTTGGCCTGGGCCACGACATAAAGCTGGCGGTGGGTCCAAACGGTGGAGTCGAGCTTGCGTTCGCCTACCCCGCGTCCGGTGTGCTGCAACGAGGTCTCGCCAAGGCTCATGTTGACGATCAGCGCCCGTGCAGACGGCGAAACCACTTCGGCCTGCTCGCACGACGACCGCGTGGCCAGGAAATCCATCGCCTGCCGCACGCCTTCGTCCGTGCCGAGGCCGCGTTGCGAGAGCACCTTGGCGAAGCGGATGTGGCGCACGCCCGGGGCGATGCCGGCGTGCAGCGGATCGTTGGCGCCGCTGCCTGCGAAGGTACCCGTGACGTGGGTGCCGTGGAGCCCCAGGTCGAGCCAGAGATCGAAGTCCTCTCGCCCGCCGCCGCCAAAGAGCGCCTGGGCAAAGCTGGCTCCGCAGATGCTGGCGCGGCCTTCGCCAATGTCGCGGTGGCGCACGTTCAGGCCGCTGTCCATGACGCCAAT
Organism: Gammaproteobacteria bacterium; assembly: GCA_009837725.1. GTDB lineage: Bacteria > Pseudomonadota > Gammaproteobacteria > Pseudomonadales > Azotimanducaceae > VXYL01. Next base: position 4,306 of record VXSY01000279.1, on the reverse strand, counting down.
GGGAATGCGGGCGCCGGTGGTGCCGGTGAAGCGTCCGGTGCCGGGGTTGTAGCGGCGCAACGCATCGGCCCCCATGACCGGCACGGCGCTGGCATGCCCGGCGCGGACAGTGGCCACCGGCTCGATGGCGAGCACAAAGTCTCGCTCCGCCACCGCCTCGAGCGCCGCGAATGGCACACTCGCCGCCAACGTGCGCAAGGATGCGTCCCAGCGCCCCACAGCAACCCCGAGCCCCTTGAGTTCCTGCCGCCAACGTCCATCCGCGTCGTCCGGCATCAACGTGATGCTCACATCGACACGCTCGCTCGCCGGGCGTGCGGCGGCCTGTGCGAGGAACTGCGCGTCGACCTTTGCTTCGGGCGGCGGGGCGCCGAGGCCTACTACATCGGGTAGTGACGCGATGGCACGCAAGCGGTCTGCGTCGGTAGGAACCCGCAATCGAACGTAGGCACCGACATTGCCCAGCACCTGCGCGCCCATTTCATGGAGCCGTTCGCTGAGGTCGTTGGCAGGCCCGGAGGAACTCCGTTGCAGCCAGGCGAAGGTCCAGTCACGCCCGGCCGCGTCCGCTTGCGCCACAAGGTACCCTGCGCCGGCCGACGGTTCGAGCCACGGTGCCCGGACCCCAGGGGTGACCGCCGCGCCTTGCGCAAGCGGCGCAAGGCGCATCTCGCCACTGTGGCCTGCGTATGCATAGCCCTCTGGAGGACTGGGCGTTTCGGCAGCTGCCGCTGGCACGGCCTGGTTGGGAAGACCGCCGGATGGCGTGGGTGGTGCCTCGGCGCGGGGCAAATCGGGGGTGGCGCTGGACGATTCCTCAGGCGTTTGGGCACTCGGAACGAGGATTGCCAGCGCCGCCACGAGTGCGAGCCCGGCCACAGCGGCGTAAACCTTGCGCATGGTCTTTTTGTCCTTCCGAAGGCACGGGTGGTTCCTTGGAAGCCAGTATAGCCGCGCGCCTGTTGGCAAATCGCAGCGGCTAACACGCTGCGGTCACGGACATCGTGCCTGACGGCTGCTTGGTGTCCCGTCCTGCACCTAGGGGCGCGTCTCGAACACCGCCAGACGATGCTCGTCCGCGAGCGCGGGTCACGATTTCTTTGTGGAACAGTACCTTGGCGCCGGTGCAAGCGCTCACGCCGGCATGGACCTCCTCGGACTTGCGCCTCTGCGCCTGCCTACAGCTTCTCTGCCACTTCCACCACCATTTCGTCAGGGGGGCCGGTGCCCGGCCAGGGGCGACCGGCGATGTTCGTGAAACGGCGGCTTATGGCGATGTGGAGCCAGCCTATGGGATCGAGGCGGGCGCGGATCAGTGGCGCTTCGAGGTCGCCGGCGAAGGTCTTAGCCTGGGGATGACCCTCTTCGTTCACGGATAGGATGGCTTGCATGGGTGGCAGAGTGACGCTTTCGGTCTCGCCGGCCAGCCGGTAGCGGGTGGTGCCGCCTTCCCATCGCAGGGTCCCGGAAACGGCGGTTGGGTGTGGCCCGGTACCGAAGGTGAGCGCTATGCCGTCTAGCACGAACGTGCCGCGCAAGCGGATGTGATAGTCGGATAGGAGACGGTTGACGAAATCGGCGCCTAGGTGGCCGTCCATGGAGATGTCGGTTTCGGCGACCGAGGCGTGTGCCGTGCCGCGTAGCGAATGGGTCGCAGCCGTCACCCGCCAGCGAGCGCCGATTGCGCCGTGCAAGAGACTCGCCGGGTCGAAGTTCCAGCTTGCTCTGCCGAAGTCGTGGCCGCGGGCTCTGATGTTGGCCTCGCCGCTCCAGATCGTGCCGGCACTGTGGGTAAGGCTGACGGGCAAGGCATCGCCGAGGAACCGCTCGATGAGCCGCGCCGGCGCCTGGAGCACGAGGAAGATGACGAGGGCGAGTGCCCCGACCAGGCCCAGCCAAAGGGCACGCTTCATGCCAGGAGTCTGGCGAGGGTGCTCTCGTACATCCGCGTCAGCGGCGCCAGATCGGCGATTTGCACGCGCTCGTTGACCTTGTGGATGGTGGCGTTGACGGGGCCAAGTTCCACCACCTCTGCGCCGGTTGGGGCAATGAAACGGCCGTCGGAGGTGCCGCCGGAGGTGGACTCTTCTGCGGCGTGGCCGGCGACTTCCTCGATGGCGCGCTGAACGGCGCTTGTCAATGTTCCGGAAGCGGTGAAGAAGGGCGGGCCGGAGAGTCGCCAGTCCACGTGCCACGGTGCGCCTACGGATGCCAGGGCCCGTTCGACTTTGGCGCGCAGGCCCGCTTCGGTCTGCGAAGGGTTGAAGCGGAAGTTGAACGCTGCAAGGAGCTCCCCCGGGATGACGTTGCCCGCGCCCGTGCCGGCGCGGATGTTGGAGATTTGGAACGTGGTTGGCGGAAACGGCGGGCTGCCTTCGTCCCAATGCCGGCTTGCCAGGTCCGCCAGTGCCGCGAGGCTTGCATGGATCGGGTTCAGTGCGTCATCCGGGTATGCCACGTGGCCTTGAATGCCGGCGATCGTCAGGCTGCCGCTCAGGGAGCCGCGCCGGCCCACCCGAATCACGTCGCCCACCGTCGCCGTGGACGAAGGTTCGCCCACCACGCAATGGTCGATCTGGATGCCTCGTTCGGTGAGCGTTTCCACCACGCGCACGGTGCCGTCGACGGCATCGGCTTCCTCGTCGCTGGTGATGAGGAAGGCCAAGGTGCCGGCTGGCTTCGGGCAGCCGCCGAGGAACCGCTCAGCCGCAACCACCATTGCCGCAAGACTCGACTTCATGTCTGCAGCGCCGCGTCCGTACAGCCAACCGTCCCTCTCCTTGGGCTCGAACGGCGGTGTGTCCCAAGCCTCCTCCGGGCCGGGCGGCACCACGTCTGTGTGCCCGGCGAACACGACGAGCGGGGCACCTTGGCCGTGGGTAGCCCACAGGTTGTCCACCGCGCCAAAGGGCATGGATTCGAGGGCGAAACCTGCCCTCACAAGCCGCTCGCCAATCAGTTCCTGACAGCCGGCATCGTTCGGAGACACCGACGGCCGGGCAATGAGCTCCTTGGTGAAGGCGAGCACTGCTTCGGTCGGATCGTCCACCGAAATCGTCCGCTCGTCAGCCGAGGTCCTGGGCGAATGCCGCCAGCCGTTCGGCGGCTTCGACGCATTCCTTGAGTGGTGCCACCAAGGCGATGCGGATGCGGCCGGAGCCTGGATTCACGCCGTCCTGCTCGCGGCCGAGGTAGCTCCCCGGCAGCACCGTGATGTTCTCGCGCTCGAACAGCGCCCGCGTGAACTCGCAATCGTCGCCTGGGGTTTCGGGCCAGAAATAGAACCCGCCCGGCGGCACTTCGAGCTCGAACGCCCGTGCCAGCACCGGCGCCACCGCGTCGAACTTGGCGCGATACGCGGCGCGGTTCGCCGCAACGTGGGTCTCGTCGCTCCACGCCAGAATGCTGGCCGCGGCCACATGCACGGGCATGGCGCAGCCGTGGTAGGTGCGGTAGTCGTAGTAGCGTGCCATCAGCGCCGGGTCTCCCGCCGCGTAGCCGGAACGGAGGCCAGGTAGGCTCGAACGCTTGGAGAGGCTGTTGAAGGCCACGCAGCGGGCGATGCCGAGGCCAGCCCGCGCTGCTGCGGTCAAGAGGCCCACCGGTGGCGAGTCCTCGTCGTGGTAAATCTCCGAGTAGCACTCGTCGGCGGCAATCACGAAGTCGTGCTCGTGGGCTCGTTCCACCAGCCACACCAGCGCTTGCTCCGACATCACCGCCCCAGACGGGTTGCCTGGGTTGCACAGGTACACAAGCTCCGTCTCTTGCCACACCGCATCCGGCACGTCCTCGAAATCGGGCACGCCGGTGGCCGGCACGTAATACGGCTCTGCCCCTTTCAGCAGCGCCGTCCCCTCGTAGATCTGATAGAACGGGTTTGGCATGAGCACGCGTGCCCCCGCGCGACCGCTGAGCATCGCCTGACCGAAGGAGAACAGCGCCTCGCGGGTGCCGTTCACCGGCAGCACGTCCGTAGTCGGATCGAGTTCTACGCCAAAGCGGCACCCGATCCACGACGCAATGGCGCCACGCAGTTCGTCGCCGCCCCGGGTTGGCGGATAGGCCGAAAGGCCGGCGCGCAAGAGTTCCTCGCGGCCGAGCGCCTCGATGATGAAATCCGGCGGCGCATGCTTCGGCTCGCCGATGGAGAGCGCTACGTGCGGCCGATTGGTGCGTGGGGCGAGGCCAGCCTTTAGCTCGTTCAAGCGTTCGAACGGATAGGGTTGCAGGCCGTCGATGTAGGGGTACATGCCGCTTACGCTGTGGATGCGCGCCCGCGGGCGCGATGGCAGATAGCTTGCCAGCA
>VXSY01000114.1 GCA_009837725.1 Gammaproteobacteria bacterium | reverse complement strand
CGAGGGGAGGCCCCTCCCGCTCGCGCGCCCTGGCGGGCGCGTTGGAAGTTCCGCTGGCGCGGAACTTCTGAGCCCCACCGCCGAAGGGGCCTCATCCGGGCTCCCCCAAGCTGAGGGCTCCGTGCTGGTGCTGCAGGGATGCGTGCAACGGGTGGTGACGCCGGAGGTGAACGCCCATCTTGCTGCGTTGCTGGACGCGCGCGGCGTGAAGGCGTTTAGCTTCGCCCAAGAGGGCTGTTGCGGCGGCCTCCCCCTGCATTTGGGCGAGACCTTCGAGGCCCTTGCCATGGCGCGGCGCAATGTGCGGCGCCTGGCGTCGCATGACGCGGCGGCAAAGGCCCATGCGATCGTCTCCACAGCCAGCGGCTGCGGCGTCACTTGGAAGGAGTACGGCCGGCTGCTCGGCACGGACGCGGCCAAGGCAGTGGCGTCCCGTGTGCGTGACGTTGCGGAAGTGCTCGAACGGTTCGAGTTCCGCAAGCGCGACGACATCGACCGCGTCGCCTGGCATCCGCCCTGCTCGCTGCAGCACGGCCAGCGCATCGGCGGCATCGTCGAGGGCATCCTGCAGCGTGCCGGCTACCGCCTGACGCGAGTGCCCGACTCCCACCTCTGCTGTGGCTCCGCTGGCACCTACTCGATCCTGCAGCCGCAGCTCGCCAGCGAACTCAAGGATCGCAAGGCCGACGCCCTGATGTCGGGAGAGCCGGACGTGATCGCCACCGCCAACATCGGCTGCCAGACGCACTTGGACGACGCCGTCTCGAAGCCGGTGCTGCACTGGATTGAGCTACTTCGGTAAGTTGAACAAGACCCAAGCGCGCAAGAGCCTCATCGCGGCAATCCTGAGCGGCGACATAGACTCGGTGGCGCGGGAGCTGGACCGGCGCCCCGATGTGGTAGACGCCCGCAATGCACATGGGAACACGCCTGCCGGCGAAGCGGTCTCCGGTGGCGATCTCGAGATCGTGCGCCTGCTTGTCGAACGCGGTGCGGATGCGCGGCAAGTCAATGGCGGCGGCTCTTCTCTACTCGACCGGGCGGCCAGCGCAGGGCAGCGGGCCATCGCGAAGTATCTCGTCGCATGTGGATGCCCCTACTTGCCACACCACGCGGCGGCAGTCGACGACATCCATGCGCTTGCCCGAATGCTGGATGGCGACGCCAGAGCGGTGCTCGCACGCGACCGCCGCGACGCTACGCCCCTGCACCATGCAGCCCGTGCAGACTCGACGCGCTGCGTGCGAGCGTTGCTGACGGCCGGCGCCGACGTGCAAGCCATCGATCGCCACGGTCACGAGCCCCTCGCCTATGCCGTTGAGGCAAACGCAATACAAGCGGCTCGCGCCCTGCTCGACGCTGGCGCGAACTGCAACGCCGCTGCCGGCCACAATGGCGGAGTGATGCTGCACCGCGCGCTCACCAATCGACACCTCGACATGGCCGAGCTTCTGCTGGAACAAGGCGCTTCGCCGAACCGACGCGACCACGCCGGCAAAACTGCGCTACACGAGGCCGTAGCCATCGCCAACCGAAGCGCCGTAGAGCTGCTTTTGCGCTATGACCCCGACCTCACCGCGCGCACCCGCAAGACGCGCATGCAACCCGGCGGCGAAACACCCCTCGACTACGCGGTCCGCCGCCGCCAAAACAGCATCGTGGAACTGATTCGCAATGCACCGCAGCAGACGGGAGGCCCGAGTTGAGGCTTGGCACGATAATGACCCTTCGTTCGAGAAGCTGATGGGGCTGCCATGAACGCTAGTGACTTCGTGACGCCGCGCCGCCTCGGGCGTGGTGGCCTGACGGTTACGCCGCTGGGCTTTGGTGGCGGCACGATCGGCAATCCTGCCATCGGCAACGAAACCAGTCTTGCCACGGTCGCGTCCGCTTGGGAGACCGGCGTCCGATTCTTCGACACTGCCCCCTGGTATGGCCTCGGCCGGTCTGAACGAAGGCTGGGGCTGGCGCTCGCACCGCTGGCGCAACGGGCCGACTATCGCATCAACACTAAAGTCGGCAAGCGGCTGGTGCCCGAGGCTTCCCGCGACGATGCAAACCGCACGCTGAGCCCAAACGGCCAGGTGCGCACGCCAAGGGACCGCGACACGGGAATGCGCGTTCGGTTCGCTTACGACGCCGACTCCCTGCAGCGCCAACACGAGGACTCGCTGCAACGACTCGGCACGTCATTCGTGGATAGCCTGACCATCCACGACATCGACCTCGGCTACCACGCCCCCGAACAAATCGAAGCGCATCTCGCAGAACTTGCAGAGCAAGGCGGCGCAGACTATCTGCACGCGCTGCGCGCCGAAGGCGCCATCGCCGCCATTGGCTGCGGCTGCAACCTCGAGGCGCGCAACGCCAGCAGTTGGGAGGTAGCGGCCGGAGGCGCGCAGAGCCCTCAGCTTGGGGGAGCGCGAGGGGCCTCCCCTCGCAGAAACAGCCCCCACGAGGAACTATGCGAACGCATTGCGGACATCGTCGAGCTCGATTTCTTCGTCGTCGCCGGCGGCTACACGCTGCTCGAAACCCGCGCCTTGCGACGCATCCTGCCGCTTTGCGAGGAACGCAGCATCCGCGTCGTGATCGCCGCGCCCTATGCCAGCGGCTGGCTCGCAAACCCCGATGGCGCGACGACGTACATGTACGAGAAGGCCCCGGATTGGGTTGTGGAGCGATCGGCACGCATGGCGCGCATCTGCGCCGAGCACGACGTGTCGCTGGCCAGCGTCGCGCTGCAGTTCGTGCTGGCTCACCCGGCAGTAGCAGCAGCCATCCCCGGTGCCCGCTCGCCCCAAGAGCCGCGTGCCAACCGCGAGAACCTCGAAGCCAACGTGCCAGCCGAGCTTTGGCATGCCTTGCGCAGCGAGGGATTACTACCGGACGCGGCGCCAACGCCTGAACCTTAGCCCGCATTTCTCACCAGCCCGGGATTGCGGCGCGATTCGTCGCACCAACGCCCGACGGTGTTTATACTGCCGCGCCATTGCCTTGCGACCCGACATTCTTCACGACACCCAGGAGCGGAAATCAGCCGATGAGCATCGCGAGCCTCACCAACATCCTGAAGATCTTCGGCGGCGGCGAGCCGACGGCGGACGAAAAGAACGACCTCGTCAAGGAAACCGTGCTCCTGACCTTGGCCCGCGCCTCCGCCGCGGACAGCAACATCAAGCACATCGAGATCGAGACAGTGCGCGATGTGGTGGAGAAGACCACCGGTGAACAAGTCACCGCCCACGACGTGCGCATGGCGGCGCACTCCCGCCTCTATGAGTCCGCACCCCTCGAACGCCACCTCGCCAGTGTCGCGCGCAAGGTGGATGCCCAAGACCGCGCCATGATCGCCGGTGCTCTCGCTGAAGTGATCCTGAGCGACGGCCGCATCAGCTCTCGCGAAGTCGGCTTCTACAACATGGTGGCCGAGGCACTCTCGCTCACCCCAGCCGAAATCGCAGGTCTGTTCGAGACCACCTGACCGCGTCCCCTTCAGCGGTGCGGGTCGAAAACCACACGCCCCGTAGTCCGCCGTTCCGCAAGCCGCCGCAGTGCCTGCGGGACGGCGTCGAAGTCGATCACCTTGCTCACGAAAGGCTTGATTTCGCCGCGTTCCAATTGCCCGTGCAGATCGGCGTAGCACTTGCGCACGAGGTCGATGCGGCGTTCGCGGTAGCCGCCCATGTGGACCCCGATCACCGCGTAGTTCTTCACCAGCACGTGGTTCGCTGGCGCGGATGGAATCCGGCCGCTGGCGAAGCCGATCACCAGTAACCGTCCTTCCCAGGCGAGGAGTCGCCGTGCCGTGTCGGACCAATCGCCGCCGACCGGATCAAAGATCACGTCCACGCCGCGCCCGGCCGTCAACTCCATCACCGTCGCGTACAGGTCTTCCGCCTCGTAGTCGATCACGGCGTCGGCGCCCAGCTCGCGACAGATTGCCACCTTCTCACTGCCTCCCGCCGCAGCCGCCACCCAGCAGCCATGCGCGCGCGCCAACCGGATCGTGGCGGAGCCAACGCCACCCGCTCCGGCCAACACGAGCACCGTTTCGCCGGGCTGCAGCCGGCCGCGATGGTGCAACGCAAACCAAGCCGTGCCAAAGGTGATGTGGGCAGCCATCGCGTCGATGGAAGCCACGCCATCTGGCACGGGATGGGCAAGATCCCCCGCCAGCACTGCGCATTCGGCAAATCCGCCCCAAGGCGCAACCGTGGGCCCGACGATGCGCTCGCCAGTCCTATGCGGCGAGTCGGGCGATGAGTCGACGACGGTTCCGGTCGCATTCATCCCGGGCGTAAACGGCACCTCGTGGCGCACCTGATACTGGCCCCTGCATTGCAGGATGTCGGCGAAGTTGAGATCAGTGGCTTCGACCCGGACAACCACCGCATCGGAGCGTACGGAAGCGGCTTCCTTCGCAGGCGGTTCGGCCGCTTCCACGGCAGCCAACTCCGTCCACGGATCGCCGAGTCGAGGCAGCCGCCAAGCCCTCATGCGGTCTTTGAAGGAGTGCCTTGGGCAGAGAGCGAACGAGGCGGGTGTTGCTCAACCGGATGACTGGGCTGGGCTGGCGCCGACCGCATGAGGGGCACCACGCCGGCCCTCAGGTGCTTCGGAGCCCTCGCACCCGCGCGACTGTCCAAATTGGCGACAAGATGCGTCGCGAGGTCGCGGGCGTCGTCTTCGGCACCGTGGATGAAGCTCGACTTGCGGCGGCGCAGGAAGCTGAGGCCCAGGACGTACAGCCCCGGCACGGCCACCACGCCGCCGTCGTGGCGCAGCTTGCCCTTGCGGTCGAAAGCCGGAGCGTCGAGCCAAGACAGATCCGGCGAGTAGCCGGTGGCCCACACCACGTTGCGAATGCCCTCGCCGCCCAAGCGCAGGCTTAGCTCCGGTTCCGCCGGCACCCGCGTGGCGTCGAATCGATGCGCTGGCTCCACGTTGGCCACGAGCTCCCGGCCGCCTTCCATGGCCCATTCGTCCAGTGTGTTCAGCAGCCGGTTCATCTTGAGGTCGGCGAGCTTGCAGATGTTGGCGAGGGAACCGGAAAAGAGCACCCGGTCGCCTTGGATGCCGCCCAAGCGCCCCACCAGCCGCACGCCCTGACCGGAAAGCGCATTGAGATCGAGATCGCGTCGCTCCGGCGTGCCCACCAACTGCGGCGAAGGGATGTTGCGGGCGCGAACCAGATCGTCGATCTCGCCGATGCCCTCGTCGAGAACCCCGGCGTGCGTCATCCACCACTGGATGTCCTTGCCGCGATAAAGTCGAGGCAAGCGCACGTGCTCCCCTACGGAAAGCGTCACCGGTCGGCCGGAACGGTGGATTTCCTCCGCAAGCTGCACGCCGGTGGCGGATGCCCCCACCACCAGCGTCTCACCCGCATCGAGGTCGTCCGGGCGACGGTAGTCTCGTGCCGTAATCGCGTGAACGCCCGGCGGCAAGTCCGCCGCGCATTTCGGCACATTGGCAACGTTGCAGGCACCACTCGCGAGCACGCATGCCCGGGCGAGCCAAGTACCGCGATCGGTGTCGAGTGCGAATCCCCCTTCACCAGCGCAGACGCGCTCCACCGTCGTCTCGGCCAATACCGGCGCGGCGATGTGCGTCGCGTAGCCGGAGATGAAGTCCACAACGTCAGGAACCGTCGCGAAGCCGTCTGGGTCGTCGCCGGCGTAGGCGTAGTCCGGGAGGCGGTTCTGCCAGTTCGGGGTCAGCAGTCGGAGCGAGTCCCACCGCTCCGTGCGCCAGGAGTTGGCCACCTCCCCGCGTTCGAGTACGACGTGCTCGACCCCTGCCTCGGCAAGGCACCGGCTCATGGCGAGGCCCGAGTGGCCGGCGCCAACGATGACGACATCCGCAGCAGGCACGGCGCGAAGCTCGGCGAGTCGGAGTGCTGTCCCTGCTCGGCTACTTCACGTCCACGGTGACGTTTGTGGGATTGGTGATGATGTCGTACACCGCCGAGCGCTTCTGCGACTGCGCCACCAGCGCCTCGATGTCGTCCTTGGACGCGTCGGCGTCGATGTTGTAGGTGACCCGGATGCCGCTGAAGCCGTTGCGCACGTCGGCGTCCGCACCGAGGATGCCCTGGATGTCCATGTCGCCTTCCAGCGTCGCCTGCACGGAACGCAACTGAATGTCGCGGTTCTGTGCGACGCTCGCTACACCGGCGGTGAGACAGCTCGCGAGCCCCACCAGCACGTACTCCACCGGCGTCGCGCCGTTGTCTTCGGCGGCGAACGTCTCTGGGTGGTCGGCATCGAAGGCGAAGGTACGCTTGTGGTGCTGCTCCGCGCCCAGGCCGAAGTAGCCCTCAACCGTGGACTGGCTGTGCGTGCCGTTTTTCCACTCACAGGCAGCACGCCAGCGGAACTGCGCCGCCTCGGGGGCCTCCGAGACTGCCTCCCTTGCGTTCAGCAGCGCCTCGACGTTGACTCCATTGTCCGCTTTGTCGCTCATTGTGCTCCTTCCGTGTCTCAAGGCCCATGGATCGGCTGGGCGCGGGCGAAAAACGCGCAATCATACTCGTCCGCCGGCACTGTTTGCAGTGTCGGTTGGGCATATGCATATGATGTTTTTCAACGCTCGCGATCACGGTGACGAGGATGAAGCTGCCGGAGCCGCTGTTTGTCATCATCAACCCTCTCATGCGACTGGTGCTCTCTTCACCGCTGCACTTCGTGGCGAGCGGCAGCCTGCTCCTCATGCGCTATCGGGGAAGGCGCAGCGGCATTTGGCGAACCACGCCGCTGCGGTATGTCGAGGACGGTGACGTGCTTCGATGTTTCAGCTCGCGAAACACCCTGTGGTGGCGCAACCTGCAAGGCGGCGCGCAAGTCACGCTGACGGTGCGCGGCAAGCGCCAGGGCTGCGAAGCTAGCGTCGTCACTGACCAGGAGCGTGCCCGCGCCCTGCTCGCCGCATATCTCGATGAGTTCCCGCAAGACGCGGCGTACCACGACGTGTCCCTGACACCGAGCGGACAACCGGACCCGGAGAGCCTAGAGCGAGCCGCGAGCAACTCCGTTGTGGTGGAAGCCCGCCGGACGCCGTAGGGAACGGGTTGTCCCGCCCCGTGTCGAACCCATCAAAGCACAGCAGTTCGCGCAAGCGAACTGCCGACGCGCCCGCAAGGGCGCGCAAGCACGGGACGGGACAAGCCCGTCCCCTACGACGAAAGCGCCCTAGGATCGTAGGGTTGCGCGATTTGTTCCATGCGAGGACTTGCGCGGAGACTCCTAAATGCCCTCTGATACGGCGGCGCGAAAGGAATCGGCGCCCGCTGCCACCCAAGGCGACGTGACCGTGAAGAAGAAGCGAACGCCGATCTCGGCGAAACGTTGGGCATTGCCGGTCATGGCGAGAGTTCCTGCGGTGCGACCGGCGGCGACGATCCGGCGCAGCGCATCGTCGATCTTCTCCTGCACTTCGGGGTGCCCCACATCGCCAATGTGACCCATCGATGCCGCAAAGTCCGAGGGCGCGACGAAGAACACGCCAATGCCGTCCACTTCGAGAATGTCGTCGAGGTTGCGCCACGCCTCGATGTCCTCGATCAGCGCGATGAGCAGCGTCTCGTCGTTGGCCTCGGCCAAATAGCCCGGCACGCCATAGCCCTGCCTACTGGTGAAGAGACCGCGCCGGCCGAGCGGCGGAAACTTGCCGCCAGCTACCACGTTTTCGGCATCCGCGCGGCTGTCCACATGCGGCACGACGATGGCCTGGGCGCCGCGATCCAGCGTCCGATAGATGAGCCCCTGGTCGTTGCGATTGACGCGCACGACGGAAGTCATGCCCCAGATGTCGCAGGCCCGCGTGAGGTTGCCGAGATCCGCCGCGTCCACGCCGCCATGCTCGCCTTCGAGCCAAACGCCGTCGAAGCCCACGGGGCCAAAGGAGTCGATGTCGTCGGCATGGGTGAAGCCGCCGATGACAAACGCCGGTTCGCCGACCTCGAGCTTGCGCTTGACGCGGTTCGGACGCAATTGCATGAGTTCTCCCTCGTTGCCGCTGTATGCCTCGCAAGGCATGATGCCACGAGGCATCGCGGCCACCGCAGCCGCTTGGTGATACGGTTGCGCCACCAACCCGCGAGGCAGCCACAACCGAAATGAAGCGCCGCACCGTCGCGCCGTTGCTGCTCGCTACGTTCGCGCTGGTTGCGGGGCACGCCTCCGTGATCGCGGCCGATGGCGACGCGGCCCCGTGTGCCGACACGGACGGAACGCCTGGACTGACGCAGATTCGCTCCACCGGCTGGGGGTTTGACCTCGGCAACACACGCTTCCGCGGGCCCGGGGGCACGTCCATTCGAGCATCCAACGTCGCGTCGCTGAAGCTCAAGTGGACCTACAACCTGGGCGACAACTCGCCGCGATCCATGCCGCTGGTGACGGAAGACACGCTCTTCATCGGCGACGGCAACGGCCTTGTGGCGCTCGACCGCGAAACCGGCTGCGAACGCTGGCGGTTCGCCCACGCGGGTCAAGTGCGCAGCGCCATTGTCCACGAACGAACCGCCGAAGGCGCTACGCTCTTCTTCCTGGAATCTACGGGCGGCGTGTTCGCCGTCAACGCCGGCGATGGAGCGCTGCTCTGGAACGCCCACCCCGACGGAGTCGACGAAGCGCCGCTCTACTCCGGAACGCCGCTGGTCACCGGTGGCACGGTGTTCGTGCCGGTGGCGTCACAGGAGATTGGCCTCGCCACGGTGCCTTTCCTTGGCTGCTGTCATACGGCCGGCGGCTTGGGCGCGCTTGACTCCCAAAGCGGCGCCACACGCTGGTATCGGCGCACCATCGAGCAGCCAGCCGAGGTCACCGGCCGGCGCTGGCTGGTGGTGAAGCAACGCGGGCCGTCGGGTGCTCCGGCATGGGGCGCACCGGCCTTCGACGAGAAGCGCAATCTCGTCTATTTCGGCACCGGGCAGAACTACAGCCATCCGACGACCGAGACCAGCGATGCCATCTTCGCCGTGGAAGCCGACACCGGCGCCGTGCGCTGGATCACGCAAGCCACCGCCGGCGACGCCTACAACATGGCCTGCAACTTGATGGGAACCGCACACCCGAACTGTCCCGACCCGGTGGGGCCAGACCTCGACTTCGGTGCGCCCCCCATTCTTGCGACCATGGAGCGCGGCGAAGACCTGGTTCTCGCCGGACAGAAGTCCGGCGACATCCATGCATTGCGCGCCGAGGACGGCAGCGTCGTCTGGCAAAGCAAACTCGGTCGCGGCGGGGCCCTCGGCGGCATTCATTGGGGCATCGCCTATCACGCTGGGCGTGGGCTTGTCCTCGTGCCTGTCAGCGACTTGCCCGCGGGCCCCTTGACCGGGCCCGGCGAGGCGCAACCGGGGCTGCACGCTGTGCGGGTACAAGACGGCAGCCGGGTTTGGTTCCACGAGCGACGATCACGATGCAACGAACGCGCCTGCTGGGGCGGGATTTCGGCAGCCATCTCGATCGCCAACGATGTGGTGTTTGCTGGCAGCATCGACGGCTTCTTGGAAGCGATCCATGTGGAAAGCGGCGAGGTGCTTTGGTCGTTCGACACCTGGCGCGATTTCGATGCGATGAACGGTATGGCTACCGGTGGGGCTTTCGACGCACACGGGCCGATGGTCGCTGACGATCTCGTCATCGTATCTTCCGGGTACGGCAGCTTCTTCCAGCGCGGCGGCAACGCGCTCTTGGTGTTTGCGCTCGAGGGCAGCAACGGTCGGCCCGGTGGCGTGGAGTCACCGCAGGAGCACGCGGAGGGCGAACCGTGAACGCGACTGGCGACGAGATGCCCGTCCTCGCAAGTCGAGGGCGCCGACTGGCAGCCGCGGCCATCGACTTCGCGCTCGTCCTTTTGCTGCAGGGCTGGTTCTGGTCGTCGCAACCGGCGCCTTCGAGGACGCCGGCGACTACGGCAATCCCCTGCCTCGGATCATTGGGCTCGGCTTCGTCGCCTACTTTCTCGTCAACGGCTGGCACCTGGCCCGCTACAGCCAAACCTTGGGCAAGGCAATCCTCGGCCTCGTGGTAGTCGACGCCGCCACCACGAATCCAGCGCGGTGGTGGCGCCTGGCAATCCGCTCGCCTTTCTTCCTGGCGCTCTACTCGGTCTCCCTCGGTGCGCTCGTGCTGCTGCCCTTGGTGGATCAGGCCTTCATCTTCCGCAGCAACCGCCGCTGCCTCCACGACCTGATCTGCGGCACCGAAGTGCTGCGCCTGCCAAGGACACGCAAGATCGACGTACGCTAGCAGTTTGTCGGACTTGGCGGCGATGCACCCGCCTGCCGGACAGGGCGACGCATGCGTCGCCCCTACAGGAAGGTGTCGGTCATGTCCCGAGCCGTAGGACTGTTCACCTTTTTGCAAGTCCTTTTTTGGAGTCGGTCTTCGGACTGGTTCCGGGCGTTACCTCCCGCGTTCTGCTCCGGGGACGATGCGATGCCAAGTGCGAGCCGCGGTGCGTCCGGCCAGGACGTGCGCGCGCCGTTCATGGTTGGACGCAGCGGGGTTCGTACAGCGTCCCGTCGCGCAGCATGGCGCAGGCGATGCGCAGCAAGCCGTCGGCCACCGAGCGCAGGGCGCGGTAGTGGCCATGGCCACGTGCCCGCAACGCGCGGTACTTCGCCGAGCAGGCGGCGTCGTGCTGGACCGCGACGCGCGCCCAGTGCAGAACCGCGTCACGCAGCCGACCGTGTACGGCCAAGCGCCGCGTCACGGTCCGCGTGCGCCCGGACTGCCGGGTGACCGGCGCCGTCCCGCACAGGCAGCGTAGCGCCCGACAGTCGCGCCGGCTCAGGACGTCGCCCGCCTCCGCGAGCAGGATCGACAGCACGCTCCGGCCGATCCCGATCATGGAGCGCAAGATGGTTGCGTCACGCGGCTTCGCGGTCGCCTCGGTCGGCGCGTCGGCGCTGCCGGGGTCCGCGCCGCCGAGTTCCCCCAGCAGCGCGTCGATGCGTGCCTCGGCATCGGCCAGCTGCTCGGCGACCAACGCCAGCCGCTGCGCCAACAGGCGTGCGTGCGCTTCGGCGGCAGTCGCCGTCGCACGCTCGATGTGCGGCGGCCGCTCCGTCAGCTGGGCCTTCAACTGCGCCGCGTCGAAGCGGCGGATGCGGTGCTTCTGCAACAGCTTCTCGTACGTCGACAGGCGCGTCCCACGCGCCGCCGCCGGCGTCGGCACACGCTGCCACAGCGCCTGTGCCCAAGGCGCCGCCAGGTCGTCGCCGACCAGCCAGTTGAACGCCGGGTAGTAGCGCCACAGCATGTCGTGCATGCGGTTGATCAGCCGTGTCCGCTCGCCCAGCAGTTCCGTGCGCAGGCGCGTCGACTCGCGCAGTTCGACGAGCTCTGGCGCCAGCGCCGCCACGCGGCGCAGGCAGTGCGGGTCCGTGCGCAGCGCCGCCGCCAGCACCCGCGCGTCGCGACGGTCGTCCTTGGCGCCCGCCGGCGAGTAGCGGTCGCGGAACCGGTCCAGCTGCTTCGGGTTGATCGAGTGCACCGCCAGACCGTGCGCCAGCAGGCTCTCCACCACCGGGCCGTGCGGCGTCTCAATGGCCACGCCCACCGTCGCCGGCGCAACCTCACCCACCGTCTCGAGGATCCACGACGCCATCGCCCAAAGCCCCGGACCGCTGTGCGCGAACACCCGCTCGCCACGCACCGCGCCAGCACCGTCGAGTACACACACCTGGTGGTTCCGCGACGCCCAGTCCACTCCGACATACCAGTTCCGTTCCGACATCGTCCCGCCTCCGTTCGCTTGCCGGCCGATTGCCGGCGTGCCACGATGCCTGCCGGTCCCTGTACTGGCGCTCGTGGCGCAAACTGTTCACTGGGCATCCATCGTGGCGGAACTGCCGGGGCACAGGTCCTACAGCGGTGCTCTCGGCACAAGGGGCGACCGGTAGCTCCCGGCAGTTCTGCCCACTCCGCGCCTTCGGCTCGGAGTACTAGGAAAGGTACAGGGGCGACGCATGCGTCGCCCTGTCTTCGGGTGGCCTTCCTCATGCGCTTGGAGGCAGGCTGCTGCCGGACTTTTATGAGCCGGTGAACGTGTCCGCGACACCGTCAAGGGGGACGGCCGCAACCTTCTCGGTCAGGGGATATGCATTCGGAGTGCGGCAGATGATTGAGAGGCTGGCGACCGAACCAGGCGGCAGCATTGCAGCCACCTTGCTCAAGGCCGGAGCATCGCGCCGGCGGGGCGTTTGGGTCCATTTCGCATCTGCAAGGTGAAATCGCCCCCCACGGTGGATGAGGAAGTCCGCTTCGCGACTGCGGTCGCGCCAGAAGTTCATCTGCCAGCCGCCGTGACGTCCCAATTGCAGGCGCCGGCCTTCAGCGCAGACGAGTGTCTCCCACAACGCTCCGGCAAGCGGAGAAGACCGCAGGTCGTCCGCGCTGTGAACGCCGCAGAGGAAGGCGGCGAGGCCGGCGTCGCGAATGTAGAGCTTGGGGCGCTTCACGAGCGATGCGGTGGCGTTGCTGAACCACGGCTCAAGGAGGGCAATCTGGTGTGATGCGTCCAGCGCCGACAGCCAGGCCCCCGCCGTGGAGCCGCTGATGCCCACATCGCGGGCGAGGTCTGCCTGATTCAGGAGCTGTGCCGTGCGCAATGCCGCCGCACGCAGGAAGCGCTCGTAGTCGCGCAGGCTCGCCACCTGCAAGAGCTGACGCAGGTCCCGTTCCAGATAGGTGGCTACATACGATTGCAGGAATCCCCGCGATTCGACTTGCGGCTGACCGTAAAGCTCCGGAAAGCCACCCCGAACCAAGAATTCCTCGGGCTTGAGTTCCGGCAAGCTGGCTTTCGCTTCCGCGTAGGACAACGCCTCTAGCTGCACGATGTCGGCGCGACCGGCGAGGGACTCGGACACCGAGCGCATGAGGGCAAACGGCTGCGACCCCGTCAGGATGAAAGCGCCGAAGCGGTCGCGGCGCCCGTCCACCACGGCCTTAAGATGACGGAAGAGGCCCGGCGCGTACTGCACCTCATCGACGATGACGGGCGGTGGGTGCCGGGCCAGGAAGGAGCCGGGATCCGATTCCGCCTGCTCCGCTTCGCTTGGCAGGTCTAGAGTGACGAAGGAGTGCTTTGGGAAAAGGCGACGGACAAGACTGGTTTTGCCGGTCTGCCTGGCCCCCGTGACGACCACCACAGGGCGCGTGGATGCCCTCTGCGTGAGCAACGGCTCGACGTGACGTTCGATCCACATTTGTCAAATTGTACGATGCTATCGAAGAATTTGACAGTTTTTGTCAGCAGGCGGGAATGCCGTCGCATCTTCAGCCCACGAGTTCGGGCAGGATCGTCTCGTTGAAGAGTTGGTCGCCGGTGCTGAAGTGCAGCATCTCGATGCCGAGGGCCCGATAGGCGTCCAACCGTTCGTACACGGTATCCGGGCTGCCGATCAGTCGCGCTGCATAGCCCTCGTTGGTGTCGAGCAGGCTCAAGTCCTCGTTGCTGGCCCACATGCCCTCAGCACCACCGATAGCCGCACGGCGTCGCTCGGCCCGGGTGCGGTCGATGGCGGCGATGCGCGTCTCAATCTCCGCCCAGGCTTCGGCATCGGTGCGGCGCACCAAGGGCGCGGCATAGATGGCGAAGCGAACGGTGCGGCCGGTGTCGAGACACGCCTTGCGCACGCGGCTGATGATGCTCTCGATTCGCGTTAGCGAGCCGCCGTTCAGGAACATCCAATCGGACCGAGCCGCCGCCATGGCGATCGCATCGTCGGACTGACCGCCCTGAAACACCGTGAGCGGAGCCGATGGGCGTGGTTCAAGGCGGAGTTCCTCGGCGCGGTAGAAGTTGCCCTCATAGCTGAACAGCGGCGAATCCCATGCTCCGCGAAGCACATCGATGAACTCTGACGAGCGCGCATAGCGCTGATCGTGCTCGAGGGTGTCGATGCCATACATGTCGAACTCGGTGAGGTTCCAGCCGCTGGTGACATTGATGTCCCAGCGCCCACCGCTGATCCAGTCCATGGTGGTGCCCCACTTGGCGATGGCGCCGGGGTGAAAGAAGCCTGGATGGATGGCGGTGACGAGCCGAATGCGCTCGGTGTGGGCCGCAAACAGCGCCGTCATGGCGAGGCAGTCGAGGGAGGAGCCTTCCATCTCCACTCCGCTGCCCCACCAGCGCTGGGCGATGAGGAGGTGCGAGAGTCCCAACGCCTCGATGCGCTGCACCGCCGGCAACACGGCAGAGTGCAAGGCTCGCCCGTCCGGAAACTCGCCCTTGGGATTGGTTGAAACGACCTGCGGCCCTGCGAACACTGTCGGAGCCCAGGTGCACGTCAGCATCTTTCCACTCATGCCGACGATTCTACGCAACTGCCTGCGCGCCCGCCGGGCGCGTCCGCGCGCCGGCAAGGGCGGGCGCGCATTTCATGGATAATCCGAGCCAAAGGGAGGCCAACCATGATCACAGCCATGCCCCGCATCGCCATTGCGCTCAATGACTTCGACGCGGGTCTCAAGACCTTCCGAGACCAACTGGGCCTGCCGGTCGTCGACATCTCGGCAGGCAGCGTCGACAGCTTGGGCGCCAAGCTCGCGATGTGCGTGCCCGAAGGCGGCAGCAACATTGAGCTTATGTCGCCGGCGAATCCCGACGCGCCCCTCTCCCAGAGCCTGTCGCGCTTCCTCGAACGACGCGGCGAGGGCCTGTTCGCACTCATGCTCGAAGCGCCAGATCCGGACGAAGAGGCCATCGGACTCGCCGAGCGCGGCCTAAACGTTCTGCCCCTCATGCCCGGCGCCAGTGGCCGCGACGTGCATCCAAACTCGACCCTCGGCGTTCTGATCCGCGTTTATCCCACCAACTCGTTCTCCGGGGGAACCTCGCCGAGCGAGAGCGGCCTCTCCGGGATCATGCGCGTCCTGATCGCGGTGCGCGATCTCGGCCGTGCACGAACCGCGTACCAAACCGGCTTCGGCCTTCCCTGCGATCCCGAGCAGCACGACGAGTCACGCGGAGTGCAGAGCTTCCTCTGCCACCCGCCGGCCGGCGGCACCATCGAGTTCCTCACCCCAGCCGACGCGGCCCGCCCTTTCGCCGCCGAGGTGGCGAGCTTCCTCGAACACCGCGAAGGTCTCTACGCCCTCACACTGCACGCGCGCCCTTTAGGGCGCGCCAGCACCACCGCATTCGGCGCACGCATCTTCGTCGAAAGCCCCTCCGACGCTTAAGGAATGCGTGCTAATCCCCCGGCGCTGCCAAGTGCTGGCGGAAAAAATCAACAGTCGCTTGCGCGGCCACCCGGCCATCCTCGTCACGGAAGCCGTGCGCTGCGCCTTCAATGACTATGAGCTGGTTGGCGACGCCCGCTTCGTCCAACGCCGACTCCATGCGTTGGCTGTGCAGGATTGGCACCAGTTCGTCCTGATCGCCGTGGATAAGAAGCGTCGGCGGGTCGTCCGCGCTGGCGAAGTGGATCGGCGACACGGACTGCGCGTCCGCGGGGTCGAACTCCAAGGCCGGAAAGCGCTCGTTCGGGCCGACGATGCCCTCCAGATCCACCGGTGGAAAGTAGGCCACCACGGCGTGGACTCGGTTGGACTCGCGCAGCACTGGATCCTCCGCTTCCCCATCGCCCGAGTCGCTGGCAAGGCCCAGCATCAGCGAAAGGTGGCCGCCAGCGCTGCCGCCGTGGACGCCGAGACGGGCCGGATCGATCCCGAATCGCTCCGCATGCAATCGCACATGGCGCACCGCACGGCGCACGTCGGCGACGGCATCAGGCACCTTGAACCGCGGCGCGCTGCCATGCTGGATCGTGAACACCGTGAATCCCGCATCGAGCAGATGCCCAAGCCACGCGATGCGCCGCTCCGGCGGTTGCCAGCGTGAGAACCAGCCGCCGCTGACCATGTAGAGCACGGCAGCACCGTTCGCCTCCGCTGGCGTGAAGACATCGTAGATCAGCGCCATGCCGTCCTTGTAGCCATACACCACATCCGGCGTAACCGAAACCTCAGCGCTCGCCGAGAAGCCCGCGACGAAGGCTAGCGCGGCAAGCAGCAGGCGCTTGCCGGCCATACCGCTCCCGCTCCGTTTGGAAGTGCTGCGACGGCCCGCAGAACGGCGTTGCAGAACGATACTCAACAAGGGTCCCCTCCTGGCAGTTAACTCCCAAACCGATGCATTGTGCCCGCATCGGCCCCATCCACGCGAGCCAAATCACCTTTCGGCAACGAAGCGGACCTGCGGCTTCGGAGTTTCCGGCCCGCCGAGGACGCCGCGTTGCTGACACAAGGGCTGACGCCGACGCCCCGGACGGGCCCCTTGGGGCGAGGGCGTCTCGCCCTCGCACGCGCCACAAGGCGCGCCTTCCTTCCTTTTGGGCACACAGGAATGCGTGCCTACAGCACGCTAGGGAAGGCAGAATGCCTTCCCTCCGAGGGCCCGTCTCGATCGAAAAAACAGGGAATTATATATCTAACTAGATTCAACTGCATCCCTTTGGGCGGATTTCCTTAGAAAGCCATTTACTGACTCCCATCCATCCTTTCCCAGCTCCCACAGGCTCTTGCCGAGTACAAGACGTTGCGCCCAAACAAGGGGCTTGATCCTCCTGTACCACGGCGGCTTCGGTGGTTTTCCTCTGGTAACGGTGACTGTCGGCTCCGATACCGAGATATGAATTTTGACAGAGCCAGCATCGACAACGTGATCGGTCATTCTCAATTTTTCTCCTTGTGAGAGATTAAAGTTCTAGCGTATCGTACCACGGCAGATGCGATCTGTGCTAGGATTGGTCGCCTCAACAACTATGCAAGGTGCAAGAATGAGAAAACTAGCAGCCATCAACCTCCACGAGTACCTCGTAACCTACGATCTTGACGATTCTCTCAAAACGGCAGACTACAACCGTTTCGACAAGATGCTGAAGGAAAAACTGGGTGCCAAGAAGGTGAAGAACATCAGCACAACCTTCCGTGTTCAGCAATCAACTCACACACCTCAGGAAGTTCAACGCATCATTCAGCGCGAGAGCAAGCGCATCAGGCTAACCGCCAGCGTCGTCCACGTCGTCGTTGTCGAGGTTAGATCGTGGCGGGCTTTTGACGCGGATGTTCAAACCACCTAGAGCGACCACTGCTGCTACGGCAGCATCGAGCGCGTCTGCTTCCTCCTGAGTCTCTGGTTCTATCGCCAAGGCCCCAGCCCTTCTCTTCCCACCCGTCCAGTAAACGTACATCATGGCAATCTTCCTTCCTTTGACCACTCTGCATTTACAGCGAATCCTCAGAACGGTCGCCTACGAGGTGCCTTGGCTTTCTCCTTCTCACGTTCCAGCGCCTTCGTCTCGTCCTCCTGCTCTTTAAGCACTTGCCGTTCCGTCGCCTTGTTGCCCTTGTCGATGATCGGTTTGCCGTCTTTGGTCTTCGGCAACGGATTCTTGACGCGAGACATGATCGCGTGGGCGATTGACTCAGGTTCGGCGTCGATCTTCTTCTGACCACCGAACGTGTCTTGATCGTTTTTCCTTGGCATCGTTGGGTTCAGCCTGTTCTGATTAAACCCCTATGCGTTTACAACTGCTCTTGGCGATTAGACATGCTACACTCGCGGTTCCAGCATTTCAAGGAAACCCGGAATGACCGAAGAGCAATACACCAACTTCATCGCTTCTGTCAAGAACATTACGACGCACGCAATCGACCTAGATGCCAATGCCTCAGGGAGAGAGCACGCCGAGCGTCTGTGCAAAATGCTATTTGAAGTGCTTGAACTTGACCGAACAAGGACGGTCATGTGCCATGCGGCGGCGGCAGAACCACCGATTGTCAGGAATGCCTTTGCTGCTGAGCTTGGTCTTTTCAACGCTCGCTATCCCAACGACGCTGACATTGCTGATGCGCGCATTCCCAAGGCACTAAAAGACGCAGACACGGTGAAGAACTCCTTCCATGCCGTGTTCAAAATCCCCGATTGGCTAGACAAGATTTTGCACATCTTGAACGAGTTGCTGAAACTGCTCCGGCCCTAGAACAACCGGATCGAAGCGTTGTAAACGCAAAGTGCCCGGCGGTTAGTAGGTACGAGCGACAAGGGTGGGTGAGGAGAATCAGCCGCACCTGACCGCAATTCGTTACCTGACCGCCGGGCCACTTCATCCTACTGCGTCAGTTCGTCCCACGTCAATCTC
Organism: Gammaproteobacteria bacterium; assembly: GCA_009837725.1. GTDB lineage: Bacteria > Pseudomonadota > Gammaproteobacteria > Pseudomonadales > Azotimanducaceae > VXYL01. The sequence continues at coordinate 2,299 of VXSY01000114.1, read as the reverse complement.
CTCCTCTCGAATCCGCGAGCCACGGCCTCAAGCTGGTCTGCCGTGTTCAAGTCCCTGACGTTGTGCCGTCCGGCAAACTCGGTAACGTACCTGTGCATGTGCTTGGCAGAAATCTGGTGGAAGGTGCCCTTGTGTGCCCGCTTCAACGGTGCCCAGAAGGATTCGATTCCGTTCGTGTGAACGTCGCCGTCAACGTATTGGCGTGCGCCGTGAACGACAACGCCTCTCCTGTATTTCTGGTGGAGTCCGTTGTAGCCCTTGTGTTCGTCCGTGTACAAAATGGACTTGGGCCTGACGTGTTGCCTGACGAATCTGTGAAGCTCCTGCCTGTCTGGCGTGGAAATGACCCTTGCGCGTACCTGTTTCGTTTCACGACTCTTTGCGCCGATCACGACGACCTTGCCTACCGTTCCCCTTCCTGCTCGCAGTTTCTTGTTGGCGTGCTTGTTCTTCTCCAAACCGCCCACATACGTCTCATCTGCTTCTACGGTGCCTGAGAGCATTCCTGCGTTAAAATCCTCCCATCCCTGACGAATGCGATGCGCAAGAAACCACGCGGTTTTCTGCGTGATTCCCAAATCTCGGTGGAGTTTCATCGAGGAAACTCCCTTGAGCGAGGTGGACATGAGGTAGACGCCAAACGCCCAAATTCGCAGCGGCAAACGGCTGCATTCCATCACCGTGCCGGTGCGGACGCTGAAATAGCTTTTGCAGTCCCGACAGCGAAACTGCATCGGCTGAGGGTTCCTGCATCGGTAGGTATCGAGTCCGCCACACTTCGGGCAAAAGCGCCCGTCCTTCCATCGCACTTGCTCGAACCATCTTGTCGCCGAGCGTTCGTTGGGAAACTTCGCCGCCAGTTCCGCCAAGGACATGCCCTTTCGGTCTGAACGACCAGGGCCGCTTCTCGGTCGATTGATTCTTCTTTTGATCCTCCTCTTGTGGTTGCACTTCATTGCCTGTGTTCTCCATATTGCCGAATGGCAACTTGGATTTACAAGCACGATTAAGGAGGATTATGCGTCCTTCCGCCGAGCGTCGATGTAAACGCTAATTGTACGAGTATTTCGATTTAGGAGGATCTACCATGTCCCCTTCGCCGGATCGTCGAGAAGTGTATCAAGCTGGTTGCGTAGGTGATTGAGAGTTCGACGATCATTGGCGTCCAGACGTTGAAAAGGAGAGTGTCCGGCGAGCATCTGCGTCACTGTCACGTCGAATCCGGTGCGAAACGACTTTTCATCAGTTGACTGCTGTGCTTGCTCGATCTTGTGCAAACATCGAGAAATACAAAATAGGAAGGCCGTAATACCGAAGGGCGTCAAGTTCTCTTTGGAACCGTCATTCATCTTTTCACCTGCCAAGGCTTGTCGCCGTAGTTGGCTGACTTGGTCGTTTTTCCTACGGTTACCTCAATTGCGCTGCCGCTGTCAGCGCACGTCATCTTGAGGGAACCGCCGTCCGGCAAGGGACCGAATGCCCATTGATCTACGTTCACTCCGCGTCGAGGAGGAATACGATACGCTGACACACGAGCTTGATAGGCGACTGTGCTGGCGGCTGCTGGACACGATTCATTCTCCACGACAAACGCGACGTTCATGGTCTCGCCGGATAGTATGTCCTTGACATCAACCTCGTCGGCGTAGCTGGCGAAAGCGAACAGGCAGAGCGCAAAGGAAACTGCCGCTGCCTTCATCGCTTTCGTCCGATCTTGGCGTCTTCAAGCGCACTTTCCGCCCACTCGGAAAGACAGGCTGCAACTTCGGCAAATGCGCTGGCGAGCTTTGCGTTGAGTACCTTCAAGCTCGCGATGTGCGGGTACGATGCCTTGTAGGATACTGTCCCGCTTATCTCTGGCGATTCTTCGTTGTCTGACTTGAGCTTGAACTCGACTTCAATGACTTCTTCGACGTTCTCGTCTTCTACGCCACCAATCCAGTCCTCACTGAACGTAACACTCTCAATCTCCACGGTGTTCTCAGCCACCCGATTTCCTCCTGCCGTACAGCATCCCGTTGCGTTGTCCCGGCAAAAGGGTGCCGGGCCGTTGCAATCACTGTTCAGCGAACGACGGCTGGGGGCCGTCCCAAGAAGAACGTGCGCCGCCTGTTCACCGTGGAACGAGGAGCTACCCCGTGCCAGTAACCGGCTGCTCTATTCAGCGGCTAACCCGGCATCGGGTTGTCCACCAAACAGTGATTGCACCGGCAATCAAGCCACAGACGCAGGAGAAGCGCAAGAGGCTGTACGGGTTCAGGACATCTCGGACATCAGGCAGCCTGCTGCAGGGTAGCGA